>NZ_JARWNW010000038.1 GCF_029868325.1 Nocardia carnea
CGGGGGGGCGGGCCGCGGGGGGGGGGTGTTCCCGGGGGGGGGGGGGTGCTTCCCCCCCCCCCGCCGGGGGCTCCCCCCCTCCGCCCGGGCGGGTGTGGGGGGGGCTACGTCGATTCTGCGGACCGTGCTCGATCAGCCGAGGCTGAAGGGCTGGCCCCAGACACGGAACTCGGAGGTGCCGTTATCGGTGGCCACCTCGACTCGCACGAACGAGCGGGCCTGAGCGTAACCACCGCATCCGTTGAGGGCGATGGTGCTGTCGGACCAGGTCACCGAGCCGCTGGGGCCGGTGAACTTGGTGGCGAACGTATGGCCTTCGTTGCCGTACACGTCCGGCTTCTCGATATCGAGCAGCAGGAACGAGGTGGCCTGGCCGGGGCCCAGGGTGAGGTTGCCGCCGGTGCTGAGTTTGCCCGTGACGGTATCCCCGTTGGTGGACGCGTCGGCACCGCCGTTGGCGCCACCGCCGCTGATATCGACCTGGCAGCCCACGACATAACCCGGGGTGATCTTGGTGCCGTTGTGCTTACCGTGCACCTCGACCTGCGCGCTGGCCGAGACCCAGGCGTTGCGGTGCAGCGGAGTGGAACCCATCGAGGGGTTGATCAGCGCGGATTCGTGGGCGATCCGGGCGGTGACCCCCAGCCCGTTGGGCAGGGTGTGGTGCAGTTCGGCGCCGGGCAGCGGCACGAACGTATCGGCGTTGGCGGCGCCGGTCGAGAACAGACCGACAGCGGCGGCGGCCGCGGCAGCGACGCTCGCGATGCGCACGGCGCTCTTCTTCACTACAGACATGAGATTTTCCCTCTCGGAAGAGATATTCCGTTCAGCGACGGAGTGATCGACCAGTGGTGACGAGCGTCAGCCGATGCTGAACGGGGCTCCGTACAGGGTGGACTTGGAGTAGTGGTCACCGATGATTTCGAGAACCGTGTAGGACCGGGCCTGGGCGAAGCCGCCGCAGCCCTCGATGTTCATCTCGACATCCTTGTAGTCGATCCAGTAAGGGCCGGGCTTCTTGATGTCGACGCCCTCGATGTGGACGAACTTCACTTCGCCCGGACCGAGCTTCACACTCAGGGATCCGCTGCCACCCAGGGTCGAGGTGCTCAGGGTGCCACCGATACCGGCCTGGAAGGCGTTCTCGGCGATGCTGACCTGGCAGCCGACGATGTAGCCGGTGCTCAGCCGCGAGGAGCCGTGGGTGGAGGAGTTGTTGGTACCCGGCGCGTTGGTCGGGCCCTTCCACGGTCCCGGGTCGCCTTCGGGGGTCTGCGTGACGTCCGCGTGAATCTGCCCGCTCACCCAGGCGACCCGGCCCGCGCCGTTGGCCGACATGGACGGCGAGATCAGCGCGCTCTCGTTGACGCGGGCAACCTTCCCGTTCGGGCCGGCCTTCTCGCCGCCCGGCAGCGGCACGAAGGTGTCCGCGGTTGCCGTTCCACCGGCAACGCCGAGTACCGCTGCCGCTGTCATCGCCGCGCCGGCAGCAATCCCTTTGATGTTCATCGTGTGTCCCTCATGGTCTAGCGAATGTCGCCGGATGCGGTCGTAGCCGCGGGAGCCGGCGAAAGCGGCAGCACGGAATACCGGATCGGGGACACGCGAAAACGCGGGTCATGTCCGGTTGCTGCGCACTCGCAGGTGAAATCCGGTGGGTACGGAATGCCCACCGGCGGTTCGGATCGTCTCAGCCTGGGCGATCAGGTGACGAAATACTGCGCCATCAATTCCCTCATCCCTGTGTATCTCTGACAACCCGGCCAGGTGTGGCCGGTGGTCACGCGCCGGGACGGAGCGGATGGGGAGGCGATACAGCCGGCAGCGGAGTGCATCCCGTCATCCTTTCGCTCCTCGGCACAGTCTGTTGCTAAGCCTGTTCAGGTTAGGTTAGCCTGCGCTCACTATAAAGGTTGGTTAACAAAATTTGTGAGCTATGACCGTGACGTATCTCATATACGCCGGGAAGGGACGGGTTCGATGCACAGTTCCTGTAGCACCGCGTCATGACGGCCGGTTCGTCCTATGAATACCACACCCGGGTCTCGGTCCGCAGGTGGATGGGCTGGTTTCTTGCCGCCGCCTTTCTGATACTTGCCTGCGTACTCAGCCTTGTGGTGGGGGTCAAGCATATTCCGATCACGGAGATCATTACTGCGCTGTGGCGGCCCGGCGGCTCGCCGGACGACCTGATCATCAGCGAATACCGCCTGCCACGCACCCTGTTGGGCCTGCTCGCGGGTAGTGCGCTCGGGATCGCCGGATGCCTCATGCAGGGGCTGACGCGCAACCCGCTGGCCGACCCCGGACTGCTCGGGATCAATGCGGGTGCGGCCTTCGCGATCGCGGTCGCGGTGGCGTATCTGGGCGCCAGTGGTATCGCCTCCTACGTGTGGTTCGGATTCGCCGGCGCGGCGGTAGTGTCGGTGGTGGTGTACCGGCTGGGGACCGTCGGTCGCGGTGGCACCGACCCGATTCGCCTCACCCTGGCCGGTGTCGCGGTGACAGCCGTGCTCACCGGTATCACCAAGGGGTTGATCCTGCTGAATTCGAGCGCCTTCGAAGAGATGCGGCAGTGGGACGCCGGTGCGCTGACCGGCCGCGGCTACGACGTCCTCGCCGGCGCGACCCCCTTCATCCTCATCGGGATCGTGTTCGCCGCCGTCGCCGCCCGCTCGCTCAACGCCGTGGCACTCGGCGACGATATGGCGCGCGCGCTCGGCGTACATGTGACACGGACCCGCGCGTTCACCGCCCTGGCGCTGATCCTGCTGTGTGGTACGGCGACCGCGGCGGTCGGGCCGATCACCTTCGTCGGCCTGGCGGTACCGCATATCGCCCGCTGGATCGTCGGACCCGACTATCGCTGGATCGTCGCCTATTCGCTGCTCCTCGCGCCGACGCTGGTGCTCTTCGCCGATGTCCTCGGCCGGATCGCCATTCCGCCGGACGAGATCGCGGCGGGTGTGGTCACGGCCTTCCTGGGTGCGCCGGTACTCATCTGGCTCGCCCGTCGTTCGGAGATGAGGTAGTCGTGACTCTGCGTGAAAAACCGCGGATCGGCGCCGTGGCGAATATCGAGTTCGGCCGCACGGTCCGCGTGCTGCGGCTGCGCCGCCTCACGGCCCGGTTCGGCGTGCGCAGCGTGGTGGTGTCGGCGGTGTTGCTCGTCGCCGCCTGCGTCGTCTCGCTACTGGCACTGGGCACCGGGGATTTCGATATCCCGCCCGACCGGGTGCTGCGAGCGCTGCTGGGCAGCGGGGTCGGCACCGACGAACTCGTGGTGCTGGAGTGGCGGTTCCCGCGGGTACTGATGGCGCTGGTGCTCGGCGCGGCGCTCGGAATCAGCGGCGCGATCCTGCAGTCGGTGACCCGAAACCCGCTGGGCAGCCCCGATATCGTCGGGTTCAACAACGGTGCCTACACGGGCGCACTGCTGGTCATCCTGGCCGGTGGCGGGTACTACGCCACCGCGGCCGGTGCGATCGGCGGCGGGCTGGTCACCGCGCTGGCGATCTTCCTGCTCGCCTTCCGGCAGAACATCAAGGGATTCCGGCTGGTGATCGTCGGTATCGGCATCGGCTCGATGCTGGCCGCGGCCAATACCTGGCTCATCCTGCGCGCCGACCTCGATACCGCCATGTCGGCCGCGGCCTGGGGGGTGGGCACGCTGGACGGGCTGACCTGGGCCGAGATCACGCCGGCGCTGGTGGTGCTGGCCGTGCTCGCTGTCGCGGTGGTGCCCGCGGCGCATCAGTTGCCGATTCTGGAACTGGGGGACGATGCGGCACAGGCGCTGGGGGTCCGGGTGGGCCGGGCGCGGTTGCTGCTCACCATCCTCAGTGTCGCGTTCACCGCTGTCGGTACGGCCGTCGCGGGACCGATCGCCTTCGTGGCGCTGGCGGCCCCGCAGCTGGGCCGCCGGTTGGCCCGGACGCCGACCACGGCGCTGCTTCCGGCGGCGGCGATGGGGGCGTTGCTGCTGGCGGTTTGTGATTGGATCTCTCGCCGGGTATTCGCGCCGACCTCCGTGCCGGTCGGTGTGGTGACGGCGTCGGTCGGTGGTGCGTACCTGGCTTATCTGCTGGTGGTCGAGGCTCGACGGAACTGAGGAATCTTCGTGGACGAAAAACTCGAGCGCAGCGAATCTGCGCAGCAGGCCGTCACACCGCCCGCCGCCTCCGATGCCCGGTTGCGGGCCGATCGGCTGCGGCTGGGCTACCGCAACCGGGTGATCAGCGACGAGCTCACCGTCGATATCCCCGACGGCACTTTCACTGCCATCATCGGGCCGAACGCCTGCGGTAAATCGACGCTGTTGCGGGCGTTGTCGCGGCTGCTGGCGCCCGAATCCGGCGCGGTACTGCTGGACGGTAAGGCGATCGGTTCCTATCCGGCGAAAGAGGTGGCCCGCCGCATCGGGTTGCTGCCGCAGAGTTCGACCGCGCCGGAGGGGATCCGGGTCGCCGATCTGGTGGCTCGCGGCCGGTATCCGCACCAGTCGCTGGTCCGGCAGTGGTCGCGCCACGACGAGGAGGCGGTGGCCGCGGCGATGGCCGCCACCGGGGTGACCGATCTGTCCGGGCGGCTGGTCGACGAATTGTCCGGCGGGCAGCGGCAGCGGGTGTGGATCGCGATGGTGCTGGCCCAGGAGACGCCGATCGTGCTGCTCGACGAGCCCACCACCTTCCTCGATATCGCGCACCAGATCCAGCTGCTCGACCTGTGCCGGGAACTCAATCGGGATACCGGCCGGACGGTGGTCGCGGTGCTGCACGATCTCAATCACGCGTTCCGTTATGCCGATCATCTGATCGCCATGCGTGACGGTGCGGTGGTCGCGGCCGGGCCGCCGCGCGAGATCGTCACCGCGGAACTGGTGCAGAAGGTCTTCGACCTGGGCTGCCGGGTGATCGACGATCCGGAAACGGGCACGCCGCTGGTGGTTCCGCTGGGGGAGAAGGCGGTCCGGGTGGGCTGATCACCGGGCCCAGCGCAAAGTCAGGCCACAGTCAAGATGTTTCACTTTAGTAAAGGTTAGGCTAACCTCAACTGTGGTCGTGTGTTGTGCCGTGGTGTTCCCACCGGTGGCACGGCAGGCGAAAGTGGTTCACAGCGAAGGGAGTTGCCGTGCCGGCGGCAGTGCAGAACGCGTCGACGATCAGCGGTACCGGACTACCACTCACCGGCCCCCAGCTGGGAATCTGGAATGCGCAGCAGTTCGACCCGGAATCCGGCCGCTACCTGGTCGGCGAGGTTCTCGAAATCTCGGGCTCGGAGCCGATCGATATCGATGCGCTGGCCGAGGCCATCGCCTCGACCGTCGCCGAAGCCGAGAACATGCGGCTGCGGTTCCGCGACACCGATTCCGGGCCCCGGCAATTCGTGAGCAACGAACCCGCCGTCCTGCGCCCGATGATCGATCTGCGGGGCGCCGCCGATCCGGTATCCCTGGCCCATGAGGCCGTCGCCCTCGAACGGTACGAGGCCGCCGAGCGCTGCCGGGGGATGGTCGATCGGCGGCTCTACAACTACACGCTGATCCGGCTCACCGAATGCGAAGTGTGGTGTGTGCAGCTGTATCACCACCTGATCGTCGACGGCTACAGTGCGGCGCTGCTGTCGCGCCGGGTGGCCGCGCACTACACCGCACTGCGCCGGGGCACCGAACCACCCAAGGCGACCTTCGGCACCATCGCCGAACTGGTGGCCGACGAGCAGGCCTACCGCGAGAGCGAACATTTCATCGCCGACCAGGCATATTGGCGCGACCATCTCAGCCCCGCGCCCACGCTGGACGGGCGCGGCACCGCGCTCGGCGGCGCGGTGGAACGCACGATCCGTGCCGAGGCGATCCTGCCGGTCGCCACCCTCGACCGGCTGCGCCAGTGCACCGAGCGCTACCGGATCACCTGGGCGGACGGGCTGATCGCCTGCTACGCCGCGTATATCCAACGGCAGCTGGGCTCCTCCGATGTGGTGCTCTCGATGCTGATGATGGGCCGCGTCGGGCGGGTCGCGCTGAGTACACCGTCGATGGCGGTGAACGTGCTGCCGCTGCGGCTGGCCGTGCACGCACACGAGACAGTGGGCGAATTGGGTGTCCGCGTCGCGGAATCGCTACGCGAGATGCGTAAACACCAGCGCTACAGCGGTGCCGATCTGGCCCGGGACCTGAGCGGTTTCGGTGCCGGCGAGCTGTTGCACGGGGTCGGGATCAACCTGAAGGTTTTCGATTTCGCGCTCGACTTCGACGGCGCCAAGGGCGTGCTGCGCAATGTGGCGGGCGGGCCGCCGGAAGATCTGGGCCTGGTCGCGACCCCGCTGCCCGATAAATCCGTACTGCTGAACTTCGAATGCGATGCCCGCACCAACGATCCGGAGACCGCCTATCGCCGCATGGCGGGGCTGGTCCGGGTCATCGAGGCATTCACCGAACTGGACAAGGTGCAGGTCGGTGCGCTGGAGCTGCTCGACCGCGACGACCGGGCCCGGCTGCTGGCACAGCGTCGCGGGCCGGCGGCCGCCGCCGGAACCGAGCTGGTTCCGGCGGCGCTGGACCGGATGGTCGCCGAATACGCCGGCGATACCGTGCTGGTCGCCGGTGCGCGGCGGTATACGGGTGCCGAACTGGGCGCGCAGGTGTATCGGCTGGTCCGGTACCTGCGCGACCAGGGCGTGCGCCCGGGCGACCGGGTGGGTGTCGCACTCCCGCGCACCGCGGATCTGGTGGTGGCGCTGCTGGCCGTCTGGCGGGCCGGCGCGACCTATCTACCGCTGGACCCGGAACATCCGGCGGCGCGGCTGCAGACGATGATCGACGACTCCTCCCCGGTGCTGGTCCTCACCGACAACGCGCTGGTGAACGAACTCGATTGCCGCACGGTCGCCGTGGACGGTGACGAGGTTCGCGCGGCGGTGCAGGACTACCCGGACGGCCGGCCGGCCGATGCCGCCATCCGTGGCGACCATGCCGCCTACGTGCTCTACACCTCCGGATCCACCGGCACCCCCAAGGGGGTGGTGATCGACCACACCGCCCTCGCGCAGCTGGTCGCCGGGCATCGGTCCGGTATCTACGCCGAAACCGTCGAGCGGGCCGGCGGCCGCCGGCTGGCCATCGCCCACACCACCTCGTTCGCCTTCGACGCCGCACTCGACCCGCTGCTGTGGCTGCTCGACGGGCACCGGATCCACCTGTACGACAGCGTGGTCCGCCGCGACCCTGCCGCGCTGGTGGCCGCTTTCGGCGCCGACGGGATCGACGTCGCCGACGGCACCCCCACGCTGACCGCCGCCCTGTTCGCGCACGGGCTGGCCGAGGTGCCGCCGCGGCTGCTGGTCCTCGGCGGTGAGGCCTGCCCGCCGGACCTCTGGCAGCAGGTGCAAACCGCCGGGATCACCGCGGTCAACCTCTACGGGCCCACCGAGGCCACGGTGGACGCCATCGGCGCACCCGTGCGTGGCACCGATCCGCATATCGGTGTGCCGCTGCCCGGTGTGCGGGCCTATCTGCTGGACAACGGTTTACAGGTGGTCGCGGACGGGCAGCCCGGCGAGCTGTACCTGGCGGGGGCCGGGATCGCGCAGGGTTATCTGGGCCGGCCCGGGCCGAGCGCGGACCGTTTCGTGGCCGACCCGTTCGGGCCGCCGGGCGCCCGGATGTACCGCACCGGCGATCTGGCGCGCTGGATACCGGGACAGGGCTACTTCTATGCGGGCCGGGCGGACGCGCAGATCAAGATCCGCGGGCACCGGATCGAAATCGGTGAGGTGGAAGCCGCCTTGAGCGGGCTGCCCGAGGTCGTCGCGGCGGCCGCGGATATTCGCGAGCTCGCGGGACGGCCGAGCCTGATCGGTTACGTGGTCGCCACCGGCGCGGCCGCGGCGCAGGTACGTGACGCCGCGGATCTGGGCGCCCGGCTGCGCAACCGGCTGGCCGATTCGCTACCCGACCCCATGGTCCCCACCAGGATCGTGGTGCTCGGCGAACTCCCGTGGACGGTCAACGGCAAGGTGGACCGGCCGGCGCTACCCGATCCGGTGGAAACCACCGGTGGGCGGGCGCCGGCGACACCGGCCGAGCAGGCGATCGCCGAGGTGGTGGCCGAACTGCTCGGCCGCGACAGCGAGACCGTCGATATCGACGACGATTTCTTCGGCGCCGGCGGCGACAGCATCACCGCGATCGGTGTCTGCGCGAAACTGCGCGAGCGCGGTTTCGTCCTGGCACCGCAGGATCTGCTGACCCGCCGGGGTCTCGCCGATCTGGCGGCCGCGGCCGAACCTGTGGCGGTTTCGGCGGATACCGGCCCGGCGCCGGTGCCGCGCGCGGAATCCGTCACGATCGCGCTACCGCCGCAGGGGCTTGCGGAACTCGCCGCCGTGCACGGGCCGGTTGCCGATGTGCTGCCGCTGTCACCGCTGCAGGAAGGGTTGCTGTTCCATGCGCTGCGCGACGGCGCCGCCGATGTCTACACACTGACGGCACGTTTCGTACTGTCCGGCCCGGTGGACCCCGACCGGCTGGCGGCCGCGTTCACCGAAGTACTGCACCGGCACCCGAACCTCGGTGCCGCGTTCCACTACGAGCAGGTCGATCAGCCGATCCAGGTGATCCCGCGCAATCCGCGGGTCGCGTGGCGGGTCGAGGATCTGCGCGATCGGCCGGACGCCGCGGACCACGCGCTGGCACTGGAGCAGGCCGCGGGCGCGGAACTGTTCGATATCGGCGATCCGCCGCTGCTGCGCGCACTGCTGATCCGGCTCTCCGATACCGTGCACCGGCTGGTGCTCACTGCCCACCATCTGCTGGCCGACGGCTGGTCGATCCCGATCGTGCTGCGCGAGATGCTCGCCCGCTATCACGGTGAGGAACTGCCCGAACCCGGCTATTACGGCAGCTACCTGGCGTGGCTCGCCGCCCGCGATACGGTCGCGGAGACCCGCCGCTGGGGCGATTATCTGGCGGGGCTGGAGGCACCCAGCCTGATCGGTGCACCCGGACCGCGTTCGGCCGCGATCGGCTTGCCGGTACCGCTCGCCGAAGACACTGCAGCCGCGCTCGAATCCGTCGGCCGGGCCCACGGGCTCACGATGAACACCCTGCTGCAGGGCGCCTGGTCGATGGTGCTGGCCGAACAGCTCGGCCGGACCGATGTGGTGTTCGGTGCGGTGGTGTCGGGCCGGCCCGCCGAGCTGCCCGGGGTGGGCGGCATGGTCGGGTTGTTCAGCAATACGGTTCCGGTGCGGATGACCCTGGATACCGGGCGGCCGGTGACCGAGCAGTTCGCCGACTTCCAGCGGACCACACTGGAGCTGCAGAACCAGGGCTATCTGGGCCTGGCGACCGTGGAACGTGCCGCGGGGGTCGGGCGGCTCTTCGATACGCTCGTCGTCTACGAGAACTTCCCCAAAACCGGGGTGGCGCCGAAGGAAACGCACGAGGTAGGCGTCGCCGACGTCGCCGTGCACAGCCTCACCCACTATCCGGTGACCGTGACGGCGCTGCCCGGCGACCGGTTCCGGCTCATGCTGCACTACGCGCCCGGCGCGATCGAGGAAACGCACGGACAGCGGATGGCGGCGCGGCTGGGTGCCGTGCTCACCGCGCTGGCCGGCGATCCGTCGGCCACCGTGGGCGCGGTGCTCGACGGCACCCGGCATCCGGACAGTCACGGTGCGACGCTGGCCGATTGGACGTCGCACACGGAGATCGATCCCGCCGCCCCGGCGCTCACCGCCGAGGGGATCACCATTTCCTACCGCGAGTTCGGCGAACGCGCCGATCGCCTGGCCCGTTGGCTGATTTCCCAGCGGATCGGCCCGGAGACGGTGGTGGTGGTCGCGATGCGGCGCTGCGGCGAGGCCGTTGTCGCCGCCCACGCGATCAGTCGCGCCGGTGGGGTCTACCTTCCGGTGGACCCGGGGCAGCCCGCCGAACGGCTGGACACGATTCTCGCGACCGCGGCTCCGGCGCTGGTCCTCACCACGAGCACCGACGATTTCGCGACCGGGCGGGCACCTGTCGCCGCGACCGACGCCCTCGACCTCACCGTTTTCGCGGCGGGTGCGCTCACCGACGCGGACCGGCTCGCGCCGCTGCGCCCGGACAACGCCGCCTATCTGCTGTTCACCTCCGGGTCCACCGGTGTGCCGAAGGGCGTATCGGTGAGCCATGCGGCCATCGTCAACACCTTCGCCTGGCTGCAGGAACAGCACCGGTTCGGGCGGGGTGACACGATGCTGTACCGCACCCCGGCCACCTTCGACGCCTCGCTGCTGGAGATCTACCTGCCGCTACTGGTGGGCGCCCGGATCGTGGTCGCTCGGCCCAACGGCCACCGCGACCCCTACTACCAGGCCGAACTCATGGCCGGCGAGCAGGTCACCGCCGTGCAGATGACCTCCTCCATGCTCACCACCATGGCCGAGGAAAGCGACCTCACCGGATGTTCCGCGCTACGTTGCGTATTCACCGGCGGCGAACCACTACCCCCGGCCACCGCGCAACGCTTCCGGGAAGTCACCGGTACCAAGGTGAACAACCTCTACGGTCCCACCGAGGCCGCGGTCTGCATCACCTATCACGTCACCGACGACACCGATCTGGAGACGGTCCCCATCGGCCGCCCGCCCGGTGGCGCCGGAGTGCGGGTGCTGGACGAGAAGCTGCGGCCGGTACCGTTCGGCACGGTCGGCGAGCTCTACCTCACCGGTGTGCAACTCGCCCGCGGCTACCTGCACGAACCGGCGCGCACGGCGTACACCTTCGTCGCCGACCCCGCCTGCAGCGGTGAACTCATGTACCGCACCGGAGATCTGGTGCGCTGGGGTGGCGACGGCGAACTCGACTACATCGGCCGCACCGACAGCCAGGTGAAACTGCGCGGCCAGCGGATCGAACTCGGCGATATCGAATCGGCAGTCCTGCGCCGTCCCGAGATCGCTCAGGCCGCAGTGATCCTGCGCGAGGATATTCCCGGCGACCAACGCCTGGTCGCCTACCTCCGCGCCCGCTCCGGCGCCACCGTCGATACCGAGGAACTGCGGGCCGCGCTCCGGAACGTGCTGCCCTCCTACATGATTCCCGCAGCGTTCGTGGAGCTCGACGAGATCCCGATGACCATCAGCGACAAACTGGACCGCAAGGCGCTGCCCGTCCCGGAGTACCCGGTGGATGTGGCCGCAGCCGGCCCGGTCATGACCCCGGCTGTCACTTCCGGCGTACCGGCCGCAAGCTCGATTGCGGCTTCTGGCGCGGCGAACCCGACCCCAGCTGGTGTTTTTGACGCGCCGGTCGCGACCCCTGCCGGTGCCGCTTCCACCGTTCCGGCCGCGAGCCCTGCTGGTGTTTCTGACGTTCCGGTCGCGGGCCCGGCCGGTGTTTCCGACGCACCGGCTGGTGCTTCCGGCGTTCCGATCGCGAGCTCGGCTGCTGCTCCGGGCGTACCGGGACCGGCCTCGGGTATGCAGACGGCGGGTTCGGATGTATCTGCGGCGGCGGCTCCCGGCGCGCCGACCGTGGCTTCGAATGTATCGCCTGTGGGCGGCCCGGCCGTTTCAAATGTGGCGGCCGTGGCGCCGGGTGTGCAGACCGCGGCCTCCGGCGCGCTGACGGCGATACCCGGCGGGCCCGCGGGCGTTCCAGGAGTGGCCGGCGCGGTTACCGCGGCCATGGCCGCGGTGCTGGGTATCGCGGCGATCGGGCCGGACGATGATTTCTTCGCCGCCGGTGGTCATTCCCTTACCGCAGTGCGGTTGGTCGGGCGGTTGCGCCGTGCCGGATATGCGGTTGTGGTCGACGACGTTTTCGAGGCGCCGACCGTCCGCGCCCTCACGGCACGTATCGAGGGCGTGGCAGCGGCCGGCGGAAACGACTCCGCCGATGGGGGTTCCGTCGTCTCGGATGCCGCATTGTCCAGTAAAGCCGCGCCGGGGACCGTTGCGACGGGGACGGCTCCGACGGGGACGGCTGCGGCTGGGACGGCTGTGACGGAGACGGTGATCCCGGAGACGGTGTCCGAGGAGATCGCCATGCTGGGCCGGCGCCTCGACCATGTGCTGCGGTTACGCGACCGCGGCGCGGCCGAGCCGCTGTTCTGTGTGCATCCGGTGGGCGGAACCGCCTGGCAGTTCGCCCCGCTGGCCCGGCGGCTGCGCGCCGACCGGTCGCTGATCGGCCTGCAATTACCCGCCCTGCGCGGTGTGGATTCCGGGGCCGCGAGCATCGACGAACTGGCCGCCCGCTATCTGGAAACAGTGCGCGAAATCCAGCCGGAGGGCCCGTATCACCTGCTGGGCTATTCGCTCGGCGGCAATATCGTGCACGCCATGGCGGCCGCGCTCACCGCGGCCGGTGCGGAGGTCGCGTTCGTGGGCCTGGTCGATTCGCATCCGCTCGCGAACCTCGCCGAACAGGCCGCCGGGGCGCTGGCCGATCCGGCCCGGCTGGACCGGTTGCTGCCGGAACTGCCCGACGACGCCCCGGATCTCGCCGCGCTCATCCGCGGTGCCGCGGGCGAACTGCTCCGGATGGTCACGAAATCGGCGGCACCGCGATACTCCGGCCCGATGGCGCTCTACGCCGCCGACCCCGGCGAGGAGCGGGACGCCCCGCGCGTCGCCGCCCAGCTGGCCGGCTGGCGGGCGGCCGGCGCCAGGATAATTCCGCGCCGCCTGCCCTACACCCATTTCGGGATCGTCGCCGACGACGGCTGGGCCGAGGTTGCCGCGCTGCTCGATACCGACCCGGCGTTGCGGACGTGACCGTGCGGCCCGGCCCCAGAGACTCTGCCGCGGCACCATCCGGTGCCCCGGTAGTTCGAGAAAGAAAGTGAAACACCTATGTCGCTGTTATCCCACAGCCGCTTCGCGGCCTGGCTACGTGCTGTAGTCGGCCTGTTCGTCGCGGTCGTCGCGGTCGCGGGCTGTAGCTCCGATGCCGAGCCTGCCGCCGAAGCCGGGACCCGGCCGATCCAGACCGAGAAGGGCGCCGTCGAGGTGCCGGCCGACCCGCAGCGGGTCGTGGTGCTCAACGGCGCCCTCGCCGGCTACCTCTACGACCTCGATGTGCCGGTGGCCGCGGCGGATACCCGGGTTCTCGGCGTCACCGACCGCAGCGGAAAGTTCCCCCCGACGTGGGCGGATGACGCGACCGAACAGGGCACCCAGGTCGTGCCGATCGGGCAGACCGTGAACGTTGAGTTCGTCGCCTCGATGCAGCCCGATCTGATCATCGGCGGCGGCCAGGGTTTCCCGGCCAAACAGTCCGTGGACGCCTACGACCAGCTCAGTGCCATTGCGCCGACCGTGCTGGTGCCCGGTGATGTCACCGACTGGCAGGGGCAGTTGAAGCTGCTGGCCGATGTGGTCAACAAGGGCGACAAGGTGAACGAGCTGATCACCGCCTACGACGACAAGCTCAAGCAGGTCGCCGAAACCGTGAAGGCGCCCGAGCAGCAGATCGGCTACTTCCAGTCCGCCGCCGACGGCAAGCCGAAGATGATCCTGCCGAACGCCGCGCTGCCGACGCTGCTGGCCGAGCTGGGCTTCAAGGCCGACGAGCAGGTTGTCGCCAAGGCCGGTAACCCGGAGATCAACCCCTCGGCCGACTGGTTCAACTTCAGCCCCGAACTGCTGACCAAGGTCGTCGACCAGCCCGTGGTGATCGTGGTTCCGCTCAGCGGTGCCAAGAGTGCGGCCGATCTGGCCGAGGATCCGATGTTCGCGCAGCTGCCCGCGTTCAAGGACAAGAAGGTCTACGAACTGCCGGCTACCAGCTACCGGCCGGACTACCGCGGCGTGATGAACACCCTCGACCTGATCCAGGAGCAGTTCAAGTGAGTGCCACCGCCGGCCTCCTCATCGATATCTCCCCGTTGCGGGAGAGCCGGCGGTTCCGCTGTGCCTTCGGCGCGCGGCTGATCTCCGTACTCGGCATCGGGCTGCTGATGGTGGCCCTGCCGGTGCAGGTCTACGAGCTCACCGGGTCGAGCCTGCACGTGGCCGGAGTGTCGACGACCATGGCGGTCGCCCTGTTCGCCGGAAGCCTGGGCGGCGGGGTGATCGCCGACCGGTTCGACCGGCGCACGGTGATGCAGTGGTCGCGGACCGCGGCGGGGCTGGCGTTCCTGGCTCTGGGCCTCAACGCGATCCTGGCCAGTCCCACACTGGCGGTGATCTACGCCGCCGCCGTCGTGGACGGCCTGGCGGGCGGGGTGAGCGGTTCGGCCATGATGGCGCTGGTGCCGATGCTGGTCGAGCGCGCGAAGATGCCGGCGGCGGGCGCATTGATCACCCTGACCTCGGATCTGGGCACCATGATCACCCCGGCCATTGCCGGTGTGCTGATCGCCCAGATCGGGGTCCCTTTCGCGTTTTTCGCCGCCGCGGCGGCGACCGCGGCCACCGTGGGCCTGATCCGGGCCATCGGCGCCGCCCCGCCACCGGCGCGAGATCTGCGCAATCCGCTGGTGGAAATGGGGCAGGGGATCGGTTTCGCGATGCGCCACCGCGTGATCCGCGCGGTACTGGTGAGCGGTCTGCTCGCCATGCTCGTGAGCGGACCGCTGGTGTTGCTTCCGGCGTTCTCGGATCAGGCGCTGAATGCCGGTCCGGCGACGCTGGGCCTGCTCTACGCCGCGCCCGGTGCGGGTGCGGTACTCGGGTCGCTGACCAGCGGCTGGATCGGCCGCTCCCGCCACAACGGTCTGGCCCTGCTGGTCTCGCTGGCGCTCATGCCGGTGGGCCTGATCATGGCCGGTGTCTGGCCGCAGGTGGCGTGGAGTTTCCTGGGCCTGGCCGCGTTCGGTATCGCCCGGGCCGTGAACAACATCCTGCGGTACGCGGTACTGCAGCAGCATTCGCCGGAGGATATGCGCGGCCGGTTGTCGAGTCTGCAACTGGTGCAATCGGTTACCGGAACAGCGCTCGGGTCGATGGCGGCCGGTGTGATCGGCGGCCTGGTGGAACCGGGTGCCGCCCTGGTGGTCTACGGCGGTGCCGTGCTCGTACTGCTCGTACCCACCATGGTGTTCCTGGTGCCGCTGGCCCGGCTCACCGCTCCCGGCAAACCCGCCGGGCCATCGGTGAAACCGCCGGTGGAGCCCACCGGAATCGCGGACAAAGGAAAGGACGGTGTGTGATGGATCGCGGTGCCTACCGTGAGCGGATCGCCGAGGTGATGGCCGGGTCGCACGGGGCCAAGGTCGGTTATCCGATCGAATTGCGGGAACTCGAGGTGCTCCGCACGCAACAGGTGGGTGCGGGTCTGCTCCGGGTCACCTTCGGCGGTCCGGAGCTCGCCGGATTCCACAGCTATGTGCCCGACGAACACGTCCGCGTGGTCTTCCCGGACACCGACGGCACCCTGCGCCTGCCGGTGAAAGACGGTCTTTCGCTGGAATGGCCCGCACCGCGGCCGATCTCGCGGGAGTACACGGTGCGCCGCTACGACGCCGATGCGGGCGAACTCGATATCGAATTCGCGCTGCACCCCGGCGGGCTCGCCTCGGACTGGGCGCTGGCCGCCGAACCGGGGGGCCGGATCCATATCGCCGGCCCGCCCGGCGGTGTAGTGGTGCCGGAAAGCTACGACAACTACCTGTTCGCCGGGGATATCACCGCGCTGCCCGCGATGGCCCGCTGGCTGGAACGGCTGCCGCGCGAGACCAAGGGCTGGGTGTTCGTCGAGGTCACCGACGCGAGCGAGGAGATCGAGATCGATGCGCCGGCCGGATTCGAGATCCAGTGGCTGCACCGGGGCGAGGCTGCGCCGGGCACCGGGGACCTGCTGGAGAAGGCGATCCGCACGGTCACCGTGCCCGACGGGCAGAACGTGTACGCGTGGGTGGCCGGTGAGGCCGGGCAGCTGCGCCCGATCCGCAAATGGGTGCGCAGCGAACTCGGTGTCGGGTCGAAGGACTGCCTGATCGCGGGCTATTGGAAACACGGGATCGCGAATTTCGACGGCGAAGAATAAGAGGAGGACCCGACACGATCGGGTCGAGCGCGGGGGAGGTAGCGCAGCGTAACTACGCAGCGCTTCCGATGATGTCGAAAGGACCCCGATGATGTCGAAAGGACACAGCATGACGAACGACGCAGCGGCCGTGACCGGGCGCGACCGCTTCATCCAGGATGTCGCCGAAGTGATGGGCGTACCGGCCGCGGAACTGTCCACCGATACGAATCTGCTCGACGCCGGGCTGGATTCGGTGCGCATCATGCAGCTGGTGGAGAAATGGCGGTCGGAGGGTCATGAGACCGTCGACCCGATGATGCTGGCCGGGGACCCCGTATTGGAGTCCTGGCTGGAGGTGCTGTGCCCGTGACCGGGCGGGGGGGGGGGGGGGGGGGGGGGGGGGGGGGGGGGGGGGGGGGGGGGGGGGGGGGGGGGGGGGGGGGGGGGGGGGGGGGGGGGGGGGGGGGGGGGGGG
>NZ_JARWNW010000039.1 GCF_029868325.1 Nocardia carnea
GTCGGAGGGTGAGTCGTGATCGGCCGACCGAACACGGCGGATAGCCTCCGGCGCATCGGAACCGGGGGTTCTGTGATGAGTGAATTCGGACAACAACGACTGCTGCCGCCGCGTCAGCACGGCACCTCGTGGCGTGAATACGATTGTTCGACAGGCTTATGCCGCGCCGACGGAGTCGGCGCCAAAAATACAGACACCTCTCACGTTTGGCAGTGGCGGGTCGGGGCGACCCGGAGGTCGGGTTCGTCCGCGACCACCCGTAGCCCGGGCCGTTCCTCCGGACTCGAATGGTTACCCATCCACGACAGCAGCGACCAGCGCGACAGCCCGGACAGCGCCGAACCGAGGCTCAGGAACGACCCGCTGGAGATGAGCGATCCGAAGGATCCGATCGAACCGATCGACAGTACCGATCCGGCGCTGCCGATGGACAGTATGGAATACGCCGATCCGATCGACAGGATCGACCCTTCGGATCTGATGGACAGAATCGACCGCGACGCGCGCCGACTCCGGATCGACCTGTGCGAATGCTCGACAGTCGCCATATCCCCGGTTTACCACAATCGGGCCTGTTTTCCGGCGCATGAAGGCGCCGGAAATACAGTGGGTTGGTGACTAGCCGACGGTGAAGAAGCCCAGGGTCGGGGCGAAGGAGCAGGTGCGCGCCTCGGTTTCGGTGGCCTGGGTGGTGAGCCCGCCGCCGATGACCGCGACCACGCGCCCGGTGCCCGTGTTTGCGATTGCCGAAAGCGTCGCGGGACCGTCGGGGTTGATCTTGGCTTCGTCGGTGAGTACCTCGGTGCCGACGGCGCCGGTATCGATGTTGCGCCACTGCACCGTCATCGGCTGCGGCTGTTCGGCCGTGGGCCGTTCGGTGCCGAGCGCGGTGAACACGAAACCTGTCTGGCCTGCGGCCGGGCCGGGCGGCGGCAGATGCGCCGGGCCGGGAACCGCGAGCGCCGTGCCGACGGAGTCACCGGACGGGGCGATGCAGCCCTTACCGATCGTCGGGTAGAGGAACTGGGCGATCACCGGCCCGGATTCCGGGATATCGGGGCCGCCGCCACCGCTTCCGTCCAGGAAGGTGATGACCCGTTCCAGGGTCGATTTGATCTGCGGGGGCAGATTCACCGTATCCAGCAGGGCGCGGGCCTGAGCCAGGATCGCGGCCTGGGGGCTACCCGGCGCGGCAACGTCTTGGGCGATGGGCGCCGCCGGCGGATTGACGATGACCGGGGCCAGGGCGGCGAGAACGTCGACCGGGACCCCTTCGGGGACCATCGGGACGCTGTTCACCGATGTCTGGGGGGCCGGGGCCGCGACGGCCGGCGCGGGCGCCACGAGGGAGGCGCCCGCCGCAATGGCGAGCGCGGACATTGCGATCCGCGATCCTCGGGTGCGAAGCACTGGTCTAGCCGTCCTTACCTCGGGTACATCTGGGCGACGCTGAAAAGCCGTCGTTTCGGGGTCACTCTAAGGACACTGGCGCGCGTTGTACAGCACCGGGGTAGCGATTGCGACCCCTATTTCGCTGTGATACCAGACAGTAGCGGGTAACCATTGTGACATGTGTGAAATTTGAGTCGAATGTATATGTGTGTCGCGTGGGGTAACCCGATGTTTCGGACATCGCCGGTTTCCGTTCGCCGACACCAGCGGACGATCCGGCCAACCGGTCGCACAGCGCCACCACACGGTCGGGTTAATGTATTCCGCGCCGGAAACACCTGCCGCCGCGCCGGGGCCGGCCGCCGACCCGGACCGACTCGAAAGCCCACGTCTTGAATCAGCCCAGCGCCCGGACCGACCTTCGGGGGTTCACACCGTTTCGCCTGGCCCTGGCGGCACTGGGAATCAGCGTGGCGGTGCGCCTGCTGTGGATGCTGCTGACGCCCAACGGTATGAACCTGGTGGATCTGCACGTCTACGTGGACGGTTCGGCGTCGCTGCTCACCGACCGTCTCTACGATTTCACCTACGCCGAGAAAACTCCGGATTTCCCGCTTCCCTTCACCTATCCGCCGTTCGCCGCGGTCGTCTTCTTCCCGCTGCATTTCCTGCCGTTCACGGTGGTCGCGGTGCTGTGGTTGTTCGCGATCGTCGCCGCCCTCTACTGGGTGGTGCGGATCGCCTTCGAATTGATGCTGGGTCCGGCGGCGTTGACCGAGCGGCGGTGGCGAACCGCCACGGTGGCGTGGACGGCGGTGGGGCTGTGGTTCGAACCCGTACGCACCACGATCGACTACGGGCAGGTGAACGTCTTCCTGATGCTCGGGGTGATGCTCGCCATCCGCAGTACGCGGTGGTGGATCTCGGGGACGCTGGTCGGGCTGGTCGCGGGAATCAAGCTGACACCGGCGATCAGCGGGCTGTATTTCCTGGCGCGGCGCCGCTGGCTCGCGGCGGTCTGGTCGGCGGTGGTCTTCGGCCTGACGGTCGGGGCCAGTTTCCTGATCAACCCTCAGGAGACCCGGCGCTACTTCGGCACCCTGCTCGGTGATGCCGACCGGATCGGCCCGGTGGGTTCGGTGTGGAACCAATCCCTGCGCGGGGCGCTGAGCCGGCTGCTGGGTACCGATGTCGGCACCGGGCCGTGGTGGATCGCCGGCGTACTGGTGATGGCAGCACTGGGCTGGTTCGCCTGGCGGGCGCTGCGTCGCGACGATCTGCTGGGTACCGCGCTGATCGTGCAGTTGTTCGGGTTGCTGATCTCGCCGATCTCCTGGTCACATCATTGGGGCTGGCTGCTGCCGACGGTCCTGTGGCTGCTCTACGGACCGTTCCGGGAGGTGGCCGGTGCGAAGATCCTGGCCGGATACTGGCTGGTCACCACCCTGGTGGGCGCACCGTGGGTGCTGTCGTTCCTGCAGGATTCGATCTGGACGATCTCGCGGTGGGGGGTGTGGTCGTGGCTGGGCGCCGTCGATGTGATCGGCGTGCTCGCGCTCTACTCCTGGACCATCTGGGCGGGCCGGGCGGTGTCCCGGGTCAACGCCCCGCCAGCCGATCTATCTCCCGGGCCAGCGCCACGTCCTGTGCCGTGAGCCCGCCCGCGGAATGCGTGGACAGGACGAAGGTCACCTTGCGCCAGCGGATATCGATATCCGGATGGTGATTCGCCGCCTCGGCGGCCTCCGCGACGCGGCGCACGAGTTCGATACCGGCGAGGAAGGACGGCGCCTGCACGGTGCGGTTGATCGTATCGCCGGCACGCGACCAGTCCGGCAGCGAATCGAGGGCGTCGGTGATCTCGGTTTCGGTGAGCAGTGGTGTGGTCATACCGCTGTGGTACCCCGCGAATTCGCATTCTCACAACAGTGGTCACCGGCGATTCGCCTCGCGGCGCTGATCGGCTCAGGCGGCGCGGGCTTTCTTCAGGCCCTTTTTCAATTCCTTACCGGTGGCGCCCGCGGCTTCCAGGCGTTTCATCCGCATGATCACGACAGGGCATTTCACGCAGCGCGTCTTCTTTCGACAGCACTTCTTCTTCGGCTTGAGGCTCGACACCTCTTTCGCCTTGACCTTGCCCATGAGGGTTAGCATACCCTTACCTTGGGCGGCGCGAACAAGCGACCAAAGGCCCCGGTAGGGTATACCCGGCCCAGATGCCCGGTGAGTCCTTATCTCCCTATTCCAGGGTCCGACCGAGAAGCAACAGCCAACAGCAGGAGGAACCGGCGTGTCGTCTGCACGCGATTTTCGCAACGTCGCCATCGTGGCACACGTCGACCACGGCAAGACGACGCTCGTCGACGCCATGCTGCGACAGTCCGGCGCTTTCGCCGAACGTGCCGAACTCGTCGATCGAGTGATGGATTCCGGCGATCTGGAGCGCGAGAAGGGCATCACCATTCTCGCCAAGAACACCGCCGTACACCGGCACCATCCGGACGGCAGCGTCACCGTCATCAATGTCATCGACACCCCCGGCCACGCCGATTTCGGCGGTGAGGTCGAACGCGGCCTGTCCATGGTCGACGGTGTGGTGCTGCTCGTGGACGCCTCCGAGGGGCCGCTGCCGCAGACCCGGTTCGTCCTGCGCAAGGCCCTCGCGGCCTGTCTGCCGGTGATCCTGGTGGTCAACAAGACCGACCGACCCGACGCCCGGATCGCCGAGGTCGTCGAGGAAAGCCACGATCTACTGCTGGACCTCGCCTCCGATCTCGACGACGATGCCGCCGAGGCCGCCGAACTCGCCCTCGATCTGCCCGTGCTCTATGCGTCGGGCCGCGCGGGCAAGGCATCCAAGGAGCAGCCGCAGAACGGCGAGGTGCCGAACGCGGAGAACCTGGACGCACTGTTCGATGTGCTGCTCGAGAACATTCCCGCCCCCAAGGGCGATTCGACCGCGCCGCTGCAGGCCCACGTCACCAACCTCGACGCATCGGCCTTCCTGGGCCGGCTTGCGCTGGTGCGGGTCCACAACGGCGAACTCCGCAAGGGGCAGAACGTCGCGTGGATGCACGCGGACGGCGTGAAGAACGTCAAGATCACCGAACTGCTGCAGACCGTCGGGGTCGAGCGGCAGCCGGGTGAGGTCGCGGTGGCCGGCGATATCGTCGCCGTCGCCGGTATCGCCGACATCATGATCGGCGATACCCTCGCCGATCCCGACGAGCCCGTCGCGCTGCCCCGGATCACGGTGGACCAGCCCGCCATCTCGGTGGTCATCGGCACCAATACCTCGCCGCTGGTCGGCCGGGTACAGGGGCACAAGCTCACCGCCCGGATGGTGAAATCGCGGCTCGATCAGGAACTGGTCGGCAATGTCTCGCTGCGGGTGCTCGATATCGGCCGCCCGGACGCCTGGGAGGTGCAGGGCCGTGGTGAACTCGCCCTCGCCATCCTGGTCGAGCAGATGCGGCGCGAGGGCTTCGAGCTGACCGTCGGCAAACCGCAGGTGGTGACCCGCCAGGTCGACGGCAAGGTGCACGAGCCGTTCGAAGAGCTCACCATCGACTGCCCGGACGAATACCTGGGCGCCATCACCCAGCTGCTGGCCGCCCGCAAAGGCAAGATGGTGCAGATGAACAACCATGCCGCGGGCTGGGTCCGGATGGAGTTCATCGTGCCCTCGCGCGGGCTGATCGGGTTCCGTACCGATTTCCTCACCGAGACCCGCGGCACCGGTATCGCCAACGCGGTCTCGCACGGTTACGCGCCGTGGGCCGGCGAGATCCGGGCTCGGCACACCGGATCGCTGGTGTCCGACAGGTCCGGCAGCGTGACGCCGTTCGCCATGATCCAGCTCGCCGACCGCGGGCAGTTCTTCGTGGAACCCGGTGCGGAAACGTATGAGGGCATGGTCGTCGGGATCAACCCGCGCGCCGAGGACCTCGATATCAATGTGACCAAGGAGAAGAAGCTCACCAATATGCGCTCCTCCACCGCCGATGTGATGGAGACGCTCGCCAAACCACTGCAGCTGGACCTGGAAGCGGCCATGGAATTCTGCGCGGCCGACGAATGTGTCGAGGTGACCCCGGAGATCGTGCGGGTGCGCAAGGTGACGCTGGCCGCCAATGAGCGGGCCCGGGAACTGTCCCGCCGCAAGGCCCGCGACCGGGCCGCGCTGTAACCGGTTTCGCCGCCGGACGTGACCGCCGGGCGTTGGGTAGAGTGCCGAGGATGATTTCGGGGAGGCGCGCGGTGTGGCGCGGGCTGCTGGTGCTGTTGGCGGTGCTCGTTCCGGTACTGGCCGGATGCACCGCCGACCCGCCGCCGCCCATCGCCAGTACCGACAGCCCGAAAACCGAACCGGCGCTGCCGACCAAGAACACGGTGGTGGTGGCGGTCGACGATATCGGGATCGGGTTCAACCCGCATCTGCGGTCGAATCAGTCCCCGGCGACGTCGGCGGTTGCGGCCATGGTGCTGCCGAGCCCCTTCCGGCCGACCCCGGATCCGGCGGCGCCCGGCGCGACGCTGTGGGTACCGGATACCGCCTTGCTCGAATCGGCGACGGTTACCTCGCAGGCACCGTTCACCATCACCTACCGGCTGAAGGATCAGGCCAACTGGTCCGACGGCGCGCCCATCGCGGCCGAGGATTTCTGGTACCTGTGGCAGCAGATGATCACCCAGCCCGGAGTGATCGATCCCGCCGGGTACCGGCTCATCTCCGACGTCCGCTCGTCGGGCGGCGGGAAAACCGTCACCGTGGTCCTGAACGAGCCGTATCCGGCGTGGCCGCAGTTGTTCGCGAACCTGCTGCCCTCGCATCTGATGAAGGATTCGCCGGGCGGTTTCCAGCGCACACTGGTCGAGCAGATCCCGGTATCGGGCGGTAACTTCACCATCGAATCCGCCGATCCCGGCCGCGACGAGATCCTGCTGGAACGCAACGACCGGTTCTGGGGCACTCCGGCCCGGCCCGATCAGATCCTGCTGCGCCGGGGCGGCACCACCGCCCAGCTCGCCGATTCGCTGCGCAACGGCGATACCCAGATGGCGCTCGTACACGGCGGTGTCGCCACCGAGGCCCAGCTCGCCGCGATTCCCTCGGTGCGGACCGCGATCATGCCGCAATCCCGGCAGCTGCGGCTGACTCTCAACGGCCGCGACGGTGTCCTCGCCGATCACCGCGTGCGCACGGCGGTCCTCGCGCTGCTGGACCCGGCGCTACTGGCCACCGTCGGCGCCCAGACCGGCAACTGGGTGGAACCGGTTCGCGCGCAGGTGCTCTCCCCCTCCGACCCCGGCTACACCCCCACCCAGCCGCCGCCGCTCAACGCCGACCAGGCCTTCGGGCTGCTGGCCGAGGCCGGTTTCGGCCGGGCGCCGGAACCACCACCGGTCTCGGCCACCTCCCCCGCACCGCGACCGCGTTCGCTGGCCCGCAACGGTGAACCCCTCGTCCTGCGGATCGGTGCGGTGACCGGCGACGATACCGCCCTTGCCGTCGCCAATACCGCCGCCGACCAGCTGCGCAGCGCCGGAATCGACGCGTCGGTGCGTAATCTGCCGGCCGACGAGCTGTACGGGAAAGAACTGGTCGAGAACACCATCGACGCCGTTGTCGGCTGGGAGGCGACCGGTGGTGACCCCGCGACGGCACTGGCCTCCCGCTACGGTTGTCCGCCCGCGGCGCCCGCCGAGGCGCCCGAAGACGGTGAGCAGGAATCCGAAACCGAGGTGCCTGCCGCCGTGGAAGCGGCGCGGCAGGCGCCCAGCAATCTGTCGGGTGTCTGCGATCCGCAGTTCCAGCCGGCGATCGACGGAGCCCTGCGCGGGGTCGAGGTGCCCCGCACGCTGGCCGACGCCGAACCACGGCTGTGGGGCGAATCGATCGTCTTGCCGATCGTGCAGGACAATGTGGTCGCCGCAGCCGGCCCGTCGGTGGACGGTGCCTCGCTCAGCGGAGCCATCCAGGCGGGCATCTTCGGTGACGCGGCGATGTGGCGGCGGATCCCGTGACGCCCGACGCCGAACGCACACCCGCCCCAGAAGGCGGGCTGTTGCTGGTGCACGCCCACCCGGACGACGAAAGTATCACCACCGGTGGCACCGTCGCGCACTATCGCCGGCTCGGGGTCCCGGTCACCGTGGTGACCTGCACGCTCGGTGAAGAAGGCGAGATCATCGGCGACACCTGGGCCGGATTGGCCGCCGATCACGCCGACCAGCTCGGCGGCTACCGTATCGGCGAACTGACCCGCGCCCTCACCGAACTCGACGCCGGCGCGCCCTGTTTCCTCGGCGGTGCCGGCCGCTGGCGCGATTCCGGTATGGCCGGCACCCCCGCCGCCGATCATCCGCGCGCCTTCGTCCGGTCCGGTGACGCCGCCGTCGAGGCGCTGGCCGAAATGATCTTGCGGTTACGGCCCCGTGTGGTCGTGACCTACGACCCCCACGGGGGCTACGGGCATCCCGACCATATCCGGGCACATCAGGTCACCACCGCCGCGGTGACGGCCGCCGCGGCCCGCGGCTGGGACACTCCCAAGCTCTACTGGACCGTGACCGACGCCGATATCCTGCGCGATCATCTGCGGGCGCTGGCCCGGCGCACTGTCGACGGCCTGCCCGGCGCCCTGCCGCCCGGGTGGCGGCTCGCGGCGGAAAACGAACTCGCCTGCGTACCGAGCGCCTCGGTGACCACCACGATCGATGTGGCCGATGTATTGACCGCCAAACGTGCCGCGCTGCGGGCCCATGCCACCCAGCTGGCGGTCGCGCCGTCGGGGCGCGAGTTCGCGCTGACCAATATGGTCGCCCAGCCGGTTCTCCCCGAGGAGCACTACATACTGGCGCGCGGCCGGATCGGGCCGCGCGCCGCGGACGGCCGCGAAGACGATCTGTTCGCCGGACTGGCGTAGCCGCCGGGCACCGCGGCGCCGAATACACTCGTCCGCATGCAGCACTGGGAATTCGAGGGCGACCCGGCCCGCGCGGCGCGGGCGACAGCAGGTGCACCGCCGGCGACTCGGCCGCGCCGGTGACCGCCACCGTGGACGATTCGGCGGCCCCGGCCCGGAGCCTGCGGTCGCGGATCGGCGGCTGGGCCACCGCTGCCGTCAACGGGATACCCGGCCCGTTGATCATCGCCGTGCTCGTCCTGGACGCGGTGATCGCACTGATCCTCGAGGTGCTCTATCTCCCCCTCTATATCGGCACGGTGCCGGTGCCGATCACCGCGATCCTGGCGGGGCCGGTGAATCTGGCGCTGGTGTGGGCGGTCGCGACGGTGAGCACCCGGCTCTCGGTACTTTTCCTGCCGGTCGGCGCGTGGCTGGCCGCATTCCTGATCGCCGCCAGCCGCGGGCCGGGTGGTGACTACCCGCTACGCAGCGATCTGCCGACGCTGCTGCTGTTCCTGTGCGGGGCGGTGGTCCCGCTGATCTACATGTATGTGGCGGCGAACCGGCCGAAGCCGGCGACGAAGAAATGAGCCGTGTTCACCAGGCGCCGTATTCCGCGGTGAGGATACTGTTCACATCCACCCCCACCCCGTCCACCGTCCGATCGTCGATCTCGAACTGGTGCAGGTTCGCCGCGGGATGCACGAACCCTTCCGGGGTGCCCCAATCGTGCTGCCAGAACCAGGCACCCACCCCGGCGATCCGGGCCAGTTCGATGGTGGGGGCGTTGGCGTACACACCGGTGTTCTCGCGACCCACCACCGATTGCCATCCGTGCAGGTAGGGCAGGATCATGGTCGCGAAATCGACGGGCGTGGGATTGTCGTCGATGGACGCGTAGATCGGCCGATTCTCCGGACCGCCTGCGTCGCGGTGCAATTCCAGCCCTCGTTCGGCATGCCGCTTACCGGCCTCCAGCCCGCCCCGCCAGTCCGCGGTGGGGCCCTTGCCGAACTGGTAGCAGGACACGATCGCCAGCCCCGCCTCGCGCAGCGCCGAAACTTCCCTGGCCAGCAGCGGTTTCCCTGCCATCCACTCCGCCCCCGGCCGCCGATCCGACACGTACCGGATGACCCCCGCGTGCCCGGCCGCCTTGATCGCTTCCGCCGACGGCACACCCGCCGCATAGTCGAGCAGTGTGCCCCGCGCTGCGGCCGCGGCGGGCCGGGCGCCGAACGCCGAACCCACTGCTCCCGCCGCGACTCCGGCGGCGGTGTACCCGAGCAGCGCACGTCGTGACAGAGAAACCATCGAAGTCTCCTTCGCACCCGGTGGAAACAGCACAGGTCTGTTCGGGCGCCGTCGGGCCCCATTGCGCATCGACAGCCTCGAACGCGGAAACCATTGCATCACGTGCGGTGTTCTCCACCGTGCTGACGCGCGGGTCCCGCGGAGCACGGCACGAACCGCGGGCGACTGCGCCGGCGATCCGCAGACGGAATTCCCCGGCACACCGAGCATGAGTACGGGGTTCGCCGACGCTTGCCACTCTCTCGGGGAAGCCGCGTCGCTGTCGACAGCGGGCAGCTCGCAGTGCACACCTGTCTGCTCGGCACGGTAGCGGCCCACGCCTCCGGAGCCGGGCATCCATATTCGGTTCGGACCACCGGCTTTCGGATCGGTCGCCGTGCTACAGCATGCGGTCGATTCGTGCGGCCACGTCCAAGGTGCGGGTGGCGGGGTCGGCCAGTTCGGCGCGGACAACCCGTACCACCTGGGCGATGATCTGTTTCTTGATCCCGCCCAGGACACCCAGGGCGGCGGCGCGCATGCCCTGGGCCGCGTATTCGAGGCGGACGTCTTCGCGGGCGGGTGGATCCACCTCGACCACGATCAGTAGCGGATCGGCGGCGTGGGCGGTGAGGACCAGGGGAATCTCTACGTCGGCCCGGTAGCGGTTGTCCTTGAGAACGTTGACGGTGAGGTCGAGCGATACCGGAACCGTGAGACCGAAACGCACCAGGGCGATATCACCGTCCCCCGCCGGGGCCGCGGGTAGGTCGGTGAGCAGCGGCTGCCCGACCGCACCGCGCACGGTGACCTCGGCGGCCGCGCGGGGTCCGGTGCGGAAGGGGCCGATCTCGATCGGTCGGCCGGCCAGATGCGCGACGAAACCGGCGAGACGTTCCCGGGTGACCATCCACGGGAAGAAACGGCGGCCGAACTCGGCATAGTCGATCCACTCGAATTCGGTGCGGCCGCGGTGCGGAGAGCGCCGACCGTCGACGATGGCCTCGATATCGTAGATCCGGCTGCGCATGACACCGGGATCGCGCAGCATCGTATTCACCCGGTTCGCGACCTCGTTCTGCAGCAGCCCGGAGATCGGATCGAGCATCCATTCGGCCACCGAATCCGCCGCGGCCAGCCGCAGCAGCACCCGCACATCCGACCGCCGGACCTCCGGGATATCGATCACGATGAGCAGCGGGTCAGCGGTGCGGGCATGAAACGTGAGGTCGATCGATACCACCGTTTCCAGCCCGAGCCGGCGGCCGCCGAGCAGGATTTTCGCGGCGAGCGAGACCGGGATCCGGACATCGAAACTCACCCGCGAACCGCGGCGCACCACCTGGGGCCGCCCGATCCGGCCTTCGGCCAGGAAACCGGCGAGCCCGGCCGGGCCGAGATTGAACGGGCCGATACTCAGCCCGCGTCCGGTGATCCCGGCGACCGCCGCCTCGATCCGGGATTCGGTCACCGCGTGGGTGACGAATCGTTCGCCGAATTCGGCGTAGTCGATCCATTCCATCTCGACTGCTTCGACCGGTTCCATGAGCCGTTCCGACACCTTCACCTCCACCGCCGAAGCTCACGCTACGCGATCGAGGTTTCGGGCTTGCGCGGCTCTCATGCCGGGTCCGCCATATTCGTCTGTTTCGGGATGAGCGCGGTGAGTGCGATGGCCACGCAGGCGGCGGCGACGGAGATCAGGAAGGTGGTGTGGAAGGCGTCGCGGGACGGCAGGACCTGGCTGCCGAGGGTGATGGTCATATTGGCCAGCACCGCACTCATCACCGCGGCCGAGGTCGATGTGCCGACCGAACGCATCAGCGCATTCAACCCGTTCGCGGCCGCGGTTTCGGTAACCGGGACCGCACCCATGATCAGCGCGGGCATCGCGGCGTAGGCCAGCCCGACACCGCCCGCGACCAGGACCGATGCCAGCATGATCTGCCAGACACTGTTCATCATCGCCGAAGCGCACAGATAGCCGAGACCGACCACGGCCGAACCGGTTCCGAGGGTCAGCTTCGGGCCGAAGCGGGCCGAGATCCGGGCCGATACCGGGGAGAGCAGCATCATCACGCAACCGCTGGGTGCCAGCGCCAACCCCGCGGCAACCATGGACAATCCGAACCCGTAGCCGGTGTCGGCAGGCGCCATCAACAGCTGCGGGAAGGTCAGCGACATGCCGTAGAGCGAGAATCCGACGGCGATCGAGGCGATATTGGTGAACAGCACGCGGGGTCGCGCGGATACCCGCAGATCCACCAGCGGGTGCCGGCGGCCGATCTCGTATCGGCCCCAGCCGAGGAAGACCAGGATCGATATCGCGAACAGGGTGAGGATCGAGGAGCTGGTCCACCCCCATTGCGCGCCCTGGGTGATCGCGATGAGCAGGGCCAGCAGGGCGGTCGCCAGCCCCGCGGCACCGCCGAAATCGAACGGGGCGGGGGTGCGTACCGGCGATTCGGGGACGAACCGGAAGATCAGCCCCGCGCCGATCGTGCCCATGGCAGCCGCCGCCCAGAACAGCACATGCCAATCCGCGTGCTCGGCGATGACCGCGGCCAGCGGCAACCCGATCGCCCCGCCCACCCCCAGCGTCGAACTCATCACGGCCATGGCCGAACCGACGCGCTCCGGCGGTAATTCGTCGCGCAGGATGCTGATCCCCAGCGGGATGGCGCCGATCGCCACACCCTGGAGCGCGCGCCCGGCGACCGAGGGAATCAGTGACGACGACATCGCGCACAGCACCGAGCCGATGACCATCGCGAGCAGGTCGAACAGCAGGATGCGGCGTTTGCCGAACATATCGCCGAGCCGGCCGCTGATCGGCGTGCACACCGCCGAAGCCAGCAGGGTTACCGTGATCACCCAGGACGCGTTGGTGGGCGTGGTGTTCAGGAGGGCGGGCAGGCTCGGGATGAGCGGGACCACCAGTGTCTGCATCAGCGAGACCACGATGCCGATGGTGCTGAGCGTTGCGATCAGGATGGTGGGCGAGACGCCCGGACGACCCCGTTCGCCGGATCTGGAGGGGTCATCGGCAACGGCGGTCACATCTATGCACGTTACATAGCCTGTGTATGGTGCACAATTTTGCAATCGGACGAATCAGACGCCATAGTGGCCGAATGTCCGATTCGGCTCTGCCCGCCGGTGCGGCGGATCACCGGGATCCGACCGTCTTGGCACGGCTCGTCCTGGAGTTGACCCTGCTGTCCCGGCACCATCCCGCCGCGCGCCGCAGAACCCCGTTCCAGCTGGACAGATCCGCGTATCTGATCCTGACCCGCCTGCAACTCGGAGCGCCGCTGTCGCTACGCGAACTGGCCGAGGCGTTCGGTCTCGATGTCTCCACGATCAACCGGCAGGTCGCCGCGATGATCGAACAGGATCTCGTGGAGCGGGTCCCCGACCCCGATGGCGGGGTGGCCCGCAAAATCCAGCCGAGCGAAAAAGGGATCCGGCTCATCGAGGCCGATCTCGAACTGCAGCGCAGCGGAGTCGCGAATATGCTCGCCGACTGGCCCGACGACGAAATCGACCAGCTGGTCCGGCTGATGGAGCGGTTCAACGAAAGCGTCGAAGGAGTCGTGCGCCACCCCTGGCCGCGCCCGTACCGGCCCGCGGGTTCGAGCGGTCGATAAGCGCGAACTCGCCGGTCACCCGGTGTTCTCCGGCAGCCGGTACCGTTGGGCCCATGATCACGCTCAAAAAAGAAGACGGCGCTGCGGATCTCGCGGGGATGACCAAGCTGAGTGTCGGGGTCAGCTGGGATCCCTCCGCGGGCGCCAGCGGTGGCGCGCTCGGCTGGGCGCGCCGCAAGAAGGGGGTGGACCTGGACCTCATCGCCATTCTCATGCAGGGCAGTGAACCGGTGCGGTTCGCCGGGCTGGATTCGCTGGATCCGCTGGGCAACGGTTCGGTGCTGCATTCCGGCGACGAGCAGACCGGTGCGGCCGCCGGGGACGACGAAACCGTGCATGTGACCTTCGCCGATGTTCCCGACGGTATCGATGCGGTCATCTTCGTCGCGGCCGCGTTCAAGAAGGGCACTTCCTTCGAGAAGGCGAACAATATCTCCTTCAAGGTGTACGACGCATCCGGCGGCAGCAGCCAGCAGGTGGCCGATATCTGGCCGTCGCTGCTGGGGGCCGACAATGCGAACGCCGTGGCCCGCGCGTTCCGCAACGGCAATGCCTGGCAGCTCGAGGTGCTCAACCGCAAGGGCAAGATCAAGCAGGGCGATAAGCAGGCGCTGCTGCGGTTCGCCATGGGCGGTCAGTGAGCAGGACGTGAGCGGTCACGCGCCGGCGGCGGCCACGGTGTCCGGCGCGTTACCGATGGTGACACCCGCTCGGTGTGAGTGGATTCCCCCACATCAGGCCGGGCCGGCGGACCAGCCGGACCAGCGGGTGACCTCGAGCGCGAGCACCGGCCCGGGCGGCGGCTGATCCCGGTATACCGGGTATCGCGCGGTCAATTGCTCGATACCGGTGCGCGCCTTCCCTCCCGTCACCACCGCGGCGACAGCGTCGGCACGCACCCACCACAGGCGCGTCCAGTCTTCCTCGTAGTAGTCCGTCAGGACCGCAACTTCCGGGTTCGCGGTGATATTCGTGAGGCGACGCAGGGCCGTGGTCGATTTCGGTTTCGCGTCCACGGCCGTGTAGATCGTATCGCCGGCGACGGCGAAAACGATGGGCACGAGATGCGGGCTGCCCTCGGGGGTCACCGTGGCGAGCCGGGCGACCCGGGCCGCGGCGAACCGCTCCCGAGCCTGCCCTTCGTCCAACCGCATCCGCCCTCCTCGCATATCCGCCGGTGGGTCAGCGGCGCCTGCCCCGCAGGTAGTCGCTGACCACGGCCGCACCGAGACCGTCCAGGTCCGGTGCCACCACCCGGCCGCCGCTGCGCCGGGCCACCATATCCACGAAGGCGGCCAGCCGCGGCTGGTCACCGAGCATGAACACCGAAATGGACGCGCCCAGTTTCGCCAGCGAATCCACCTGGATCATGGTGGTGGCGAGAGTGCGCCGGTCCGGCGGCCAGTTGAAGAACGATGTCCCGTCGGATTCCAGATGGGCGGTGGGTTCACCGTCGGTCACCACCAGTACCACGGGCACGGCGTCGGGGTGGCGGCGCAGATGCCGGCCGGCCAGCAGCAGCGCATGGTGCAGATTGGTGCCCTGTTCCCAGACCGGTTCCAGCGCGGTCAGTTCCCCGATCTCCACCGTGGTGGCATGACGGCCGAAGGTGATCAGTTCGAGTGCATCGGTGCGGAACCGGGTGCTGATCAGGTGTTGCAGCGCCAGCGCGGTGCGCTTCATCGGCACCCAGCGCCCGTCCTGCACCATCGACCACGAGGTGTCCACGCACAGCGCGACGGCCGCGCGGGACCGCTGCTCGGTCTCGGCGATCTCCACATCCGCGACATCCAAGGTCACCGTGGGGCTGCCCGCGGACGCCGTCCGCAACACCGCGTTGCGCACCGTCCGCGAGACATCCCACGGTTCGGTATCGCCGAACTGCCAGGGCCGGCTCGCGCCGGTCAATTCCCCGGCGGCGCCGGCGCGGGCGGTTTCCCGCTCTCCTTTGCGGCTGCGCAGCTGTCCGACGATATCCCGCAGCGCCACCTCCCCGAGCTGCCGTAAGGCCTTGGGGGTCAATCGCAACGAGCCGTCGGGTGCCCGTTCGAACAGACCCTGGCGGCGCAGTTCCCGTTCCAGTTCCGCCAGCCGGGCGGCGTCGACCCGGGCGTCGGCGCCGAGCTGACGTTCCAGCTTTTCCAGGTCGATATCCTCGAGCCGCGCGCCCGGATACGACTGCGCGAGCTGCGCGGCGAGTTCGTCGAGTTCGCCGAGGTCCTGCATCGCCTCGACCGCCTCCCCCATCCCCAGCGGATCCTGGCCGCGGAACCGCCGGCCCGACTCCCAATCCTCACCCGGACGCAGATCACGCAGATTGGCGTCCAAGGCGGCGATCTGCTGGGCCAGCGCGGAATCGCCGAACGCCTGCCCGAGCAGTTCGTTCAATTCCGACCGCTGTTGATCCGACATCGAATTCAGCATCCGCTGCGCGGCGGCGGAGCGGGCGGCCAGGCTGTCGATCAATTCCTCGGTGTTGCGGGGGTTCTCGGGGAAGAACTCACCGTGCTCGGCCATGAACTCGGCGAACTGTTCGGTGGTGTCCTCGCCGCGGCCGTGCGCGGCCAGCAGGTCGTTGAGATCCGACATCATCTGCCGGACCCGCTCCACGTCCTGTGGGGTCGTGTTCTGCAACGCCTGTTTCATACCCTGGAAGCGGGATTCCAGTAATTCCCGGCCGAGTAGATCACGGATCTGCCGGTAGTTCTCACGTCCGGTTTCCGAACGCCACCGGTACTCACCGAGTTCGCGGACCGCACCCGCGGTACTGGACGGCAGGGCGTCCAGCTGCATTTCGGCGAACCTGGCGTCGTCGGCGGGATCGGGGAAAAGTGCCCGGCGTTCGGCTTCCAGCGCCTTGTCCAGCAGCTCCCGGACCTCTTGTAATGTCCCGTCCAGGCGATGGTTACGGGAGATCTCGGCCCGGCGTTCCCACAGCCGCCGAGTCAGCTCCTCGAGCCCCGGCAGCCCGGTCGTTCCACGTCGCAACAGTTCCTCGAGGGCCGACCGCGGCGACGAACCCTCCATCACCTCACGGCCGATATCGGCCAATGCCTCCCGCAGGTCGAGCGGAGGCGCGAGCGGATCCGGCCCCTCGTGATAGGGCCCGTAGGAATAGCTGTCCGCCGCTGTCATGCCGCCTCTTCTCCGGCCGGTACAGCGTTCACGCGCCGTACACCGCTGTGCCCTCGTCATCGGAATCCTTGGCCACCCGGCGCGCCAGATACAGGGATTCCAGGGCGAATTCGACCGCGGCCGCGATCCGCGCGGGCGCCTCCCCGGCGTCCACGCCGAGCCGGACGGCCACCTCGTGCAGCACCGGCAGCTCCGGCAGTCCCGCCAGTACCTGGGCCCCGGGCACCCGCTCGCCGGTGGTCACCAGATGTCCCTGTTCCACAGCTTCCGCAAGCGGTTGCAGATCCAGCCCACCCAGCCGCGTCCGTGCGGTCTCGGCGAAGGCGCGCCGCAGCATATGGGTGAGATGCTCCTGTTCCCGCCCCTCCTCACCGGATTCGAATTCCAGTTTGCCGCGCAGGACGGCCGGTACCGATTCCAGATCGACCGGCCGGGCGACGGCCGGATTCTCCCCGGTGAGCGCGGCCCGGCGCAGCGCCGCCGCGGCCACCGTTTCGGCCGCCGCGACCGCGAAACGCGCCGATACCCCCGAGCGTTGATCGATGGCCGGCGATTCCCGCAACCGCCGCACGAACCGGGCCAGCACCTCGATCAGCGGATCGCCCACCTCGGCGACCAGTTCGGCTTCCTGCCGCACCAGCGCCATCTCGGCGGGCACGGTCAGCGGGTAATGGGTGCGGATCTCCGCACCGAAACGGTCTTTCAGCGGGGTGATGATCCGGCCGCGGTTCGTGTAGTCCTCCGGGTTGGCCGTGGCCACCAGCAGCACATCCAGCGGCAACCGCAGCGTATAACCGCGGACCTGGATATCGCGCTCCTCCATGACATTCAACAGCGCGACCTGGATTCGCTCGGCCAGATCCGGTAGTTCGTTCACGGCGACGATGCCCCGATGTGCCCGCGGCACCAGCCCGAAATGGATGGTCTCCGGATCACCGAGACTGCGCCCCTGGGCCACCTTCACCGGGTCCACATCGCCGATCAGGTCCCCCACGGACGTATCCGGGGTGGCGAGTTTCTCCGCGTACCGCTGCGACCTGTGCCGCCAGGTGACCGGCAGATCGTCGACGAGTTCGGCCGCCAGCCGCAACCCCTGCGGACTGATCGGTTCGAGTGGATGTTCGCCCAGTTCCAGCCCCTCGATCACCGGGGTCCATTCGTCGAGCAATCCGAGCAGCGTCCGCAGCAGCCGGGTCTTGCCCTGCCCGCGCTCCCCCAGCAGCACCACATCGTGACCGGCCAGCAGCGCCCGCTCCAGTTGCGGCAGCACGGTCCGCTCGAATCCCACGATCCCCGGCCACGGATCCTCCCCCGAGCCCAGCCGGGCCAGCAGGTTGTCCCGGATCTCGGCCTTCACACTCCGCGGCGCATACCCGGCCGCCCGCAACGCGCCCGCGGTGGCGGGCAGGTCTGTTGGCACAGTCACCTCACCGACGCTACGACGATTTCCGTCATCGGTCGACAGCTGGGCGATCACCGCCACTGCCGGGACCCGTTTCCGAGCGAGACCTGTCCATGCACCAGATAGGCGCTCGCGCCCTGTGCGCAGCATTTCGGCCGGCGATTCGGTGCAGGCAGCCCCGCCTGAGCGGGCCGGTATCGCTGCTTTGCGATTCGTCGGTGCGAGCGGCCCGCCCCATCGGGTGTCTCTCGCCCGATGTGCCGGCGCGCGGTTCGATCCCGATCAGCGGTTCGGCAGCGGAGCGCCATCTCCGCCGCCTCGGTCACCGCCCGCTCCGTGCGCAACGGCCTCGGTCCAGAGCCGCCGCAGGATGGTCGCGGCCGGGTCCGCGGATGTCGAGCGGTAGCCGGTGCCGGCCCACAGCGCCATATCCGCCGGCGCGTTCCGCTCGGCCGCGGCCGCACGAACCGGGCTGGTGAGGTGATGGACCTGGGGGTACGCCGCGGGCGCGGCCGCGTCGTAGGTGGCGATGAATTCGTTGGCCAGTCCGCGGGCAGGTCGTCCGGAGAACGCGCGGGTCACGACCGTGCGGGTGAACCGTGGATCGCCGAGAGCATCCTTGTATGCCATTTTCGCCCCCGACTCCGGGCTCCGCAGGAACGCGGTACCGAGCTGTACGGCCACCGCGCCGCGGGCGAGCAGTTCCGCGATCCGGGCGCCGTCACCGATTCCCCCGGCCGCCACCACCGGCAGCGGGCACCGCGCCGTGATCTCGTCGAGCAGGGCCGGCAGGGGCGTAGTTTCCGGCTCGTCCTCGACCCGGAACGTCCCCCGATGCCCGCCGCCCTCCGGGCCCTGAACGCACAGCGCCCCGACCCCCAGATCCGTCGCGGCGCGCGCCTCCCCAGGGTTGGTCACCGTAGCGATCACCGTGCATCCCGCCTCGCGGAGCCGCCGGACGATATCTGCCGGCGGCAGGCCGAACGTCAGCGAAACCACGGGGACCTGCTGTTCGATCAGCAGATCGACCTTCGCCGCGAACCAGTCGTCGTCCTGCTCCCGGATGGGCGGCAGTTCGATCCCGTACCGCTGGGCGGCCGCACGTAACCGGTCGCGGTATTCGTGGACGGCGGCGGCATCGTAATCGGGCTGCTGTGGGACGAACAGGTTCACCCCGAACGGTACCTCCGTGCGGTCCCGCACCTCCCGGATCTGTTCGCCCAGCGCCTCCGGGGTCTTGTAGCCACCCGCCAGGAAACCGAGACCGCCGGCTTCGCCGACACTCACCACCAGGTCGGGCGTGGACGGACCACCCGCCATCGGCGCCGCGATGATCGGAACGGAGAGGTTCGCGAGATCGAACACGATCCACCTTTCTGCGCTGGTCGGATTCGGTTCCGAGGTTACCCAGTCCGGTCGCGGAGGCCGGAGACCGCACAGCGGGCGGCCCGCCACCGCCGTACAGCCTGGTGACGACGACGGCGGCGAGCTACCGAACCTGCGGCTCAGTAACGATCCTTGTGCTCGGTCACCCAGTCGGCGAAGGTTCGCGCGGGCCGCCCCAGGAGCCGTTCGACGGTGCCGTCCGGAATCCGCGCCTCCGCCGGCGGATCCGCATGCCATCCGACGACATACTCGGCATCGGCACGGGAGACCCCTTCGCGCAGCATTCTTCCGACGGCCGCCTCGCCGCCGATCTGCTGGAAAGCGATATGCCGGCCCAGTGCGGCGGAAAGGATATCCACCCGCGTACTCGTGGTCAGCGCCTCCGGCCCGTTCAGGTTGTATGCGCGGCCCGCATGCCCTTCTTCGGTGAGAGCGAGGGCGGCCACCGCACCGAGGTCGCCTTCGTGCACGACCGCACTCGGCAGGTCGAACGGCTCGCGTACCACCCCCTCCCCGCGGATGGACTCCCGCCAGGTCAGCGCATTCGACATGAACTCCTGGGGTTCGAGCCGGGTCCAGGCCACACCGGATTCCGCGACCGCGGTTTCGGCGGGTCCGACGTATCCACCCCACAGGATGGTGATCCGCTCGACCCCCGCGGCAACAGCCCGTCGCACCAGTTCCGGCCCGGTCTCGGCTACTCCGGCGGTCACGGTGATATGCAACCCGGTGACACCGTCCAATGCGGCTTCCAGCGTGCCCGGCTCGGTGTGGGTGCCGGCCACGATTTCCACCCCTGACGGCAGCAGCGCTGCTGCCCGCTGCGTATCCCGCGTCAGCGCCCGAACCGGCTGCCCGCGCCCCAGCAGCTCGGCCACCACATGCCGTCCCGTATTTCCCGTTGCGCCCGTTACCAATATCGTCACTGTGAGCTCCCTTCCACCGGGAACGCTAAGACCTGAACATAAGTTCAGGTCAACCCGGCGGCGGCACCGGTTGAGCGTCCGAGTACGGGCAGGCAGGCTCGAACCATGGCGAGCCTACGACCGATCGAACGCAACGAATGGGTGCGAGCCGAATGGTTCGAGCACTACCGGCATCGTCGGCCCACATATTGTGCGATGACAGTCGACCTGGATGTATCCGCTCTCGTACAGAACGCCCGCGCCGCCGGTCGCAAAAACTATCCTGCGCAGATTTGGGCTTTGGCCACGGTGGTCAACCGGTCGGCTGAGCCCACGACACTTGCCGGCGTTTCACTTCGCCCGGGTCACGACGAAACGAACGGCCAGTCGTCGGGGTGGCGGTAGGGCACAGCGACGATCTGTACCGCGTCCTCGTGGACTATCCGCCCTGGGCGGGCCGTACGCAGCTCGACCCACCCGACTCCGGAGCGGTCGAGTAGGCGCAGGTAGCCGCGGGTCGCCTCGAGCAGGCTCGACGCATCACCCTTGAACCATGCTCGGGCGCCTGGATTCGTTTGCGGGTCATAGCAATCGGGCGTGCTGCCGGTCGGGTCCGGATAGGCGGCGTTCATATACGCGTTCGCCGCTCGTAGCCATTCACCGTCGGCGGGGCCGAGTAAACCGGTGCGGGCGAGGCCGTTCGCCATGGCGAAAACGCCCGGATATCGCCCGTGGCGGTTGGGAACTGCACTCTGGAAGCGGATGTACTCCGGCATCGCAAGAACCCTAGCGCCGGGACCGCCGGACCAAAAGCGCACGCCGGGCCGCGATTACGACGACGGCGCGATGAGTTCGTCGGCCACCCATTGCGCAACGCCGACCGGATACGGTGAGTCCAGGCCGAGGACGAAATGCCGGATTCCTGCCTCGAAGGCTTCGGCTATCGCATCGCGGGTGGCGCCGGGCCGGTCGTAGGAGACCGGCAGGAAAGTCGACCGGACGATCGAGGCGGGGTCGCGGCCGATATCGGCGCAGTAGCGGTCCAGCAAGGCCCCACGCTCCACGATATCGGCGGTATCACCGCCCGGGATGTTCCACAGGTCGGCATGTTCGGCGATCACCCGCAGCACCGCGTCCGAGCGACCGCCGATCATGATCGGCGGGTACGGCCGCTGAACCGGTTTGGGATTGCCGAACGCACCGGCCAGCCGGAGGTGTTCGCCCTGGAAATCGAACGGTTCGGGTTCGGTCCACAGCCGCCGGATCACCGTGCAGGCTTCGTCGAGGTTCTGCACCGAACTGCCGAAACCGTGATACGGCAGGCCGTGCGCATCGTATTCGCGGCGGGCTATCGGCAGGCCGGGCCGGGAGCCCGCGCCGATCCCGAAATCGAGCCGGCCACCCGAGACGATATCGACGGTGGTGGCGATCTTGGCCAGCATCGCCGGGGGCCGGAAGCGGTTACTGGTCACGAGCAGCCCGAGCCGCAAGCGGTGGGTTTGTGCAGCGAGGGCGGAAAGCAGGGACCAGCCTTCGAAGATCGGCCCCGTCATATCGCCCGCGATCGGGAAGAGATGGTCGAACAGCCAGGCGTGCCGGATTTCCGGGAGAGCGTCGGCCTCCTGCCAGACGCGCACAATATCCTGGTAGTCGACCTGCATGGGTGCGGTCATGATGCCGAAGCTCGGCGCTGTGTGCGGCATGTGATCAGTCCTTCCGGCAGCGCACAGAGACGGGTCGAAGTGCGGAGTTCACCGGCGCCGCAGCGCCGGATCGAGCAATGCGGGTGGGGTATCGAATTTCTCGCCGGGGGCGAGGTCGGCACCGGGGGCGACGATGGTGTCGATCGCGTCGAGTACCTCGGTGGACAGCACGGTGTCTCCCGCCGCCAGCTGGGAATGCAGATGATCCAGGGTGCGCGGGCCGATGATCGCACTGGTCACGCCCGGGTGGGCGGTGACGAAACCGAGCGCCAGCTGAATCATGGACAGGCCTGCCTCGTCGGCGAGAGCGGCCAGTTTCTCGACGGCATCCAGCTTCGCGCGGTTGGCGGGAATCGTGGTGTCGAAGCGGTCCGGGAGCATGGCCGACCGGCTGGTCGAGATCTCCCGGTCCGCCCGGATGGCGCCCGAGAGCCAGCCCGAGGCCAACGGACTCCACGCCAGTACCCCGAGCCCGTATTCCTCGGTGACGGGCAGTACGTGGGCCTCGATCCCCCGCTGCAGGATCGAGTAGGCGGGTTGTTCGGTGACGTAGCGGCCGAGGTGATTCTCCCGCGCTGCCCACTGCGCCTGGACGATCCGGTAGGCCGGGAAGGTGGAGGAACCGAAGTAGCGGATCTTTCCCGCGCGTTGCAGGTCGGTCAGCGCCGACAGGGTCTCCTCGTCGCTGGTGTCCGGATCCCACCGGTGCATCTGGTAGAGGTCGATATGGTCGACGTTCAGCCGGCGCAGGCTGTCGTCCACGGCCGTGCACAGCCAGCGTCGTGACCCGCCTCGATGGTTGCGTTCGTCGCCCATCGGCATGGTCGCTTTGGTGGCCAGCACGATATCGTCGCGGCGGCCGGCGATGGCCTTGCCGACCATCCGCTCCGATTCGCCCTGGCTGTACATATCCGCGGTGTCGATGAGGTTGATACCGCCGTCCAGCGCGACGTCGATCATGGCCGTGACCTCGTCCTCAGTCGTTTTCCCGAGACTCCCGAAATTCATGGCACCGAGTACGAGGGTGCTCACCTGCACGCCGGTCCGGCCCAAGCTGCGGTACTGCATAGCTGTTCCTCCATTGAGAGTGGGGCGCGACCCGCTCGACTCCGCGGTGCGACCCTGGCATCCTGAAAGCGGAACGACGTTCCGATAACCAACATACGGAACATTGTTCCGTTTGCCAACCGGAAGGACGGAGGCCGCTGCCCAGTGACCGAAAACGACACCACCGCACCGGCCCCACGAAAACGGGCCGATGCCCGCCGCAACGAGCAAACTCTGCTCGACGCCGCCGCCGCCGCATTCGTCGAATCCGGAGTCGGCGTACCCGTCCGCGATATCGCCGCCCGCGCCGGTGTCGGCGTCGGCACCATCTACCGCCACTTCCCCACCCGCGCCGACCTCATCGTCGCCGTCTACCGCCACCAGGTGGAAGCCTGCGCCGAAGCGGGCCCCGAACTACTGGCCGAAGGTCCCACCCCGCACGCCGCCCTCACCCGCTGGATCGACCTCTTCGTCGACTTCCTGGTCACCAAACACGGTCTCGCCGAAGCACTCCAGTCCGACAACGCCGCCTTCGAATCCCTGCACACCTACTTCATCGACCGGCTGCTCCCGGTCTGCACCGAACTGCTCGGCGCGGCCGTGGACGCCGGCGAGATCGTGGCCGATATCGAGCCCTACGAACTGATGCGCGGCATAGGCAACCTCTGTGTCGGCGCCGGCAGCGACCCCCGGTACCACGCACGGCGCATGGTCGGGCTGTTGATCAGGGGTCTGCGCACCCGCTAGCACTCGCCGGCGAGAGTGGTCAGGAATCGAGAAGCACTGGTCACCGCACTGTCATTAGCGTCGTCCTCATCGAGATCGCGGGGCACTACGCCGGACGCGAACCGGCCGAGGAGGACGAGATGACCTGGAACGAACGAACCCGGCAGACGCATCGGGTGGTGGCGATCGTGTTCGTGGCGACCGTCGTCATCACAATTGCCGTGATGGCATTGCAGGGGCCGATCTGGTTCTCCTATCTCCCACTGCCCCCACTCGCCCTGCTCCTGTTCTCCGGCCTGTATCTGTACGTGTGGCCGTACATCGGCAGGCGGACAGCAGAGGCCGGGCCTCGCCGTCCTCGAGTCCGCGCGACCGGAGTGCGGGCGCTGCACCGGTGGGGGGCCGCTTTCTTCGTGCTGAGCATCGTCGTCACGACCGTCACCTTGGCGTTGCAGGGACCGATGTGGGTGTCCTACCTCCCACTGCTGCCACTCGCCGCCCTGCTGGTCTCCGGTCTGTACATGCTTGTGCGATCCCGCCCGGGCCGCCGCCGGCCGAGTCACCTCCCGGCCGGTGCCCGATCGACGGCCACGACAGCGATCACGAGCAACACCTGCCCGACCACATAGGTGAGCATCACCCAGAAGCCGTGTGCGGGTAGTTCCATATCGGTGAAGGCACGCAGGGCGATCAGGGAATCAGAGACCAGGAAGATCGCGCCACCCACCCCGGCCGTCCGGCCGAGCCCGGTCGCCAGCACGGCCATGGTCACCAATGCCAGGCCGTACACGATGACCGGCACCAGAAGCGCGCCGGCCTGCTCCCGGCACAGCGCCACCAGAATCACGAGCGCGACCGCATACACCGCGACCGCGGCGGGCCGAACCAGTAGCGATTGCCGGTGGTAGGGCCAGAAAGCCGCGACGTAGAACAGTTGGGCCAGCAGGAAGCAGCCCACCAGGGCCAGGAAACCGCCGTCCCCGGAGACGAAGCGCGGCACCGTATCGCCGAGCCACGAGAAGAACAGCGCAATCAGGACCAGCCGGACCAGCCGGCTCCGCGGTCTGCTCGTCGCGGTGAACAGTGCCGCGGCGAGCAAGGGCATGAGCAGCACCTGCGTGATATCGGAGAGGAACCCCTCCGGCGCCGCAATCTGAGCAATCAGGTGCACGCCGGTTGTACATGCCAAGGCGGTGAAGGCAATCCACACGATCGGTGCGGTATCACCGAACACCGACGAGCTCGGCAGTTTCGCTCCGTCGCTCACACCTGTACCGACCTTCCATCACCGGCTTGTCAGGATATCCGGCACGCGACGCGGTCCTACCGGGCAGCGACCACAATGCTTCGCTCCGATTCACATACCTGCCCACTGCACCGATGACCCGAGCCCGACCGAATCCGGCTTCCGGTCCCAGCGGCTCATCGACGCTGTGCATCGGTGAGGCACCGCTGCCTACCTCCGCCCGGGTCTGCCAGGATGACCGCATGAGAACCATGGCACGGCCCGGCACCATCTCCGCCGGGACGCTGGTTCTGCTGACCGCGCTCTACTTCGCGCAGGGCCTGCCGTACGGGTTCTTCACCCAAGCGCTGCCCGTGGTGCTCCGCGAATCCGGGTTTTCCCTGATCGAGATCAGCGCCACCGGTGTCCTGTTCGCGCCGTGGGCCTTGAAATTCCTGTGGGCACCCTATGTCGACCACTACGGCACCCGGCGGCAATGGCTGCTGACGTTGCAGCTCACCAGTTCGGCCATCGCGTTCGGGCTCGCCTGCCTGGACCTCTCCTCGTCGTTGCGCTGGCTCCTCATCGGGATCGCCGTGGTGAACGCCGTATCCGCGACCCAGGATGTCGCCACCGACGGACTCGCCGTCCAACTGCTGGGCCCGCAGGAACGCGGCTTGGGGAACGGGATCCAGGTCGGTGCCTACCGGATCGGCATGATCGTCGGCGGCGGCGCGCTGCTCTGGCTGTTCGCGCTCGCGGGCTGGCGGAGCCTGTTCGCCGCGATGGCGATCCTGCTCCTGCTGACCACCATCCCGGTGTGGTGGTTACCGCGGACCCTCGAAGGAAACGAGCAGAAGCCACCGCCCCGCCCGGCCGCTTTGACGACCGGGTGGTGGAAACGCTTACGACGACCGGGGATGCTCACCTTCATCCTGCTCATCGGCGGTTTCAAATTCGGGGATTCGATGGGCTCGGCAATGGTCGGCCCGTTCATGTCCGATGCCGGACTCACCCTCGGCCAGATAGCTCTCGTGAAAGGCGCCCTGTCGTCGGCGGGCGCGCTCGCGGGCGCCGCGCTGGGCGGCTGGCTGTGCTTCCGGTTCGGCCGCCGCCGCGCCCTGCTCATCGGCGGTGTCACCCAGACCGCGAGCCTGGCCCTGTACCTGCTCGCATCGCTGGGTACCGGCGGTTTCGGCTTGATCGTCACCGCGAGCCTGGCCGAACACATCCTCGGTGGCGCCGCGACCGTAGCGGTGTTCACCCTCATGATGGACGCCTCCGACCGGGACCACGCCGGCAGCGACTACACCCTGCTGGCCTGCGCGGTCGTCACGGTGCAGGGGATCGCGGGGTTCGCGGCGGGCACGGTCGGCGAACTCCTCGGCTACCCCGCCCTGTTCGGGTCGAGCCTGGTCCTGTCCGGTCTCGGCTGCGCGGTTCTGATCATCGCCACGGATCGCGGCAAGGGGCCGGGCGGTGTGCACGAAGTGTGGAACAGTCCCCGGACGGCTCGGCGTTACCGGCCCGGAGTATCCAGCTCTTGACGGCAACGCCGGTCGACGGGAACTTCGAGTTCGTGCGCGAACGGCGGATCGGCACCGGCACGGGTGCAGGTGACCGCGGCGGCGCGGGCGGCGAAGCCCAGTACCTGCCGCCAGGTGTTCCCGGACAGCTCGGCGAGAGCGTCGGCCGACAGTGCGCCCGATTCGGAAAGCGCATGCAGCAGCGCCGCATTGATGGTGTCACCGGCGCCGATGGTGTCGGCCACCCGAACCGGCTCGCCGGGGACCGTGTGTTCGCCGCTGCCTGTGTACACGGTCAGGCCGGCTCCGCCCCGGGTCACCACAACGGCGGCCGGGCCGGCGGCAAGCCAGCCCGCCACGTCGTAGCCCAGCCACTGCGCATCCTCGTCACTCAGTTTGAGTAGTGACACGGAGGACAGCATGCGGCCGAAGCGGGCTCGGTAGGCGTCCGGATCCGGGATGAGATCGGCACGGATATTGGGGTCCAGGGCGATGAAACGCCCGAGTTGGGCCTCGCGGTACATCAACTGTTCATAGGCGCTCGCCCCGGGTTCGAGCACCAGCGAACAGGTGCCGAACGATACGGCCCGGGTTTCGGTGGGCAACGGCCCCGGCAGGGTGAACAGCCGATCGGCGGTCCCCTGGCAGTAGAAGGTGTAGGCCGCCGCACCGTCGGTATCGATCGCCGCGACCGCCAGGGTGGTCGGCTCCGGACCCCGCTGCACCAGATCGAGCGCCACTCCCTCCGAGCCCAGCCGGTCGATCAGCGATACACCGAAGGCATCCGTCGAGATCCGGGAACAGAAGGCGACCGGGGAACCGAGGCGGGCGAGCGCGACGGCGGTGTTGTACGGTCCTCCGCCGCGGGTGGGCAACAGCGGCGCAGCGGCGTCCCCGGCGGCCTGGGGCACCAGGTCGATCAATCCCTCACCGGCGACGACGATCATGGTGCGGTCACGGTGACGAGGACCTTGACGTGCTCCGGTCGCAGTGCCGCGGCGAAGGCCTCACCCGCCTGTTCGAGCGGGTAGGTGGCGGTGATGATCGCGTCTGCGTCGATAACGCCCGAGGTGATCAGGTCCAGAGCGGTCCGGTAGTCGCCGGCGGTGTACATGAGCGACCCCTCGACGCGGATTTCCCGGTCCTGCACGAGGTCCAGCCGGATCGGAGTGGCCCCTGGGGATCCGACACCGACAACGATGATCCGGCCGCCCTTGGCCACGAGGTCGACGGCCTGAGCCATGGATTGTTCACGGGCGACGCAGTCGAACACCACATCGGCCGGACCCCCCAGCACGGCATGGGCTTTCGCGACCGAATCGGCGGCGGCGGCCGGGAGGGCTTCATCGGCGCCGAGCCGCACCGCTCGCTCCCGTTTGGTGTCCAGCAAGTCGGTCGCCACGATACGGGCGGCACCCGCGTGCCGGGCGGCGGCCAGGACGAGCAGTCCGATGGGCCCGGCCCCCAGGACTGCGACGGTGCGGCCGGTGAGATCACCGGCCTTGGCAACCGCGTGAACGGGTGTGGCGAGCGGTTCGACGAGTGCGGCCTGGAAATCGGACATACCCTCGGGGACCCGGTGCACGCGGCCGGCGGAAATCGTGAACAGATCGGTCATACCGCCGGGCGTCTGGCAGCCGAACACCTCCAGGTCACGGCAGATGTTGTAGCGCCCGGACCGGCATTGGGCGCACCGGCCGCAATACAGGTTCGGTTCGACGATCACGCGGGTACCGGGGGCGAAGTCGGCCGCATTCGCCCCGGCGGCGGCGACCACGCCGACCACCTCGTGTCCGGGCCGGTAGGGCAGTTCGATGAAGGGATGGTGGCCGAGGGCGGCGTGCGTATCGGATCCGCACACCCCCACGACGGTGCTGCGAATGAGCAGTTCGTCCTCGCCCGGCCGGGGCACGGGCACTTCTTCGAGGCCGATATCGTCGATGGATCGGACGAGCACACGGCGGTTCGGCGCAGGCATGGTCACGATATTCCGTTCGATGTGGTGTCGGGGACGCTGTGCGCGGTGGGACGATCCGGGCGGGACACGGCCGGCGCCCGGCCCGGGGCGGTTTCGCGGATCGAGGTGATCGCGACGGCCAGCGTAACGGCGGCGAGCAGCATCACGTAGAAGGCGGGCGCGAGCTGGTTTCCGGTAGCGGAGACCAGCCACGTGGCCACGTAGGGAACTGTGCCACCGAACGCCGCGACCACCAGGTTGTACGGGATGGCCATCGCACCGCTGCGAATTCGCGCCGGGAACTGCTCGGCCATCATCGCACTCAACGCGCCGTCGAACACCGCGATCAGCAGACCGAGGATCAACATGGCGACGATCGCCAGTGCGACACTGCCGAGCGACATCAGATAGAACGCCGGCCAGCTGAGCACGACGAACCCGGCACTGCCCGCGATGAGCATCGGCTTACGGCCGATACGGTCGGATACGGCGCCCATGATCGGGACGGCGATCGCGGTTGCGCCGATGGTGACGGTCGTGGTCGCGAAGGCCTGCGAGGAACTGAACCCGAGGTCGCCGCTGAGGAAGCTCGGCAGGAACGACACCAGTGCCCAGTGCGCGATCGCCTTCAGGAGCAGCACACCGCACAGCACCAGCATTGCCTTGTAACCGGTGCGGAAGGCCTCCTTCGTCGGTGATTCCGCGACATCACCCGCGGCCTCCAGCTCGCGGAACTCCGGGGAGTCCTCGAGTTTCATCCGGATGTACAGGCCGACAAGACCGAGCGGGAGCGCGATCAGGAACGGAATCCGCCAGCCCCACCCGGTCATCGCGTCGTTGCCGAGCACGGTGATGAGTGCGAGCGCAAGTGCCGACCCGGCGACGGTGGCGACGAACCCGATCCCGTCCATCCAGCTCGTCATGAAACCACGACGGGTGCGCGGCGAGTATTCGAACAGCAGCGCCACCGCGTTGGATGTCTCACCGCCGGCCCCGAAACCCTGCACCATCCTGGCGATCACGAGCAGCACCGGAGCGAGGATGCCCACGCTGTCGTAGGTGGGCAGCATGCCCATCGCGAAGGTCGAACCCGAGGTCAACAGGACGACGATGGCGAGCGTGCGCTGCCGGCCGATGCGGTCGCCGAGCGGCCCGAAGAAGAGACCACCGAGCGGCCGCAGGATGAACCCGACCGCGGAAACTGCGAAGGTGGCCAGCAATGCGGTCGTCGGATCGCCGGAGACGAAGAAGTTGGCGGCGAGGAAGGTCGCGAGCAGCCCGTAGATGCCGACGTCGTACCACTCGATGAAATGCCCGATACCCGCCGCCACGAGTACCTTCCGTGCCTGCGGGGGTATTTTCCGGCTTTCGGCCGCTGCGTCGCTGTGCACTGCGTTCTCCTGAGATCTTTTATAGCGCCGGCGATATCACGCGGCCGCCTTGTTTCTGGATCGCCGCCCTGAGCTGCGCGCCGTCCAGCTCCCGCGGCTGTTTTCCGCCGAGCGCCGCGAGCGCCGCGGCCACACCCGCCGCCTGCCCGGTCGCCGCACAGGTGGCACCCACTCGCGCGGATCCGAGCGCTTCACGGTCCACCGAGATACAGCGGCCGGCGACGAGCAGGCTGTCGGTTTTCCGCGGCAGCAGACTGCGGTACGGAATCTCGTATGGGAGCGGCACATACATGGCATGCACGCCGACGTCCCCGGCCGGGTGCACATCGATCGGCCAGCAGCCGACCGCGATACCGTCGTCGTACCGGGCACCGGCACGGATATCGTCGCCGGTGAGCGTATAGGTCCCCAGGAGGCGCCGGGTCTCGCGAACGCCGATCTGGGTGCTCGTCTGCAGCAGTCGGCCGTTCGCGAAGGCCGGACTGTGCTTGCGCAGTGCATCGAGCATGACCACGGTGTCCTTACGACCGGTGATCTCTGCGCGGGTGAGCTCCTCCGCGTCGGACGCATCGCCGATGACCCGGGTGGTGTTGACCCAGGCGATGTCCTTCTCCATACCGCCGAACCAAGGTCCGCCGAAGGGCGGCAGTTCGCCCCGGCCGCGGGCCGCCCGCATGGCATCCACATCGAGGTCGATATCCCGCCGGGTGGAGGCGTACTTCCCGAGCAGCGGCTGCTGCAGCAGGGTCGCCTCCGGGCCGATGGGAATACGTACCGGTGCGGCGTGTTCGCGTTCGGGATCGGCTGCCACGTCGCCGATACGGAAGGGCATGGTCATCGGTTGCAGCGTGTTGCCCTTGACCCAGTCGGTGCCGGCACCGGCCACGATATCGCCGTTACCGGTGCAGTCCACGGTGATCGCCGCACGGATGGCGCGGCGGCCGTCGACGTTTTCGAGGAAAGCGCCGCGTACGGCCCCGTTTTCGACGATCGGGCGGGCGCCCCAGCTGTGCAGCAGCAGGCCGACTCCGGCCTCCTCGATCATCTCGTCGGCGACGCGTTTCATCACCTCCGGATCGGAGTTCAGCACCCAGCCGTCACCGTCGACCGCCCCGTCCTGTTTCGCAGCGCGGGCCAGCCACTCCGCGGGGACCCCTTCCACGCAACGCTGATAGGGCCGCAGCCAGGAGTTGTAACCGGCGAGCGTGAGAACCATGCCGGCAGTCCACATTCCGCCGAGGAAGCCGTGCCGCTCCACGAGGAATGTGCTTGCCCCCGCGCGCGCCGCGGAAACGGCGGCGCACACCCCGGCAGGCCCGCCGCCGACCACGAGGACATCGACCTCGGCCACGACGGGAATCTCGCGGGCCGGTTCGTGCACCGTCGCCGGGCGTTCTTCCACGTTCGCCATCGCTATATTCCTCTCGGTTCGTTCGGGTCGCCTCCGGCCGAAGCGCGGATCTTCAATTCCGGCGGGAGATAGATGGTGGCGGCCGGCGCGGTCGAGCCCTGAATACGATCGAGCAGCAGCTCCGCGGCGCGCGCGCCGATCTCGTCGGCGGGTGGGCGAACACTGGCCAGCGTGGGCTGGAGATAGGCGGCGAAGGGCAGGTCACCGTGCCCGATCACCGCAACCTGCGCGGGCACGGCTATCCCCTTCTCGGATAGTGCGCGATACAGGCCGAGCGCGAAATAGTCACTGCCCGTCAGTACCGCCGCGCCCGGTTCGAGCCTGCTCACCAGCTGTTGAGCACACCGGTAGGCCGCCGCCGGATCCCACGGCTGTGCCCGCTGTTCGTTCGCCGACGGCGGCACCAGCGTGACGGCGTCGTCCCGCACGGGGAAACTGCGTTCGGTGAGCGCACGGTGGAATCCGGCACGCCGGTCGGCCGCCGAGGAGAACGGCACGTCCTCTTCGAGCAGGTGGATACCGGTGGCGCCGGTGTCGAGTAGGTGCGAGACGGCTTCGTAGGCGCCCCGCTCGTGGTCGACCCCGACGAAATCGGTTTCCAGGCCGTCCAAACCGCGGTTGACCAGCACGATCGGTACACCGGAGTCACGCAGCCGCTGCCAATGCTCCGCGCCCTGCTGCACGGGAGTCACCACGGCCCCGTCCACTCCCCACCGCAAGAGCGCCTGGGCGGCTTCCCGTTCCGTTTCCAGGTCTTCCTCGGTCACCATGAGCAACAGCGAGTAGCCGTTCGCGCGGCAGCGTTCCTCGACGGCGCTGATCAGCGACGCGTAGAACGGGTTGGCCGGATGTGTGATGACCATCCCGACCGTCATGGCGGCGCCGGAGACCAGCGATCTGGCCATCGAGTTGGGCACATAACCGAGCCGGTCCGCTTCGGCGCGGATCCGCTCCCTCAGCTCCGGACCGACCGAATCCTTACCCGCCAGAGCCCGCGACACGGTCTTCACGGAGACCCCCAACGATTCGGCGATCGTCTTGAGCGTTACGCGCGCGCCTGATCGCATCCTGATCCCTTCCCAGCGTCGATTGTGAGGTAAACGTTTACCCATACTACGGGTTCGACCTGGGGGTAAGCGTTGGGGTTAACGCTTACCTTAAGCATCCGCACGTACTCCCGTCAATGTTTCGGGCACGGACCCGGTCAGGCGCGACGGCGCCCGATGACGAGCGGACGCCGCCGAGGAGCGGACCTCGAAGAGTGTTCGCTCGCCGACACCCTCCGCTCAGCACACCTCGAGCAGGACGCCGCCGCAGCGGACTCCCTCACCGTCGATCACCTCAGCACAGCAGGTCGCGCCTCGCCGGCATTCTCGAGCGTCTCTTCGCCCCGGCTACCGTGTGCCGCCGCCTGCGCGCTTCAGCGAGCCTCCGCCATCGCCCGGGAGACCGCGTGCGCACCGCGTAGCCAGTGCATCATCCGGTACATCAACTGGGTGGCACCCGGCATGAAACCGGAGCCGTGATGATAGGAGGCGTCCATGGTGCTGACGACGACCTCTGCGGCGAATGTGCCTGCGTCGTAGTACATCAGAGTGTTGCTGTGCCCGGGAACGGCCCGGTACGGGGTGCCCCAGGGGTCGCCGGATTCGGCATTCGCATGCTCCGGCAGTTCCTCGAGCCGGACGAGCGGTACGGCAGTATCGGGGTGGGTGAGGACCCCGTGATAGTGCCAGTGCACGGCATCGTCGGCGAGGCCGTCCCAGAACGGGTGCTCCCGATTGACCGAGCGGCGTCCGACGTCCTCGCCGATCCGCCAGGCCCAGAAGTTCGTGCCACGTGGGGTTTCGGTGGTGCCGGGTAGCCAGTCGCCGACGGTGTTCTCGCCGTCGATGTACATCCGCGCACCGGGGGTATCGAGGAAGCCGACGAGGATCGGCGCGATGCGGGCGAGTACAGCCGGATGCAACCTGGCCGCGACGTAGACAGCATCGAAACCGTCGAGTCCGCCGGGTTCCAGATCCGGCGCGTAGACATCGACCGGGCCCATAGCGCGTACGGCCGGATCGCGCAGGTCGGCGAGGTGGAAGAAGCTGCCGGTGTGAACGAAAGCGACGCGGGTCATCAGGCCGTCTCCTGTAGCGCCGGGGCGCCCTCGAGGTAGGTGAGTGTGCGCTCGCCGAGGTCGGCGGCGGAGGTGCCGGGACGGCTGAAGGCCGTCATATCGTTGCCGAGATGCAGGATGACCTCGCCGTTTCCGAGCGGATAGGTCACGTCGACCGGTAGACGCCCCTGGCCGATTCCGGTGATCACGACGGCGCCGTCGGGCAGGTCGACGAGGTAGGCGTGGGCATAGAACCCCGCGACGCCGATCCGCTCGAGATCTTCGAACGAATGCGTGCCGGGCACCCCGGTGTTGAAGAGCACGTCGCGGCGATCGACTCCATCCCAGATCGGGTGCGTTCCCATGGCGGTGAGCCATAGGTCGCGGGTCGTGTGGAAGTCGAGTTTGCGGTACTTGGGCATGTTCTCGACGAACCGCTCCAGCGGATGACCGTTGACGAGAATGCGTCCACCGGCGCGCACCCAAGCCGACAGCCGATCGGTGCGCGCGGCGAGAAAGCGCTGATCGCAGGCGCCGCTCACCATGATGCCGACGTAGGCGGCGAGGTCGATCCCGTCGAGGTCGTATACATCGCGGACAGCGATCCGAGGCGTGTCTTCCGAGGGTGAGGCGCGGCGTTGGACGAGTTGCAGAACCGGGGGCATCAAGACTCCTTCACCGGTAACGGAACGGCGCGAGTTATAAAGGTTAGGCTAACCTAGCAGTGTCGAGGGCACCCACAGCGCTTGCGCGGCATCGGGACTCAAATTTCTGAACCGCAGCAACTTCACAATGAGCATGAGGTTAGGCTAACCTCCATTCTCGGCCGGGGTGACGGCACCCCCACCGCCCACACCCCGGCCGTGCTCGACTCTCGAATTGAGGATCCATGATCAACCGTCCGAGCCGCGCCCGCACCGGCGCCGGCGCCGCGGTCGTGCTGGCGGTCGCCCTGAGTGGCTGTACCGGCAGCACGGACTCCGGCTCCGGGACCACGGCGTTCGGCGACCTGAGCGGTCCGGCCACCGCCGAGCAGCTGACCATCGCGCTCGACAAGGACTCCGGCCCCATCAACCTGTTCGCCGGAGCGAGCGACCAACTCGTCGAACTCGTCTACGACAAGTTGCTGGCGCCCTCGCCCTACGTCGACGACCCGCAGCCGTGGCTCGCCACCGAGGTACGTCAGCTCGACCCGGCCACCTGGGAAGCCGATCTGCGCACGGATGTCACCTGGCAGGACGGTGAGCGATTCACACCGCAAGACGTCGTCTTCTCGTTCCAGTACATGCACGACGCACCCACCGGCCGCTACACCCACCACGTCAACGACACCCCCTACGTCGACCGCGTAGTCCAGGTCGACGACGACACCGTGCGTTTCGAATGCCGCGACGCCTGCCCCTCGCTCGCCCGCGTCACCCTCGCCGACCTCCCGATCGTGGCCGAGCACATCTGGGCCGATATCGACCCGGCCGAGGCGAAAACGGTGCAGGACCTGCCGATCGGCACCGGCCCGTACCAGTTGACGGCCTACAGCCCCACCGAGGGTTACACCCTGACCGCGAACGAGAAATACTTCGCCGGAAAACCCACGGTCGACACGATCAAGATGCCGGTCATCACCGACCAGTCGGCGACGTTCACCGCGCTGCAGTCCGGCGAGATCGATGCCACCACCCGCACACTCAGCCCCGAGCTCGTCGCACAGTTCGAGCAGTCGGGCAACCTCGACTCGCTCACCACGCAGGCATTGAGCTTCCCCGAGATCAAAATGAACTTCCTGCGGAAACCGCTGGATACGCCGAAGTTCCGGCGCGCCCTGTCGGATGCGGTCGACAAGGAACAGATGCTCGATGTGGTCGCGCTCGGCCAGGGCCGGGCCGCGACCCAGGGCTATCCCCACCCCGATGCGCCCTTCGCGAATCCCGATAACTCCACGCCCACCGACCGCGCGGCCGCCGGCACCGCACTCGACGAACTCGGCTATACCGATACCGATCGTGACGGTGTCCGCGAGATCGACGGCAAACCGCTCGTGCTCAGGATGTACGTGGATTCCGGCCTCCCCCAGGATGTCCGGGCCGCCGAACTGGTCGCCGAGGATCTCGGCGAAGTCGGTATCGGCGTCGAGATCGAAGGGATGGACGCCGCGGCGCTGAAGGAGCGGTCTGCCCAGAAAACCTATGACCTGCTCGTGGGCTCGATCGGCGCGCACGGTGTGGCCGATCCGGACCAGTTCATCATGTCGCATCGCTCGGGCTACCTCTGGGCGACGGAGGTCGCCTGGGACGACTGGGACAAGAAATACGCCGAATGGCTGGCCCAGACCACCCATGCCGACCGCATCCGCGTGATGCAGGATCTGCAGACCATCCACAACGCCGCCCCGACCACCGTTCCGCTGTTCTACCCCGAAGAACATTGGGCCGTCTCGCACACCTACGGCGGATGGTCCGAGAGCCCGGGCTACGGCATCGTCCACAAATGGTCGTTCCTGCCGAAAGATGTTGTAGAAGCGGCACATTCGAGCACGGTCGACGCGATCACCGAGCTCACCGGCACCGCTCCGGCCACGGACGTCACCGAGCCCCCGGCCTCGCAAGAGCACGGGCACTGACGATCAGGCGGGGGGGGGGCGGGGGGGGGGGCGGGGGGGGGGGGGGGTGGGGGGGGAGCCGGGAAATAGGCGGCCAGACCGGTGATGAACACGATCCCGGCTTCGTCGTCGGGGAACAGCAGAATCGCGATCGGCACCACCGCGATCGCCGGGATGGGCCGGGCGAGTTCGGTGAGCGGGCCGAGAAGGAGCTGGACAAGACTACGGCCAGATATGTCGGTCAGATCGACGAGCTGGTGAAGCACAAGGAATCCGAACTGCTCGAGGTCTGATCCGGCGTTTTCCGGTGTATCCGCCGCCGCGGCGGTGGTGTAGTT
>NZ_JARWNW010000040.1 GCF_029868325.1 Nocardia carnea
GCCGTGATCTGCTGTCGGCGTACGAGGCGCGGGCCCCCCGGGGGGGCCCCCCAACGGCCCCCAAGGGGGGGCAGTAAAAAAGAAACACCGGCTGGCCGCCGCGACTAGGCGGGCGCCGACAAGATACCAGCGCGCGGGCACCTTCTCCGCCCCCCCCCTGGCCGCGCCCCACCCGCGCGTTGCCTTTCAACCCCCCCCCCCCCGCCCCCATTGCGGGGCCCCCCCGGGCGCCCCGCGCCTCGTACGCCGACAGCAGATCACGGCTGAGCGGATGCAGGGAGAACCCGTCGGCCGCGATATGGTGCACGACCCCGACCAGCACATGATCGTCGGCGCCCAGGCGGTAGATCCGCATCCGCACCGGCGGCTGGACGGTCAGATCGTAACCCTGGACAACGAATTCGGTGATCGCCGCGAGCAGTTCGGCGCCGAGGCCGTCCGCGGATGCGCCGGCGGCGGCGAACTCGCGGACCTCGACCTCCGGAATCGCCTCGGCCGGGGGCAGCACCCGCTGATAGCCGACCCCATCCTGCGACGGGTACACGGTGCGCAGGGATTCGTGCCGGGCGATCACATCGCCGACCGCCTCGATCATGGCCGGCACATGCAGCGTGCCGCGCATCCGGAAGACGATCGGAATATTGTCGACCGCCGAATCCGGCTGGAAGCGGTTGAGGAACCACATCCGCTGTTGCGCCTGCGACAGCGGCGGGCGCTCGGGCCGCGGACGGGCGGCGAGCACCGGACGCCCGCCGGCGCCGGCCTGCTGCTCCACCCGGGCCGCCAGGGCGGCCACGGTCGAATCCTCGAACAGCATCCGCACCGGCACCTCGGTGTCGAGCGCGGCGCCGATCCGGGCGGCGACCTGGGTCGCGATCAGCGAGTTACCGCCGAGGGCGAAGAAATCGTCATCGGCGCCGATGCCCTCGGTGCCCAGCAGTTCGGCGAAGACGCCGGCCACGATCTCCTCGATCGGAGACGACACCGCGCGCGAGGCCGCCGATTCGAACACCGGGGCGGGTAGTGCCCGGCGATCCAGTTTGCCGTTGATGGTCAGCGGAATCCGGTCCAGCACAACCAGTGCGGACGGAACCATATAGCTCGGCAGTCGTTCCGCCGCGCCCGCGCGGACGGCTTCGGTATCGATCTCGGTTCCGGTATCGGCCACCACATAGCCGACGATCCGGTGATCGCCCGGTTTGTCCTCGCGGACGATCACCGCGGCCTGCGCCACCCCGGGCTGCGCCAGGACGGCGGCCTCGATCTCACCGAGTTCGATCCGGAAACCGCGCACCTTCACCTGATCGTCGGCGCGCCCGAGATATTCGAGTTCGCCGAAGCGGTTCCAGCGGGCGAGGTCACCGGAGCGGTACAGCCGGTCACCGGGTGCGCCCAGCGGGTCGGCCACGAAACGGGCCGCGGTCAGGTCGGGGCGGGCGAGGTAGCCGCGGGCCAGCTGCACACCGGAGACGTACAGCTCACCCGATACCCCCACCGGCGCCGGCCGCAGGCGTTCGTCGAGCACATAGATCTTCAGTCCGCCCAGCGCGCGGCCCACCACGCTGCCGGCCGCGCCGGCGATGGTGGCGGCGTCGAGCGCGCGGTAGGACACGTGCACCGTGGTCTCGGTGATGCCGTACATGTTCACCAGCAGCGGCGATGCGGTTTCCCGCCCGTCGACCACCTGGGTGCGCCCGGACGTTCCGTCCCCGTGCCGTTCGACCCAGTCGGCGAGGCGGCGCAGTTCCAGCGCCTCGCCGCCGAACACCACGTAGCGCAGCGCCAGCGGCCGGTCGGCGGCGGCGGTGCGATCCGCTTCGGCCAGCTGATAGAACGCCGAGGGCGTCTGGTTCAGCACGGTGACGCGTTCGGTGCGCAGCAGTTCCAGGAACTGCTGCGGCGACCGGGACACGTAGTAGTCGACGACCACGAGGGTGCCGCCGAACAGCAGCGGGCCCCACAGTTCCCAGACCGAGAAGTCGAAAGCGTAGGAGTGGAACAGCGTCCACACGTCCTCGGGCCCGAAACCGAATTCGCGCTCGGTATTGGCGAACAGCCGCACCACATTGCGGTGCGGTACCGCGACACCCTTGGGGCGGCCGGTGGAACCGGAGGTGTAGATGACGTAGGCGGTGTTGTCCGGCCGCAGCGGCGCACGGCGGTCGGCATCGGTGATCGGGCCGTCGTCGGCGTCTTCGATATCGCCCGCTTCCACCGCGTAACCGTCCACCGCCACCCGGGAGACGCCGGCCGGGAGGTCCACCCGCAGGGTGGAATCCAGCACCACGGTCGCCGGACGGGCATCGTCCAGGATGTAGGCGAGCCGTTCCGCCGGGGAATCCGGGTCCACCGGGACGTAACCGGCACCCGATTTGATCACGGCGAGCAGTGCGACGACCAGGTCGAGTGAACGCGGCAGCACCACCGCGACCAGGTTCTCCGGTCCGGCGCCCTCGTCGATCAGGCGGCGGGCCAGCACATTGGCGCGGCGATCCAGTTCGGCGTAGCTGAGCCGGTCGTCACCGAACTTCACGGCCGTCCGCTGCGGATGCTCACCGGCAGCGACCTCGAACAGGCTCGCCAGCGTGGCTGTTGCGGGCTGATCGACGGCGCGGCCCTCGACACTGAATACGCCCGGCGCGGCGTCGGGCCGGATACCCGTCCACTCCTGCACGACAGCGGTGCGCTCGGAGTCGGTGAGCAGATCGATATCGCCGATCGCGATATCCGGGTCCGCCACGACCGCGCGCAGAATCCGCACCAGCCGCTCGGCGAATCCGGTCACGGTCTCCGGATCGAACAGATCGGTGGCATACGACCACTGCATGAGCAGGCTGCCGTCCGCGGCACCGTCGGTACCGACGCTCAGCTGCAGATCGAACTTCGCCAGACCGGGATCGAAATCGACGACCTCGAGATCGAGCCCCGGCAGGGATACGCTGCGCATATCCGCCGCCGACGCGGCCTCGAAGGCCAGCGCCACCTGGAACAGCGGGTGATGCGCCTGCGAGCGGCGCGGATTCAGGATATCGACCAGCCGCTCGAACGGGATATCGGCATGCGAGAAGGCCGCCAGATCGGTACGGCGGACATCGGCGAGCAGTTCGGTGAACGGCATGGCCGCAGACACCTCGGTACGCAACACCAGGGTGTTGACGAACATACCGACCAGATCGTCGAGCGCCTGTTCGCCGCGGCCGGCGATCGGGGTGCCGATGGCGATATCGCCACTGGCCGACATCCGGCTCGACCACGCGGCCAGCACGGCATGCACCAGCATGAACAGGGTGGTTCCCTGCGAACGGGCCAGGTTCTCCAGCTCGGTGCGCAGGGCCGGATCCACGGCGAAATCGTGAACGGCACCGGAGTTGGAGGCGATCTCCGGACGCGGCCGATCGGCCGGGAGCTCCAGCTGATCGGGCAGATCCCGGAGATTCTCGACCCAGTACTCGACCTGCTGGGCGGCCACCGAACCCGGATCGTCCTCCGAACCCAGCACCTCGCGCTGCCAGAGCGCGTAATCGGCGTACTGGACCGGTAGCGGCGCCCAATCGGGCGCTACCCCGCGGCTGCGATCGCTGTAGGCGACGACGAGGTCACGCAGCAGCGGACGCGGCGAGAAACCGTCGGCGCTGATGTGATGCGCGACGAGGACGAAGACATGGTTGTGCTCGTCGAGCCGCAGCAGGGTCGTCTGGAACGGTGGTGCGGCCGTGACATCGAAGACCGCGCCGGCCAAGGCCAGGATCCGCGCCGGCAGTTCCGCTTCGGTGACGGGTTCGGCGACGAGGTCCAGAGCCACCTCGTCGGCGCGCAGCACCTGCTGATGCCCGACGCCGTCCACCTCGGGGTAGACGGTCCGCAGCACCTCGTGCCGGTCCACCAGATCGGCGAGCGCTGCCTGCAGGGCGTCCACATCGAGGTCGCCGGTGAGCCGAATGGCGAACGGGATGTTGTAGGTGGCCGAGGCGCTGTCGAACCGGTTGAGGAACCACATGCGCTGCTGCGCCAGCGACAACGGCACCCGATCCGGGCGGGGTCGCGGGGCGAGGACCGGCAAACCGGTACGACCGGTGGCGGTTTCGGCGGCAGCTGCCAGGGCAGACACCGTGGAAGCCTCGAACAGCATCCGGACCGGAACCTGCGCATCCAGCGCCTGGCCGACCCGGGCGGCGACCTGGGTCGCGATCAGCGAGTTACCGCCCAGCGCGAAGAAATCGTCATCCGCGCCGATACGGTCGACACCGAGGACATCGGCGAACACACCCGCCACGATCTCCTCGACCGGAGTCGACGGCGCCCGGAACTCCCGCGCCTCGAACTCCGGCTCCGGCAACGCCTTACGATCCAGCTTGCCGGACGTATTCAACGGGAACGCATCGAGCACCACGACGGCCGCCGGAACCATATAGGTCGGCAGGACCTCACGCACGGAGTCCAGCAGTGTCGTCTGCACGATCTGCTGTCCCGGGGCGGGGACGATGTAGCCGACCAGTTGCTCACCGAGTGGCGAGGCCACAACCGTCACCACGGCCTGGCTTACCTGCGGCTGCGCCAGGAACGCCGACTCGATCTCACCGAGCTCGATGCGCTGACCACGGAACTTCACCTGGAAATCGGTACGACCCAGGTACTCCAGCACCGGTTCACCCTCGACGCGCTGCCAACGCACCAGGTCACCCGTGCGATACATCCGCCGACCGGCGTCGAACGGGCTCGCCACGAACCTGTCGGAGCTGAGATCCGGACGGGTCACATAGCCACGCGCGAGCTGATCACCGGCCAGATACAACTCACCCGTCACACCCTCGGGTACCGGCCGCAACCGCGAATCCAGCACATACACGCGGGAGTTCCACTGCGGCACACCGATCGGAACACTCCCGGTCTCGTCACCCGTGGCCTGCCAATAAGTGATCGACACCGCAGCCTCGGTCGGACCGTAAAGGTTGTGCACCGCCGCATCCGAAATCGCATGCATCGCAGTGACCGTCTCCGGCGGCAACGCTTCACCGATCACGAACACATGCTCGAGACTCGGAACCGAACCCGCAGCCGTATGCGCCGCGAACACCGTCAGCATCGACGGAACGAAGTCGGTCACCGTCACCTGCTGCTCGGCAATCACCCGCGCCAGATACTCCGGATCACGATGACCATCCGGGGTCGCCACCACCAGGTGCGCACCGGCAGCCAGCGGCAAGAAATAGCCCCACAGCGATACGTCGAACGTGGTCGCCGTCTTCTGCAGATAGACGTCACCCGCATCCAGCGGGTATTCCGCCAGCATCCACGCGACCTGATTCGCGATCGCCGAATGCGGCACCGCCACACCCTTCGGCCGACCCGTAGAACCCGAGGTGAAGATCACATAGGCCGTATTCGACGGCCGAACCGGCGCAAGCCGATCCGCATCCGTCACCGGCGCGGCGTCGAAACCACTGGTATCGAGAGTGTCCAACGTCAGCACCGGCACACCCGCGAGCGTGCCCACACTGTCACCGGCAACTCGGTCACTGCCGACGGCACCGTCACCGCCGAGGCCGGCGTCAGCCGGTTCGATCCCGACAGCCTGCGCATCGGCCGTGGTGGACAGCAGGCACACCGGTGCCGCGGTATCGAGGATGTAACCGATCCGCTCAGCCGGATGCGACGGATCCAACGGCACATACGCACCACCAGCCGCGACCACCGCATACATGCCCACAACCAAGTCCAGCGACCGCGACGCAAGCAGCCCGACCAGCGACTCAGGACCCACACCCTGCACAACCAGATACCGCGCCAAACGGTTCACCCGAGCCGAGAACTCGCCGTAGGACAGACTTGTCCCCTCGAACGACACCGCCACCCGATCCGGGTGCGCCACCGCCACCCGCTCGAACCCGTCCAGCAGCAACCGCTCCGGCAGCGCATACTCGGTCGCATTCCACTCCGCCAGCACCCGGGTGCGCTCGACGGGCGCGAGAATTTCCAGGTCGCCCACGGGAACCGAGGGGTCCGCCACGATCTGGCTCAGCAACCGGGTGAACCGGTCGGCGAACCCCTGCACCGTGGCGCGGTCGAACAGATCCGTCGCGAAGGTCAGGTATCCGGCCACCCCGCCCGCTTCGCCCGCGGTGTCGTAGGAATCGCTCAGGATGAGATTCAGGTCGAACTGGGAGACCTCGGTATCGATATCGACACCGGACACGGTGAGCCCCGGCAACTCCAGGCTCGACCGGTCCAAGTTCTGGAAGGTGAATCCCACCTGGAACAGCGGGTGCCGGGCGGTCGACCGGGCCGGGTTCAGTACCTCGACGAGTCGTTCGAACGGCACGTCGGCGTTGGCGAATGCCGCGATATCCAGCTGCCGCTGCCGCGCGAGCAGATCGGTGAACGCTTCGCCGCGATCGACCTGGGTCCGGAACACCAGGGTGTTCACGAACATACCGATCAGATCGTCGAGCGCCTGCTCACCGCGTCCGGCCACCGGGGTGCCGATGGTGATGTCGTCGGTGCCCGACAGCCGCGACAGCAGTACCGCGAACGCGGTATGCGCCACCATGAACAGGGTCGCGCCCTGCTGCTGCGCCACCCTCTGCAGTCCGGCATGGACCTCGGCATCGATACCGATATCCACCCGGCCACCGGTGAACGATTGCACCGCCGGACGCGGCCGGTCCATCGGCAGGTCCAGCTGGTCCGGGATCCCGGCCAGCGCCGACTCCCAGTACCCGAGCTGCTCGGCCGCCAGCGATTCCGGATCGGATTCGTCGCCGAGCAGGTTGCGCTGCCAGATACTGAAATCGGCGTACTGCACCGGCAGCGGCGCCCACGCCGGGGATTCCTGCGCGGCCCGGGCGGCGTAGGCGGTCATCACATCGCGGGCCAGCGGACCGACCGACGAGCCGTCGGCGGCGATGTGGTGTGCCACCAGCGCGAGCACGAATTCGCCGGAGACACCGGCGGCGGGCTCCTGCGAATCGGTGGCGGAATCGTCCAGCCGGAACAGGGCCACCCGCAGCGGCACTTCGGTGGTCACGTCGAAACCGGTGGAAGCCAGTTCCGCCACGGCCGCACCGATATCCGCGGCAGCGACCGACCGCACCGCGAGCTCCGGAACCGCCTGGGCCGCGGGGAGCACCAGCTGCACGGGGCCGGACGCGGAATCCGGGTACACGGTGCGCAGCACCTCGTGACGCGCCACCAGGTCCGCGACCGCTACGCGCAGGGCGTCCACATCGAGCGCGCCGGACAGCCGGATCGCCATCGGAATGTTGTAGGCGGCAGACGCACCGTCGAAGCGGTTGAGGAACCACATCCGCTGCTGTGCCAGCGACAACGGAGCAACCTGCTGAACCTCGCCCGACCCGGTGACCCGCGTCGGCCGCGGCTGCGGCACCAACGGCGCCCGGCCACCCGAACCGGCATGCTGCTCGACCCGCACCGCCAAACCGGCGACGGTGGACGCTTCGAACAATGCCCGCACCGGAACAGTCGTATCCAGCGCCTTGCTCAACCGCGCCGCAACCTGGGTCCCGACGAGCGAGTTACCACCGAGGGCAAAGAAATCGTCGTCCGCGCCGACCTGATCGATCCCGAGGACTTCGGCGAAGGTATTCGCCACGATCTCCTCGATCGGAGTCGACGGCGCCCGGAACTCCCGCGCCTCGAACTCCGGCTCCGGCAACGCTTTACGGTCCAGCTTGCCGTTCACATTCAACGGCAGCGCGTCGAGCTCCACGAATGCCGACGGCACCATATACGACGGCAACCGCTGCCCCAGCGCGTCCTGGATACGTGCGAAATCCAGACCCGCGCCGGACGGAACCAGGTAGCCGACCAGTCGATCGCCGGTCCGCGGGTCCGACTTCGCCACCACAGCCGCCTGCGCGACCTCCGGCAAGTCCAGCAACGCCGCTTCGATCTCACCCAGCTCGATCCGGAAACCACGAATCTTCACCTGGAAATCGGTACGACCCCGATACTCCAACTCACCCGAACGACTCCAGGCAACGAGGTCACCGGTCCGGTACATCCGCTCACCGGCCGCGAACGGATCGGCCACGAACCGCTCCGCACTCAGATCGACGCGACCGAAATACCCGTGCGCCAACTGCACACCGGCCAGATACAACTCACCCGACACACCATCGGGAACCGGCTGCAACCTGCCGTCCAGCACATAAACGCGGGAATTCCACTGCGGCGCACCGATCGGCACCGCGACCCGGTCGATCTCGGTCACTCGATGCGTGGTGATCGAGACCGCGGCCTCGGTCGGACCATAGAGGTTGAACAACCCCGCATCCGGATAGTCGGCGAGCATCCGCTGCGCGGTCGCGGCGGGCAGCGCCTCACCGATGGCGAGCACCCGCCGCAGCGACGCAGACATGCCCCCGTCGCTGACCAGCAGGGCATCCAGCATCGACGGAACCACCGTCAACGTGGTCACACCTTCGCGACGCATGAGATCGTTGAGATAGGACGGATCGCGATGACCGTCCGGGGCGGCGATGACCATCCGGCCACCACACACGGCAGCGGTCCAGAACTCCCACACCGACAAGTCGAACGTGGCCGCCGTCTTGAGAAGAATCGAATCTGTTGCTTCCAAACCGAATTCGGCCCAGATGTAGCGCAACTGGTTCACGACCGCCGAGTGCGGAACCGCCACCCCCTTGGGCCGGCCCGTCGAACCCGACGTGAAGATCACGTATGCGGTGTTCGACGCCCGCAACGGCGACACCCGGTCCGCATCGGTGACCGGAGTATCCGCATAGCCGGAGAGATCGAGGGCGCCCAGGTCCACCACCGGCGCACCCGCGATACTCGTATCGAATCCGCTTTCGGCGTTCGTCAGCACACACACCGGTGCCGCGGTCTCCAGAATGTAATCACTGCGTTCGGCAGGCTGATCGGGGTCGATCGGCACATAGGCACCACCGGCCACCGTCACCGCATACATCGCGACCACGAGATCCACCGACCGCCGCAACGCCAACGCGACCCTAACCTCGGGACCCACACCCTGACCGATCAGGTACCGGGCCAAACCGTTGACCCGCGCCCCCAACTCGGCGTACGTGACCTGCGACCCGTCGGCTGCCACCAAAGCCACCGCACCGCGATGGGCGGCCGCTGTCGCATCCAGCAGCGAAACCAGGGTGTCGGCGGAATCCGGTTCCCGGGCAGTCGTGTTGCGCTCGGCCAGCGCCGCGCGCTCCGCGGGAGCCAGAATGTCCAGTTCCCCGACCGCGGACTCCGGCGCCGCGATGATCTCGCCCAGCAGCCGCACGAACCGGTCCACGAAGCCCTGCGCGGTTGCACGATCGAACAGATCGGTGGCGTAGGTGAGGTGGCCGCTCACTCCGTTCGGTGCGCCGGTGCTGTCGTAGTCGTCGCCGATGATCAGGTGCAGGTCGAACTGGGAGATCTCGGTATCGATATCGACACCCGACACCGTCAGACCGGGCAACTCCAGACTCGACTGCGCCAGGTTCTGGAACGAGAAACCCACCTGGAACAACGGATGCCGAGCCGTCGAACGAACCGGATTCAGCACCTCCACCAAACGCTCG
>NZ_JARWNW010000041.1 GCF_029868325.1 Nocardia carnea
GCCCCGGGGGCCGCGCCACCCATAAAACACCGGGGGGCCGGGCCCCCCCCCCGGGGCCCCCCCCCACCCCCGGTGCCGCCCCCCCCCCCCCCCGGGGGGTTTCCCGCGTCTCCCACCCCCCCCCCCCGCTGCCGTATCGGCGTGTGGGTCAGCGCGCGGCGAGTGATTCGCCGATGTAGTGCATTTCCTCCCGGGTCGTCACCATGTTCACCGTCGTCGTCACCGCCGGCGTGCGCACCGTGATGCGGTTGGGGGTGGCGGGATCCTGGATCAGCGAAACATCCGCGTCGACCGTGCCCCGCGGTTCGTGCGGTTGCCGTACGTGCACGATGGTGGCGCCCCCGGCGTGGGATACCGGCGGGACCCCGTCGAATACCAGCACCGTGGTACTCGGGTAGGGCGCCGTGGGCAACGGGGGCGGGCCCGGCGGGTGATAACTGGCACCGGCGGCGCGGGGTGCGATGGTGAGTATCTGCGGGGTATCGAGGTTGCGGACCATCGTCTGCCATGCCTCCGGCCGGGCGGTGTGCACGATGGCGTGTGCGCCGAGACCAGTGGCGCGCAGGATCACCTGCTGGGCCAGGTCCAGGGTGCCGATCACCTCCAGCTGGCGAGTGCCCTCGCCGACGAGCGGTACGGCGATGCCCTGCCCCCAGTCGTCGGCGCCGATCAGCTGCCCGCAACCCGCGGTGGGCACGGTGAATTCGGTCAGCGCCGCAAGAGTGCCGCGGTAGGCCACGTCGCGCCCCCAGCGCCCGGTGAAGCCGACCGGCAGCGTATCGAGCAGGATGCGCAGCTGGTTTCCGTAGAGTTCGCGCAGCCCCTCCAGCGGGGGTTTCTCGGGCGGTTCGACCGTATCGAAGCGGACCACGGCATTGAGGACCACGGTATCGGCCAATTCGGTATGCGGATCGTTACGGTTGATACCGGGCCGCAGCCGCAGCGTTACGGTGGTCGACAGGCTGGGCACCGCCCAGATATCGGCCAGCCCGCGCGGCCCCACCATATCGGCGCCGATCTGGTACTGCGCCAGATGCCGGCCCCTGGATTCCAGCCATTTCGGTGATTCGGTGAGCTGGTCCACCGCGAACCCGTGGGTGAGTTCGCGGACGGCGGTGTTCATCTCGGTCGCGGTGAGCACGGAGGCGGCGATATCGTGGGCGGCCAGCCGGTTCGCCACCCGCCGGGTCGCGATGATGGCCGCCCGCAGCGCACCGGCACCGCCGCCCCCGCGGTTGTCGACGGCCTCGGCGTTGGCCAGGGGATCCAGCCGCAGCACCAGCCAGCACGTGCGGTGGGCGATGGCCGGCAGTGGTCCGAGTATCCGGTCGTAGAGGTGTGCGGCGATACCGGTGCCCGCGGTCCGCGCGCCGGTGCTCACCACATCGATACCGGCCAGGGTCAGATCGAATTGGTCGAGGCAGCGGGCGATTTCGGGAAGTGGTAGCAGCTGTTCGGTATTGAGCGAACCCGGCCGCAGCAGGGTCAGTGTGTCCGGTGGGGGATCGATCCGCAGCATGGTCAGCAGTAGATCGCCGTCCCAGCGCACGCCGTAACCGCCGCCCTCGGGTAGTGGCACGTCGAAGGCCGCGGCCTGTTCCAGCCGCTCGGCCGGAATACGCCCACGCCGTCCGAGCATCCCGCCGATCCGGGCGACCAGCGTCCGGCCGCCGAGCGGAGCCAGACCGATGAGGCCGCTGACGATCCCGGCACCGAGCGAATACCAGACCGAGTTGCCGATGGCCAGCACGATCCAGGCGATCGCCGCCGCAACAAGAATGCCGGGAACAACAATTCGAAGTGGAAATATGCGGAACAACCAGAATTCGGGGTCCCGTAAAGTGTCATAAGCCGACCGGCGAGTATTCACCGAATCCGGAGAAACCATCGGTTCCGGAATTTCGGAGCAGAGTTCCCCGGTGTTCATCGTCTCGTTCACAGTTGTTCGTTCCTGCCTCGGCTGCATTCGCTTACCGGTGCGCCAGCGGCGATTCCACCGATATGGGCCGACGTAACCGTCTCGAATTACGGTACCGTGTCGAAAGAGATTGCGGTCGACAGCGCGATGGAGTCCCGAGTGCCAGCACAGCTGACTACCCGTGCCCAGGTGAACGGGTACCGTTTCCTGCTACGCCGGCTCGACCACGCCCTGGTCCGCCGCGATGTGCGGATGCTGCACGATCCCATGCGCTCCCAGATCCGGTCGCTGCTGGTCGGTCTGGTGCTCGGCATCCTCGTCACCGCCGGCGCGGCCATCCTGGCCTTTCTGCGTCCGCAGGGCGCGATCGGTGATGCGTTGATCGTCTCCGGTAAGTCCAGTGGGGCGCTGTATGTGGTGGTCGAGAAGGAGGACGGCAGCCGGACCCTGCACCCGGCGCTGAACCTGGCTTCGGCGCGGTTGATCACCGGGAGCAACGCCGAACCGCATGCGGTCAAGGACGATAAATTGGGTGAGCTCCCGCGCGGCCCGATGCTCGGGATCCCCGGCGCCCCGGCCGCGCTGCCGGGTTCGGCACAGGGCGGCGATTCGCACTGGTCACTGTGCGAGAGCATCGAATTGTCCGCGGGCGGTAGCGCGGCCTCGGCGGCCGGCGCGACCACCACTGTGGTCGGGGGCGCCCCGAACCTCACCGACCGGATCCGCGCTGCCACCCCGGCCGAAGCCTTGCTGGTGACTCGTGACGACAAGACCTACCTGATCTACGACGGAAAACGCGCCGAAATCGATCCGGACGATTCGGTGGTCGCCCGCGCTCTCGACCTGCCGTCCCACCGGCCGCGACCGGTCGGTACCGGATTCCTCGGCGCCACCACGCAGGTCGCCCCCCTGAAGGCGCCGGTCATCGACCGCGCCGGTGAACCGGGGCCGGGACGGCTGGCCGATGTGCCGGTCGGCGGTATCGTTTCCGTCGCGAGTGTCGGCGGTGACGCCCGCCCGGAGATGTATGTCGTGCTCGCCGATGGGGTGCAGCCCGTCTCGCCGTTCACCGCCGAGGTGATCCGTTACGCCGATTCGCAGGGGATGAGTGAGGTTCCGGTGCTGCCCCCCGATGTCCTCGACGAGATCCCGGTCGTGCAGCGGCTGCCTGTGGCCGATTTCCCGGACGCGGTCCCGGAGATCGTCGCGGCCGAGGACGGGCCGGTGACCTGTATCGCCTGGTCGAAATCGCCGGGAACGGCGCCCGCGGAAGAAGGCGCCGGGGACGGCCCGGAGGAACGGGCCGCGGTAGGGCTGCTGATCGGCACCGAATTGCCGATTCCGGATTCGGCCGAACCGGTCCGGCTGGCCACCGCGGACGGTAGCGGCGATCGCGTGGACAGGGTCTACGTCGAACCCACACACGGCGAATATGTCCAGATCACCGGTATGGAACCGGGTAGCCCGCGGCGCGGGAGCCTGTTCTACATCGCCGACAACGGAATTCGCTACGGAGTACCGGATCCCGCCACCGGGAACGTCCTCGGCCTCGGCGATACCCCGCACCTGGCGCCGTGGGCGATCATCGGCCAACTCGTCCCCGGGCCCACCCTGGATCCCCGCGAGGCACTGGTCAGCCACGATTCACTGACGGAGGGCTGACCGCGAGCAGCGATCGGCACGCGTCCAGCTGTGCCGGCACGGCAAGCCCCGGCGGTAACGCATCAATCGGGGACGGTTCCGCCGATACCCAGCGAGTCCAGGATCGTGTCCAGCGCGAGCCGCATATCGGGTTCCTCGATACGCCGCAGCACTGCCTCGTCGATATCGGTGAGGTCCAGGTTTTCGTCGTTGGCCAGCCGGAACTCGCGCTCTTCCTCGGCCGCCTCGATGACATTGCGGATGAACCGGCCGTTACCCGCGAGGTCCACCCCGCGGCGCGGCTGCCCGCTCTGATCGGTGCTTTCCATCGCGTACAGCCGGTCGCAGGCCTGGATGAGTACCTTCAGTGCTTCCTCGGAGAGATCCGAATCGCGTTTCGTCGCGATGACCTCGCCGATCCGGCCGAGTTCGGTCGCACTGTAGGAGGGGAACTGCAGGCGTTTGGCGAAACGGGAGGCCAGACCGTCGTTGGCCGCGAGCAATCGGTCGATCTCGCCGTCGTAGCCGGCGATGATGACGATCAGGCGATCGCGATCGTTTTCCATCCGCGCGAGCAGCGTGTCCACCGCTTCGCGACCGAACGCGTCACCGCCGGACAGGCCCGTCTGGATGAGGGTGTAGGCCTCGTCGATGAACAGGACCCCGTCCATCGCGCTGTCGATCAGCTTATTGGTCTTGATCGCTGTGCTGCCCAGATGTTCGCCGACGAAATCCGCACGCTTGGCCTCGACCATTTTCTCCGTCTGCAGCAGACCGAGACCGCAGTAGATCTTGGCCACCACCCGGGCGATGGTGGTTTTACCGGTCCCGGGCGGCCCGGTGAAGGCGAGGTGCTGGCCGCGAGGCACGCTGGCCATACCTTTCTCGGCGCGGATCTTGGCGAGCTGCGCGGTCGACTGCAGTTTGGCTACCTGGGTTTTCACCGACGCGAGCCCGATCTGCGAATCCAATTCCGCCCGTGCTTCGGCCAGCGTCTCCTTGGCCCGGTCCTGCACTTCGGCCCGGTTCATCTGCTCCATCGTGGGGGAGGAGGCCGGGTCCCATTTATCGGTGCGGGCGGCGATGACATCGCGGCTGGTGACGGTGATCCGGAAGGTGCGGTCGCGCATGGCCGATGCGTTGGCCTCGAAATCCGGTGCCTGCGAGTACACCTTCTCGAACAGGGCCTGGGCCTCGTCCTCGTTACCGGTTTCGCGCAGGCACAGGCCGCGGCAGAACATGGCGGTGGATCGGGCGGCCGGGATGGGGCCCTGTTCGGCGGCCTGCATCCGGCGGATCGATTCGGCGAACAAACCCAATTGGGCACAGGCCGTTCCGACCATCACATGCGCGCCCGCGGCCAGGTACGGGTCGTCCCATTCCGCCGAGCCGGCGAGAACGGTCATCACATCCGGCCAGCGCTGGGTGGTGTAGTGCAGCACCGCACGCACATACGCGGCGATCCGGTTGTCGGCTTCGCGTTCGGCTTCGCCGAGCTGGCCCTTGCGGTATTCGTCCAGCTGGTCCAGGACGCGTTCGGCCTCGTCGAAGTCCTTGTCCGCCATGAGCTGCGCGGCCCACGCGAGGGAGATTTCGATGCGGCTCGACAGCGGGTAGTCGATATAGAGGCCGGGCTGGAAGCGGCCGGCCAGTTCACGCGGCCGCAGGCCCACCCGGCGTTGTTCCCGATACAGCGTGCTGTCACAGGTCTTCTGCAGGTTGAACAGCACTTCCTTGGTGAGCTCACCGGCGGCCGCCCGGCCCAGCCAGGCATCGCACATACCGGGATCCCATTCGGTGGCGCGCTGGAAGGCCAGCTTGGCGTACTCGAGGTCGCGGGCGGACTCCTGCCCCTCGATGGACAATCCGAGCGACAGAACCCCGGCGTCGAATGCGCGTTGTGCTTGGCGGTTGCCGGTCATTGCAGGCGCTCCCCGAATTCTTGTATAGGCGTTAAGAGAACGATTATCTGGATACCAGACTACCGATCGCGCGCGCCTCGGTGCTCCGATACATTGGGTTCAGTTGCCGGGAGGACGCAACGCCAGGCCATCCAGCTGGGAGTGCTCGACAATTGCGGAAGTTACTGATACAGACCCTGTTCCGCATCGCGGCAGCACCGGAGAACGAAATGCGGATGGCGGTAAAATGAATTGTCGACCGCCGAGGCGTGAATTGTTGATCGGAACGTGGGTGGGGAGATGAGTACAGTGGTCGAAACGCCGAGCGCCACCCGCGCGCAAGAACCGGAGCTGAGCCGGGTTTCGGTGATCGGGGGCAACACTCAGGTCGATGTGGGGCTGCCCGCGACGGTGCCGATCGCGAGCTTCATCGCGGATCTGGTGGCACTGATCGAATCGCGTAACCCGAGCCCGCCGGATTCCGAGGACGATACGGGTCCGCTCGACGCCCAGCACTGGACCTTGGCCCGGCTGGGACGCGAGGCGATCGCACCGAGCCGCACACTCACCGAGGCCGAGGTCTACGACGGTGAACTCCTGGTGTTGCGCAAGGTCGGTGCGAAGGAAGCACCCGCGCTGTTCGACGATGTGATCGATGCGGTGTCCCGGCTCACCGCCGAGGAATTCACCGGATGGTCGGGTGCGGCCGCGCGCTGGATGGGTCTGGTCGTCTCGCTGTTCGCCGTGCTCACCACCCTGGCCGTGCTGGTTCTGTCCCGTGGCGCCGGTGATCCGCTGGCGCCTGGGCTGGTACTGCTCGGTGCCGGCCTGGGCGCGCTGGTGGCGGCGGGGATCACCGCCCGCAGATACGGCGACGAGATCACCGGTACGTGGTTGTCGGCCGACGGTCTGCTGCTGTTGTTCGGCGGCGCCGGGCTGCTTGTTCCTGGCACTCTCGGCGGCCCCCACCTACTGTTGGGTTGTTCGGTCCTGCTGGTGGCCGCGGTCCTGGGGTACCGGCTGACCGGGGTCGGGGCCACTCTCTTCTCCTGTGCGGCCGCCGCCGCGGTGATCGGTCTGGTCACCGCCGTGATCTATCTCATCTGGCATCCGGGCCTGCCGAAGGTGGGCGCCGGACTGCTGGTCGCCGGCATCATGATCCTGTCCATGGTGCCGCGGCTGGCGGCGCTGCTGGCCAGACTGCCTGTCCCGCCGGTCCCGACGGCGGGCGCGGCGATCGATCCGGCCGATCACGAACCGCGGCCGACCATCGAAGGTATCGGCGCGATCGGTGCCACCGCGTTGCCGTCCGCGGCCGGGCTGGGGGAGCGGGCCCGGCGGGCCAACCAGTTCCAGACCGGTCTCGTCACCACCTGTACCGCCACCGCGGTGATCGGCGCGTTCGCGGTTGCCGACCCGCTGGGACCCTACCGCTGGCAAGGCATCACCCTGGCCGTCATCACCGCGATCATCCTGGCGTTGCGCGGCCGGTCGTTCGCCGATATCGCCCAGGCCGCCGTGCTGGTCGGTGGCGCATGTACGACCTTCGTGGCGTTGATCGCCGGATTGTCGTTCGGCGACAGCGATCTCATTCTGCTCTGCGCCGGTATCCTGCTCGCCTTCACGCTCGGCGTGGTCGGGTTCGGGGTGATCGGGCCGCATATCGAGGTCACCCCGGTGGTTCGCCGCATGATCGAGCTCTTCGAGTACGCGCTGATCATGGCGGTGATCCCACTGGTGCTGTGGATGATGGGTATCTACGGTATGGCCCGGAACCTGAGCCTATGAGCGTTCGACCACCGCGACGGCTGCTGCGAACGGCGTGTGCCCTCACCGTATTCGGTGCGGTGGCGTTGCCCGGCTCGGTCGCGGCGGCCGTACCGCCCCCGGCCGTCGACCCGGGTGCGCTGGCGGCCGCGCAGGCGATCAGCGGCCGGCCCGCCCCGCTGGAACCCACCGAACAGAGCGCGGTCTGTGCCGAACCGGTGCTCACCGGTGCACCGCCCAGTGCGCCCCCGGTATCGCAGCAGGTGCTGAACCTTCCGGCGGCCTGGCAGTTCAGCCGCGGCGCCGGCCAGAAAGTCGCGGTGATCGATACCGGGGTGAACCGGCATCCGCGGTTGCCACGGTTGCAACCCGGAGGTGATTACGTCTCCGATTCCGACGGCACGGTCGACTGCGATGGGCACGGCACGCTGGTTGCCGGGATCATCGCCGCCCAGCCCAGCCCCCACGACGCCTTCGCCGGCGTCGCTCCCGACGCGGAGATCCTGAGTATCCGCCAGCTGAGCCTGGCGTACGAGAAGAAGGACAACAACAACCGCGACGCTCCCGGCAAGATCAGCACCGCCGGTTACGGCACCGTGCTCACGCTCGCCGGTGCCGTGGTCCGCGCCGTGGACATGGGTGCCACGGTGATCAATATTTCCGAGGTGGCCTGCACCCAGGCCGGTCTGGACACCGCCGACGGTGCGCTCGGCGCCGCGGTGAAATACGCCTACGACCGCAATGTGGTGGTCGTCGCCGCGGCCGGGAACCTGCAGAGCGACGGTGCCTGCCAGAACCAGAACTCCGGCTCCGGCTGGGAATCGGTGGCCACGGTGGCCAGTCCGGCCTGGTTCTCGCCCTATGTGCTCGCCGTCGGTTCGGTGGATCCGAACGGACAGGTTTCCGAGCTTTCGTTGAACGGACCGTGGGTGCAGGTGGCCGCGATCGGCCGCAATATCGTCTCGCTGGACAGCAAACCGGGCGGCACCGGCCTGGTCGACGGCGTGCAGACGAGCGAGGGGATCCGGTCGGTGGAGGGCACGAGTTTCGCCGCGCCCTATGTGGCGGGACTGGCGGCCCTGGTGCGGTCGCGGTTTCCCGAACTCACCGCCGCGCAGGTGATGGACCGGATCACCCGCACCGCGCACGGTCCGGGTACCGGCCGCGACGACAAGATCGGGCACGGTCTGATCGATCCGCTGGCCGCGCTCACCGCCGAGTTGCCACCCGAACCGGTTGGGGCGGGGGCGGCGGCCGCACGGCCCATCGCCGCGCCGGTTCCTCCGCCCGGACCCGATCCGCGACAGCGCTGGATCGCGATCGCCGGTTCGGTGGTGTGCCTGTCGGGGCTGGCCATCGGTGCGGCGATCGCCTACCCGTTCCGCCGCCCGCAACGCGGACTCGACCTGGAACCGGACCCGTAACCACGGGTCGGTATCGACCGCCGGCTGCCGAATCGAGAAGGAATCATGGCTACCGAAGGCTTTGTACGCCGACCCCGTATCGCCCCGCCGCGGGCGCCGGGCGGTGAGGTCGCACTGACGGCGCCCCCGGAGGTTCCGCGCGCCATACCGGCGCCGCTGATGATGAAGATCATGCCGGTGGTCATGGTGATCGCGGTGATCGGCATGATCGCCATGATGGCGATGATGGGCCGCAATATGCTGGCCAATCCCTTCATGATGATGTTCCCGATGATGATGATCATGTCGATGGTGGGCATGATGGCCGGGTTCAGGGGCGGCGGCGGTAAACGTGCGGTCGAGCTGAACGAGGAACGCAAGGATTACTTCCGCTACCTGGACCAGATCCGTAAGGAAGTGCGCCGCACCGGCGGTAAACAGCTCGAATCACTCGGCTGGAGTCATCCCGAACCCGCCGATCTGCTGTCGCTGGTCGGCACCCGCCGGATGTGGGAGCGCCGTCCCAACGACCCCGATTTCGGGCATGTCCGCGTCGGCCTGGGCAGTCACCGGCTGGCCACCAAACTGGCGCGCCCGGAAACCGGCCCGCTCGAAGATCTGGAACCCGTCTCCACCGTGGCGCTGCGCCGTTTCGTGCGCACACATTCGGTGGTGCACCGGCTGCCGACCGCGGTATCGCTACGCGCCTTCCCCGCCATCAACATCGGCGGCGATCCGGCGGAGGCACGCACGCTGGTGCGGTCGATGATCATGGAATTGACCGCCTTCCACGGCCCGGATCATCTGGCCGTAGCCATCGTCTGCAGCGACCCCGACGCACCCGTCTGGTCGTGGGCGAAATGGTTGCCGCATCTGCAGCATCCCGTCCAGCGCGACGGAATGGGTTCGGTGCGGATGATGTACCAGTCGCTCGGCGAACTGGAGACTGCACTCTCGGCGGAGCTGCTCGAGCGCGGCCGGTTCATGCGCAACCCGCAACCCACCCAGGGCCGGCTGCATCTGGTCGTCGTCATCGACGACGGCTATGTCAGCGGTAACGAGCGGCTGGTGGCCGAATCGGGCCTGGATTCGGTGACCGTTCTCGACCTCACCGCCCCGGAAGGGGGTCTGGCCGTGCGGCGGGGTCTGCAGCTGGTCTGTTCGCACGGCGAGGTGTCGGCGAAGAGCGCCGCGGGCATCGAGCGGTTCGCGACCGCGGATTCGATGAGTACCGCCGAAGCTGCGGCGTTTTCCCGTGCGCTGGCACGGTATCGCCTGGCGACGGCGGCGCAGATCGTGAGCCTGGGCGAGGGCACCACCGCCGACCCCGGCCTGATGGCGCTGCTGAAGATCTCCGATGCCGCCCAGATCGATCCGGCCCGGGTCTGGCGGCCGCGCACCGCCCGCGAACGGTTGCGGGTGCCGATCGGGATCACCCCCGACGGGACGCCGGTGGAGATCGATATCAAGGAGTCGGCCGAGAACGGTATGGGCCCGCACGGCCTGTGTATCGGTGCCACCGGTTCTGGCAAATCGGAATTCCTTCGTACCCTTGTGCTTTCGCTGGTTACCACGCATTCACCGGACGCGCTGAACCTCGTACTGGTCGACTTCAAGGGCGGCGCGACCTTCCTCGGCCTGGATCCGCTACCCCATGTCGCGGCGGTGATCACCAACCTGGAAGACGAACTGTCGCTGGTGGACCGGATGAAGGACGCGCTGGCCGGTGAGATGAACCGGCGCCAGGAGCTGCTGCGTTCGGCCGGTAACTACGCCAATGTCAACGATTACGAGAAGGCCCGCGCCGCGGGTGTCCCGCTCGACCCGCTGCCGGCGTTGTTCGTGGTCGTCGACGAGTTCTCCGAACTCCTCTCGCAGAAACCGGATTTCGCGGAACTGTTCGTGATGATCGGCCGGCTCGGCCGCTCATTGCACGTGCATCTGCTGCTGGCTTCGCAGCGCCTCGAGGAGAACAAACTACGCGGGCTGGAATCGCATCTGTCCTACCGGATCGGCCTCCGAACGTTCTCCGCCAACGAATCCCGTGCCGTTCTCGGTATCACCGACGCCTACCATCTGCCCAGCGTCCCCGGCTCCGGGTACCTGAAGAGCGACGCCTCCGACCCGCTGCGGTTCAACGCCAGCTACGTATCGGGCTCCTACGAGGCGCCGCAAGGTACCGCCACCGAGGACGGCAGTCCGGTGGCCCGGCAGCGCCCCGGGTTGTTCACCGCCGCGCCCGTCGAGGTCCCGGAAGCGGCCGCCGAGGACACCGGGCCGGAAGAGAACGCGGCCCCGTTCAACCCGCTGCTCGAACTGCCGCCGCCGCCCTCGCAAGCGGCCGCCGCGGCCCCGGACGGCGAGGGTGTGCCCGATTCACTCCTCGATGTGGTGGTCAAACGGCTCACCGGCCACGGCCGGCCGGCCCACGAGGTCTGGTTGCCGCCGCTGGAGGAGTCGCCCACGGTGGATATGCTGCTGCCCGATCCCGATTGGCGTTCGCCGGTGAACCGGCACGGCCAGTTGTGGATGCCGATCGGCGTGATCGATAAACCCTACGAACAACGCCGCGATGTGCTCACCATCAACCTGGCCGGTGCGCAGGGCAATGTGGCGGTGGTCGGCGGCCCGCAATCGGGTAAGTCGACCACCCTGCGCTCGATCATCATGGCCACCGCCGCCACCCACACCCCCGAACAGGTGCAGATCTACTGCCTGGATTTCGGCGGCGGGAGTATGGCTGGCCTGGTCGGGACCCCGCACGTCGGTTCGGTGGCCGGGCGGCTCGACGGCGACCGGGTGCGCCGGACCATCGCCGAACTCACCTCGCTCATGCGTCAGCGCGAGGAACGGTTCGCCGAGCAGGGCATCGAATCGATGGCCGAGTACCGCCGCCGCAAATTCGTCGCCCTGCAGCAGGGGATAGCCGATCCGTTTCCCGAGGACGCGTTCGGTGACGTCTTCCTCGTGATCGACGGCTGGGCCGCCATCCGCGAGGAATTCGAAACGCTGGAACCGCAGATCAACGCGATTGCCGGGCAGGGGCTTTCGTTCGGAATCCACCTGCTGATCGGCGCCTCGCGCTGGGCCGAGATCCGGCCCGTCGTCAAGGACCAGATCGGTACCCGGATCGAACTACGGCTGGGCGATCCCACCGATTCGGAGATGGGCCGCCGCGTCGCGCACCAGGTGCCGGTGGGCCGGCCGGGCCGCGGCCTGACCGCCGACCACCTGCATATGTTGATCGCCCTGCCGAGGCTGGACTCCGATTCGGACCCGGCGAGTCTCGCCGAAGGGGTATCGCGAGCACGGACCGAACTGGCGCAGCTGTACCCGAACCGCCGGGCGCCGCAGGTCCGGATGCTGCCGCTGAAATTCGAGCGCACCGAGCTGCTCGAACAGGCACGCGCCCGAGGGATCGAGTGCGGCGCCACGAAGGTCGTGGTGGGACTCGGCGAGTCCGAATTGCAGCCGCTGGTCATGGATTTCAATGCCGAGCCGCATTTCATGGCGTTCGCCGATGTCGAAAGCGGTAAGACCACGCTGCTGCGCAATATCGTCATGGGAATCACCGAGAACTCGACCACCGAGCAGGCGCGTGTGATCATGATCGACTATCGCCGCACCATGCTCGGCGTGATCGAAGGCGATCAGCTCGCGGGCTATTCGACGTCCTCGCAGACCTGTGGTCCGATGATCAAAGAGGTGGCGGGCTATCTGGCGAAACGTATTCCCGGCTCGGATATCACACCGCAGCAGCTGCGCGACCGGAGCTGGTGGTCCGGGCCCGAAATCTACATCGTGGTCGACGATTACGATATGGTCGCCGCCGGCAGCGCGAACCCGTTCCAGCCCTTGGTCGAATTCCTCCCGCAGGCCCGCGATATCGGTATGCATCTCATCGTCGCCCGGCGTATCGGGGGGGTGTCGCGGGCGATGTTCGACCCGATTCTGGGCACGATGAAGAACATGTCGGTGGAAACGCTGATCATGAGCGGTTCCAAGGACGAGGGCAAACTGGTCGGCGATGTGCGGCCCACCAAACTGCCACCCGGACGTGGCGTGCTGGTATCACGGAGTCGCGGTATCGAAATGGTGCATATCGCCCACCTGGATCCGCTCTGATCCGGCTTGTCGGATATTCCGGTGTCGTTGTGGGGGCCCCGGGGGGGGGGGCGGCCGCCCCGGGACAGAGGTCAGCCGAAAGCCGGCAGGACGATCGGGTATCGCGCCAGCGGTCTCATCCGCAAGCTTGCCGAATGCGCCTCGACCAGGGTGTCGTCGGCCGGCCAGCTGTCGATATGCCGTTCGAACAGTGCACAGGAAGGGCTTCGGCTGTCCGGCCCGGCGATCCGGGCCAGGTGGAACCCGGCCCGCCGGTAATAGGCGTGCAGGCCGGAATTGGTGGTCCAGGCATCCAGCCGGACCCAGTGGCGGCCGCGGGCCCGGGTGAGGGCGGCGGCATGGGTGAGCAACGTCCGGCCGACGCCCTGGCCCGCGAAGCGCAGGTCCACGATCAGATAGTGCACGATCAGCGAATCGGCGAGTTCGGTATCGCTCCACAGTTGTTTGTCGGCACGATCGTTGACGGTGATCGTCCCGGCCGGTTCCCCGTCCACCTCCGCGATCCAGGTTTCCCCACCCGTCAACGCCCGGTCGACGACTTGCGCGAAATAGTCGATCGATAGTCCCGAGGCCTCGGTGGACCACTGGTCGGAGCCGCGGGCGGCGAGCCATGAGGCGCGTTGTAGCCGCAGGCGACAGATCAGGTTCAGATCATCGAGAGCGGCCGGCCGAATCTGCACGGTCATGGGCTAGAACCATATCCCGGACCGTTCGGTCTGTTCCAGCACGGCACGAATAACGCCGGTACCTGCGGCGTCACCGAGTTCATAGGCCAAGCGGTTACTGGCAGCAATGGATCGATGCCGGGTGACCCGGGTGACCCGGTCGTGATTCGCGCCGATCCGCACATGATCCAGCAGAACGGTCCCGATGGCGACCCCGAGGACCACCGCCTCCTCGGCATTCGCCGGGCGGGCGACGATCGTATCGCGGTGTGCGGTTTCGGCGTACCCGCGGTCGGCCAGGCGCCGGGTCGTGCCCTCGGCGATATCGTGCGGTGAATCTATACCGGTGGCCTCGGCCAGATCTCGTGGATAGAAGCTCACCTCCCACGACCACGGCTCGTTGTCCAGGAATTGCACGACCGTACGGGCCAGCACCCAGGAATCCACCGGAATACCGAGCAGTTCGGCGATCTGCTGATCCGCCGGCTCCATCCGGGCGTTGAATTCCTTGGTCGGGACACGCCCGGCGGCGCGGGCGATCTCTTCGAAAATATCGTGCGACGCGCGCGGCCGATTCGGCCGGATGTGGTCGGTCACCACGGATTCCAGGACTTCGCGGCTCCGGACGATCGTGCCGCGAGAGGTAGCCGTATAGACAAGGTTTTCGGTGACCAATACCTGGATGGCGTTACGCGCCGTGGTCAGTGAAACCTGCATTTGCTCGGCAAGTTCGGAGTGACTGGGCAGGCGGTCCCCGGGCCCCCACTTACCTGCTCGTATTTCCTCGCGGAGGTGGTCCGCGATCCGTCGATACGTCGGACCGTCCGCCATCGTGCTCCTCGGGTGGTCTCCAGGTAACGAAGTGTACGCTTTTCGTGTCGGGGGTGGCCGTTATCGCTTGACAGTCGACTTTCGCGGTTTATTGTAATCAACGTACTGACCCGGTGTTGTGCGGCGATGAACGGCGAGGCAACCGTGACAGGTTCGGATACAACAGTCGTAATGGCTCTTCCCAGCGCCCAGCGAGGCGCTGAACCTTTGGCGCAGAAGGGGACTGCCGGTCCACTGCCCAATTCCGACCTACTGGTGCGCGCCGCGCGCGGGCACCGGGTGGTCGGCGGGCAGCTGCTCTGGTACGCCCGCGATCTCGCCGTCCTCCACGAGCGCAGACTGGTGGGGCGTGGCGGCTCGATCGTCACCGACCCCGACAGACTGGTCGAGATCGATCGGCGGCGGATGGAACTGGTGCTGGCGATCGACGATTGGGTGGGACGCAACGTCCCGCAGCATCGGCTCGGGGTCACCCTGCACACCGAGACCGTCGGCGCGATCATCGACCGGCTGGCGGAATCGGCTGTCCGCGCACACCACGCGTTGATGACCCTGGACGCCGACGACGAACTCCTGCACGGCGCCTGGCATCATCTGGCCGAACTGGCCGACGCCTATGACGCACTGGTGGGGGACGTCCTGGCCGGACGGCGCCGGTTGCCGGAGTGGTGAGCTCGCCGCCGCGGCACGCAGATCGCGCCCCGCGATAGGCGGGTTTCCGGACGCGCTGAGCGGATCGGCCGACCGGGTGTGGTGCATCTGCATGCATCACGCGCTCACCGGTCGGCCCACGCTCGGCGTCTCGCCTGCGATATCGACGTCACACCGGAGATGCGCGTCGGCCTCTTGGTGGATCCTGGGCGGCGGGTAGCCGCGAAGTGACGGTGCCGGCCGGGAAGGACCTACGACACCGGCGACCGCTCCGGCCGCGGACACCCTCTCTTGGCCGGGGCTCCGCAAAGGCGTACAGGTGCTGGGCGTGGGTTACCGGATCCGGGGCCCCGCTCAGCCGGCGTGCTGTGGACCGTAGCTGCGGCCGAAATCGTCGGCGACCGTAGCCGCCAGTTCCACGTACGCGCGCTTGGTTTCCTTCTTCAACCGGGGCAGATCGATCTCCGCGCCCTCGGACATATGCGGGTCGAACGGGATCATATGTACGGCCCGGCAGCGGGACAGGAAGTACTGCCGCAGCTGCTGGACATCGATATTCGGGGTGCCGTCGCGCGGTGAATTGATCACCACCACGGCGTTCTGCACCAGATGGTGATATCCGTGCAACGACAGCCAGTCCAGCGTCGCCGAGGCACTCTGCGCGCCGTCGATCGCGGTCGGGGAGATCAGCACCAGCGAATGCGCCAGCTGCAGGACGCCCGCCATCGCCGAATGCATCAGGCCGGTACCGCAGTCGGTGAGGATGATGTTGTAGAACCGCTGCAGGATACGGGCCACCGCACGGTACTCGTCCTCGTTGAACGCCTCCGAGGCGGCCGGATCCCGTTCGCTGGCCAGTACTTCGAGCCGGCTGGTGGCCTGTGAAGTATGCCGGCGCACATCCGAATAGCGCTGGATCGCCGGGTCGAGCAGCAGATCGCGGACGGTGGACCGGGTCTGCAGCGGCACCCGCTGCGACAGCGTGCCGAAGTCGGGGTTGGCATCCACAGCGATAACGCGGTCGCCGCGGATGGAGGCGAAGGTCGAGCCGAGGCCGATGGTGGTGGTGGTCTTACCGACACCACCCTTCAGCGAGAGCACCGCGATGCGATAGTCGCCACGGACGGGCTGGCGGATCCGCGCCACCAGCTCCAGCATCCGCCGCTCCTCGGCGGACATCCCCGGATTGATCTTTCCGCCGGAGGCGTGGTGCACCACCTTGCGCCAGCCGCTGCCGGCCGGTTTCTTGGCGCGCCGCACCGAAACGTTGTCCAGGGTGGGGCCATTGGGACCGAACTGCTGCGGCGGGTTCTGCGGGTTCTGCCACTGGCCGGCCTGCGGACTCTGCTGCTGCCAGGCAGCCGGGCCGGCCTGTTGCGGCGGTCCCGGATTCGCCGGCGGCGCCTGGTTCTGCCACTGCTGGGCGGGCGGCTGCGGGCCGGGGCCCGGATGGCCCGTAGGCGGGCCGCTCTGCTGTGCCGGCATATCCCTTGCCGGACCGGGTTGCTGCGGGAGGGCGTGTTGCGTTCCCGATTGCCGGTTCGTGGATTGTTCCGGCGCCTGCCACTGGGGTCCCGGTGCGTTCTGCGGCGGGTACACGGGTGCGCTCTCCGGTGCCTGCCACTGCGGCGCCACGTCCGCAGGGGGCGTCTGCGCGATCGGGTGATCGGCCGCGCTGGTCGGCCGGGTGGGTGCGGGGGTGGACTCCGGTGCCGGGGTGAACCCCTCGGCCGGTGAACTGTCGGACACGGGTGCGGCGCCGGACCGTGGGTCGAACTCCGGCGCGGTACCGCCACCGGCCCCGGCCGAATCGGGCTGATCGGCGACCGGGTGCGCCCCGCTGCCGTGCGGGCCCGGTGCGCTGTGGGCCGGGTCGGGCTGGTTCGCGACCGGGTGCGCGCCGCTGCCGTGCGGCCCCGGCGCGCTGTGAGCCGGGTCGGGCTGATTCGCGATCGGATATGCGCCGCTGCCGTGCCGGCCCGCTCCGCTGTCGGCCGAATCGGGCCGGTCGGCGAGGGGATGTGCGCCGCTGCCGTGAGCGGCCGGACCGTCCTCCGGCGAGTCGGACGGCCGCGTTTCGGGAGCGCGCGACGGATCAGCCGGGGACTCGGTGGGGGTGTCCGCCCGCGCCGATGCCTCGTCCGGTGGGGGCGGCAGGTCGGGCAGCCGGCGCAGTGGTTGCTGCGCCACCGGTGTGTCGCCGGTCGGAGGCGGGCCGGGTAGCGGTGGCGGCGGGGGCCGGAAATCACCCGGGCCGGTGGTGGGCGTATCCGCCGACCGGTTCGGGGCAGGTGCGCTCGCGGAATCGTCCGATGGCGCCGGGTGGGGCGGGATCGGATGGTGCGGCCGTAGCCGGTCGAACTCGGGAGCCGGTTGGCTCGGGTTGCGTACCGGCAGGCCGGGCCGCTCCGATTCCGGGGCCTGGAAGGCCGTCGGCGCGGCGGACGCGGAGGCACCGAATCCGGAATCGGCGGCCGAGGTGCTCGGCCGGTCCGGGCCGGGTGCCTGCGGTGGCGCCGGAGTATCGGTGGGCGGAGCCGCGGTGAACTGTTGCTGAGGCGGCGGTGCCGGTGGGAGACCCGTGCCGTTCGGCGGCTGCTGACCATCGGGAGCCCACCGGGGAGCCGGCCCGGCGCCCCATGCCGGCTGTCCGTCCGAGGCCTGCGTCGTCGGCGCCTGTTCCGGCGGACCGGGAATATTCTGCGGTGCCACCGGGGGCAGTTGCGCCGGCGGTGCGCTCGGACCGGCCTGTGGGAACGCATCCGGGGAAGGACCGGGCTGCGCAGGCCGGCCCGCGGCGTGCGGATCGGCGGGGGGCTGCGGAACCTGCTGCGTAGACCACTGCGCGGTACCTTCGGCCCAGTTGTTGCGCTGCGACGGCCGCGGCCCGTTGTTGTTCGGCAGCAGCTCGCCGACGCGTTCCTCGAGCGAGGGTTCGGACTTGTTCTTGTTACGGAACCAGCCCTTGCCCTTCTTCTTGTCGCCCTCGGAATCGGAGCGGTCGTCGCCGCGTCCGCGCCGGTTGAAGAAGCCGTTGGCCGGTTCCGGGGTCTCCGGGATGAACTCGTCCTGCGGAAGGTTCTCGACCGGTGGTGGCTCGTAGTTCCGGAAGTTCGTCTGCCCGACCCCGGTGACCTCGGTATCGGCCAGCCATGGCGGCAGCATGGGGAGGCCGTCGTTGCTGCCGCTCACCGGTTCCCCTCCTGGAATGGTCGTCCTCGGTCAGCGGTCAGTTTACGCGACAAGTCCCATTCCACCCGGTGCCGGGGAGACATCCGCGTACGCCGCGCGACGCCACCAGCACTTACCCCTTTTTGCCCGATTGCAGACCTACCGGTAAGCTGACCAGGCGGTGTATCAAAGCGCCGCCTGTTCGTGTGCGATCGGTTGTGGTCATCCGCGTTGTGCAGTGCGAGCCACCGTGGGTGGCCATCGCGGCGCTTCGGCCGGATGCACCGGGCAGTACCAGGTAATCAGACCAGGTTGAGTGTAACCGGGATCGCGGAGGATATGGCGAAGAAAGACGGGGCCATCGAGGTCGAGGGGCGGGTTGTCGAGCCGTTGCCCAATGCGATGTTCCGGATCGAGCTCGAGAACGGGCACAAGGTCCTCGCGCATATCAGCGGCAAGATGCGTCAGCACTACATTCGCATCCTGCCGGAGGACCGGGTCGTCGTCGAGCTGTCACCGTACGACCTGTCCCGCGGTCGGATCGTCTACCGATACAAGTGAATCGTGGGGACGTGTGCTCGCGGAGAGCGCTCGCCATTGCCGATTCACTCGGTGTTTTGTGGGGGTGCAACCCCCACACCCCGCCCGGGTGGGGTAGCCCCCCGCCCCCCCCCCCGATGGGAACCCGCGCCCGGCGGGGGCAAAAAAAATACCCCGCCCGGTGGGCGGGGGAAAAAAGTTTTAAAACCCCCCGGTGGGCCGCCACGAAAAAATTGGGGG
>NZ_JARWNW010000042.1 GCF_029868325.1 Nocardia carnea
CGGTGATTCCGAGCCGATCGGCGGTGTCCGGGGTGAGCACCTGCAGGTTCACATCGGCGGGCGGGGGGCGCGGCCCCCCCCAGAGCCGGGCGGCCCCGCCGCCCCCCTCCCGGGCGCCCGCCCCGCGCCGCCCGCGCCCCCGGGGGTCGCCCGGCCCCCACGAAACGAGTGCGGACAGGGAAGCGTTGGCCTTCGCCCCCCAGGCCAGGCCGAATTCGGCCAGTACCCGCGCGGGGTCCGCGACACCTTCCCATGGGGCGGCTTCGTCTCCGTCGGCGCCGAGTAGTTCGTCCCACAACCACGGCGTGGAGACCTGCCGCGGAAGGTACAGCCCGGCCGGCAGCCAGCCGCGTCCCTCGTTCGAGGTGATGAACATTCCGGCACCGGCCGGACCGCGCAGCACCGCCACCGCCCAGGTCATTCCGACCTGGGTATCGGTCGCCGCCAGCACCGCACCGAGCAGGGTGCGGGCGAGCACCAGATCCTCGTTCACGGCGTCGCCCACGATGTAGTTGGGCTCAGCTTCCCGGTCCTTGGCGGCCGATACCGCCGAATTGAACGGAGTCGGGACCACCGGGGGAACCCCGTGCCCGTCCGCTGTCGCTCCGGACGGCGGCGCGGTGGAGCCGCGGTCCTCGCCGCCGGAACCGACGCCGGCCGGCATACCGGTGCCGACCATGGCCCCCGGCGGCACCGTGCCGGTGGTCCCGGTCGGGCCTGTTCCCGTCCCTGTCCCCGCCCCGGTACCGGCAGCGGCGGCAGCAGGTGTTGCGCCGGGGGCAGCAGTGTTCTCACCGGCAGGCACAGCCCCGGGTACGGACGTGGCGCCCGGCGTCGCAGCGCCGGCACCCGCCGCCGCCGGTGTGCCGGTGCCCGGCTGGTCGATACCACCGGGCGGTGTGGTGCCCCCGGGCACCGTACCGGCGGACCCGTTCGGCGGGGCCGCGCCGAATGTCCCGGGGCTTGTGGTGGTATTTCCGGCCGGACCGTTCACCGATGAAGGCGTGCTGCCGAACATCGTGTCCGGCCCCCGGGTTTCGCCGTCCGGATCCCCGAGCCCTGCCGCACCCTCGGCATCGGTCCGTTCGTAGGTGTCCGCGGATTCGCGCAGTGATCGAGCGGTTTCCTCGTGCTCCCGGGCAAGGGCTTCCCCTGCCCGCAGGCGGGCGGTGTAGTAGCGTTCCAGCGCCTCTTTCACCGGGTTGGCGATCTTGCCGTAGGTGGGTTCGAAATTGGCGAGCCAATCGGAGGGCGGCTGCGCCCATTCCCGTGTCTCGGCCGCGACCTGATCGTGTTGCAGTGCCAGCCGGCGCAGTAACTCAGGGTCGATATCCAGCCGTTCCGGCATGCCCGATCAATCCTTTCCACCACCGACCCCCCAATTGTCGATCCTTCCCAGCGCTGGGGAGTTTGGGGGGCACGCGGTCTCGGGTCACCGGGCTCCGCCGGTGGATACCGCGCTCCGGCGCGGCACGGGCGCAGCCGCCGGGGGCTGCGCGAAATGCGGATGCGTCAGGATCTGCGCATGTGCGTAGACAGCGTCGCGCAAAGTCTGCCGTGTCCCGCCTTCGGCCAGCAGCAGCACCAGTTCGTTACACCGGCGATGGAAGGTCAGCGCACGTAGCACCGACAATTCCGAATCCGGCTCCGGATCTGTGGCAGCGGCCCGTAACTCACCGAGCGCGATCCGGCTGGTAACGGCGCGATGCCCGACCGCGGTCGCCGCGATCAGATCATCCGCGTCCTGCATCTCCTCCCACCAGCCGGCCGCGAACTCACGGCCGTCCCGTAGGGCCCGCAGAATCCGGAGCCTGATCTCGGGGGCACCCATTGCGTCGACCGTCCGGATACCCGCCCGCTCGACCCGGATATGCGCATCGACTGCCAGCTCCAGACATCGCCGCGCCACACCGTCGTCCGGAACCGAAGACGCCCGATCGAGCAGGCGCGCAGAGGCGGTGAGACCCAGGCGATCCAGCATCCCGGCCGCAGGATTGCGCAGGTCCATCGCATCCGAGGGCCCCACCGACCCGGCCAGCGCGACTGTTGCGAGCTGTCCGCCGAGCACCGGATCGATCGGCCGAGAGGACGCCAGCGCGGACAACTTGGACCCCGACTTCGCGCCCCAGGCCATCGCGAACTCCACCAGAACGCGCGCCGGATCCGCGATACCTTCCCAGCCGGCCCCCTCGGACACCGTCCACAGCCACGGCAACGACAACTCCGCCGGCAGATACAACCGCGCCGGTAGCCACCCGCGCCCTTCGTTCGAGGTGACGAACGCGCTCACCCCGCCTGGATGCCGCAGCACGGCCACCGCCCAGTCCACACCCACCCCCCAGGGGTCGGCGGCGGCGCGGATACCACCGAGCAGAGTGCGGGCCAGGACCAGATCGCCGTCGACCCGCTCCCCGACGACGAACGCGGGTGCGGCCGAGGCGACCATGGCCGCACCCACCGCGTCCTGGACAACTTCCCCCGCACCGCGACGCTTTTCCCCACCCGGATCGCCGTCCGGCGGCGCACCCGGACCCTTACCGCCGGGCGCCACCACGCCGGACGTGTTCGCCGTGCTGATCGCCTTCCCGGTCGCACCGGCACCCCGGTGCGCCTCGATCGGTCCCGCGGCGCCACGCGACGCCTGCGTGCTGGATATCGCGGCCGAACCGGTCGCCGAGCTCGCCGCCGAACCGGCCGAGCCCGCACCAGCGCTCGCAGCGGTACTCCTGGTTACCGCCGGTTCCGCACTCGCCGTGTTCGCCGGGACTGCCGATCCCATCGGCAGACCGGCCGCGAGCAGACCAGGCGTCACGCTCGTGGTCTGGCCGGCGGGGGCATCGGTCTGCGCGCCGTCGCGCGAAGTACCCGGATCCTCCACAACTGTCCGGGGTCCGGACTCGGTCGCGGAAGCCTCCGGATCACCTGCGGGCTCGGCTTCGGCGGGCAGGTCCGCTGTGCGGCCGCCAGTTTCGTTCTCGCCGGCGGCCGGCGGATCATCAGCAGTTACACCGGCCCCCCGGTCGGATTCGGGGGCCGGCATGCCGGTCTGCGGCCCGGGCGGCGGCGCGCCACCGAGGGATTGCTCCTGCCCTTCGATGCTTTGGCCGGGTATCGGCGGCGCGGGCATTCCGGTAGGTGCGTCGGGTTCGCCCGCCACCTCACCCGCGGGCGGCGGCGGCACGAGGTCCGGTGCCACCGGATCCGGTGTCAGCAGATCCCAGAAGAAATCGATCAGCACCCGACCGAGCCCGGCATCCGGCGGCACCAAGCCGGTCAGGCCGGGATTCCGGTGCCATGTCCCGGAGTCCAAGCCGAAGCCCGGCCCCCAGTGGTAACCGTTGTCGCCGGGAGCACCGGCACCCGGCGCCCCGGGAGCCCGGCCGGGCAACGCGCCACTACGCCACGGACCGGGCTGCCCCAGCGCCTCGGCGATATCGTCCAATCGTGGCAGGCCCTGCGGGCCCAGCGAGCGCAAAGCGGCCGCGACAATATCTTCCACATCGCCCCGTGCTTCGGCGAGAATGGCCTCGGTGGTCTGCCGGTCCGTCTCGGTCTCGGCTTCGTCGTCCACTTCCCCGTCGTCGTTGTTGTCGCCGCGGGTGGCCGCCTCGATCCGTTCCGCGGCATCGCCGACCACATCGAGGATCTGGTTCCGGGTGCGCCGCACGATATCGCCGAGCGTGCCGAAGGTATCGGCCGCGGCCGTCAACGCCGCCGCGAATGCGCGCGGATTGTTCTCCAGAGCAACCAGTGCCAGCCGGATATATTCCAGGCCGGCCGACTGCTGAACCGTTTCCTCGAAGGCGCGCCGCGCCTGCTCGACATCGGAAAGGTTCAGCGCCTCCGCGCCCTCCCGCGCGGCGGTCTCCAGAGCGTGCCAGGCCGACGGCGGTATCTGCGGCCAGTTGTCCCCGACGATCCGATCCCAGTGCGGACTCGATTGCTCCGGTGCCATCGTGGCCGGTCAGGCCTCGGCAGACCGCACGACAAGGCTGCCGTCGATATCGGAATTGCGCAGCACAGCCTTACCGAGCTCAGTTGCCTGCACCGTGATACCCGACTGTTCGAGTACTCCGATCAACCCCGCGCCGAAGAGGTCGCGAATCACCTCCAGCGTTCCGAGCATTTCCCGGTCCACAACACATTCGGAGTTCGATTCCGCCGACCAGGAATCCACCGTCGTGCCGACGCAATCGGCCACCACCGACACCGCACCCGCGGCATCACCCACGATCGCCGTCAAATCTTCCAGCGACAGGATTTTCACCATGGTCGTGTCCTCTCTCGGCCGTACCGGCACCGGTACGGTTTACGCGGGCCGTAGGCCGAACGCTTCGTTTTCCATCGCTTGATACGCGGCTTCGGTGGGTAGCCCGAACGAGTCGACGGTGTAGGAGCGCGCCCCGTTGGCCTCCATCTCCCGCCGCAATCCCAGCCGTGATTTCGCGTGCGCGAGCCCGGCGACCTTCAGGATTTCGGCGCTCAGCCAGGCATCACCGTTGTCCTTGGCGTCGTCGGTGATATGCATACCCACGACCTCACCATCCCGGCCGCAGGCCACACCCACCGTATGATCGGGGTTGAACACCTCGTGAATCTGCGGCGCGGCAACGGGTTTCGTGCCCGGCGCCTCATCGAAACCGTCGGCAGTGTAGTCGTCGTAATCGTCGGCCATCGCCATCTCCTCGCTTGTACTATGCGGATTCGGCCAGGGTTTCCGACAGCACCGACCACGGTGCGTCGGCAATGGTCAGCACCAGGCGCAGCTGCCAGACCCGGGCACCCAGGTACATTTCACCGGTACCGTCACCCAGCAATTCCAGATAATCGGCACTGTCCGCATCGGAATTCATCGATACGGTGGTGACGGGGGGCCGGCCATCGTCCACGCTGACGATCGAACCACCGCCGCCCGGGATGAAACTCTTGCGGCAGCGCGGGCCGGCGCCGAGCGCGACCTCGGCACTGTTGGTGGTAATCCTGACCTCGGGATTGAGCAGCAACTGGCTCACCCACGAACGTGCGGCCAATTCGGGACGGTCACCGTTGATTCCCATCACCAGCGATCCCGCCAGGTCCACCACCAGCAACTGTTCACTACTGGTGATTCCCACGATCACCAGCCGGCGAGCGGTTTCCAGCGGTCCCGGCAGATCGTCGGCGCCGACGGTGCTCGAATCCGCACCGATACCGGCGTTGGCGGCCGGATACTTCGTGATGATGCCGGTCGCCACGTCCACAGCGAAGGCGACCGTCGGGTGACCCGAATCGCCGCCCAGCGCCGCGAGCCGGGCCAGCCCTTCCTCGTGCAGCCACCCGATGGCGTCGGCCGCGGATACCGTCTCTTCGGCTTCCGCCTGCTCCGGGGCGGTCATCGCGCCGGATCTCCGACGCCGGCCGGTTCCCGGTCACCGCCGGCGATCTCCGCAGCATCATCCGTGATCACCGTTTCCATGATCACCTGGTACTGCCGGGCCGCATCCTGCGTACTCTCCCGGATCGCGGCCATGATCTCGGCGACCAGTTCCTCACCACTGAATCGGTCCGCGGTCCCGGGAGCGAGATACAAACTCGTCAACCGGCCCATAGCGTCGACTTCGGGAATCACCATGCCGCTCGGCGAGGGACGCCGGGCGCGCACATCGTCGATACGCTCGCGCATATCGGCGATGCGGTGCCGCAGTTCTCGGGCCGCGTCGAGCGCGGCCTGCACATCGGGATGAATACTCATGCGTTGCCTCCGGTGCGGGTCGGGGCCTGGTTGGCCGGGGCCGGGGTCGGTTGCGTGACCGTCGGCGCGATGGTGGGCCGTTCCCCGATAACGGGTTCGGTGTGTGGAGTGTCATCGACATACATCAGGCGATCGGGGTGCCAGGCCACGATGCGGTTGCGCTCGTCACCGCCGCCGCCCGCACCTGCCCCGGCACCGCCCATTCCCCCCATCGGCATCATCGGCATCATCGGCATTCCCGAACGCGCGGAGGGACTTCCCGAGCTACCGGCGACACCTTCCGACGTAGGCACCCGCGGCGGCGAACCGAGACTGCTACCCACGGCAGGCGTCAGCGGCATAACGGTCGATCCGGACAACGTCTGCACCTCCGACGCGCTCGGAATTCCCCCGCTCGGCACCGACGGACTACCACCGGTGGGACTACCGTACGACGGGACGCTGTAATCCCCGAGTCCGTAATCGTCGTAATAGTCGTCGTAGTAGTCGTCGGAGATCTCCTCGGTCGGCGACAGCCCGTCCTGGCCCAGCTCCATCATGCTCATCAGCATGGGCAGCATCTGCGACAGCATCTGGTCGCCCGAACCCGACCCGGTCTGCGCCGCCGCCGCGCCGGAACTCTGCGACGAATCCGCGACCCCCGTCCCGGTCTCGGAAACATACGAACCCGTCGCCTCGCCCGCTCGGACGTTCATTTCGTTGTATTCCGCGGTCGCCGCGGCGAGCGCCGCCTCGTTCTTGGCCCGCGCCGCCGCCAGCATCTTCTTCCGGGCAGCGATAATTTCTTCCGGGGTCGGATGTTTCGCCTTGGCCCGGGCGAACGCGTTACCGTAGGACTCCGCTCCCTGGGCCAGTTTCTCCATCGCGTCGCCGAGGCTGTCCATCCAGCCGCGGTAGGTCGCGAACCGCGTGGCGACCTCCGAGCCCACCGGGGTCCAGTGCTGCAGAACCGACCCCGCACGATCCATATCATCGGCGGCCTGAACACGAGAGCTGGTGTTGAACAACCGGACCGAATCGGCGAACCGATGGGCCGGTTCCGGTCCCGGGCCACTGTGCAACTGCTGCGCGAAGGTCAGCGGATCTCCCGTCACCACAGGCATATCGCGTAGTCCGGGCGGTACTCTGCGAAGACCCACCTGTTCCACGGCCGGCACCGGATTGTCCACCAAGTCGGCGCCCGAACCGTTTACCAGGCGGGCACCTTCGTCATCGGCAGCGGCGTACTCGACTGCCGCCTGGCCGATATGGTGCGCATCGCGCTGAATCTTGTTCAGCACCCCTACGGTCGCGTTGAACAGCGCCGCGGCATCGGCGTTCAGCTGGGGCACGGCCTGCGCCGAAATCGGGTCCGCCCCAGCAGGTAGTACCCATTCCCGCGGCATCGCGGCGCCGGTGAGGCGCGCCATATCTGCGGACTTCCCGGCAACGGCCACCAGCTCACCGAGATCGACATTCAACGCCATACCGGTCTCCTCTCACCTGTCACTCTCGCACCCTCACGCCGGGCCGGCCAACGCCGGGACGTCGAGGGCCGACGGATCCGCACCGGTGCCGGCCGCCGCATCGCCCTCCTGGCCCGTATCGCCGGTGGCCTCGATACCCTTCGGATGTTTGAATCCGGCGAACTCGCCGAAGGCCTGGCCGTCCGGAGCCGTCATATCCGCTGCGTACTGCTGCAATTCGCCGTGCACAACCGCTTCCACGGTGCCGGATTCGCCCTCACCGAAAACGACCAGCAACGCCGACCGGTACTCCGGATCGCCCGTCGACCCGCCGGACTGCTCATCCCCGGTTTTCTTCTCGCCCTTCGGAGATTTCTTCTCGCCCTCCGCAGAACCACCGGCGGGGGTTCCGACCACCGCGGAGGCTCCGGCGGGGACCTTGCCCTCGTCCTCCGCCGACGCCCGCCAGGTGGCCACGTCCCCGGTGGCCAACTGGAACGGGTCGACGGCCGCACCGATATCCTTCGGGTCCGTCCACGCGGCGGGGGTGCCGGCGTAGGCGGCCTGCGCATCGGTGGCCGTCTTGTTCGCGAACGCCTTGTCGAGCCCCAGTGCCACGGTGAGCGGCACCTTCTGCGTCCGTCCGTCCGGGAACGGGTAGACCACCAGGCCGTCCGCTCCCGGTACCCGTTTCGGCATCCCCGAGCCCGTCTGGTTCGAGGTCGCACCGGAAGGCGGCCCGCTCTGGTGGTGCGCGGGCTGCGCAGGGGCCGGGGTGGTGGTCGCCGGATTCGACCACGGCGTGGTCGAAGCCGGCCGGGCCGGGGGCATGGTCGGGGCGGCCGCCACGTCGTACCGCGATGGGTCGATATCCTCGACCCGCCGCGCCAGATCGCTATCGGCCCCGTTACGCATCGCGGCCTGCGACATCAACATCGGGAGCAGGGAACTCAACAGACTGTTCCCCATTCCGCCGGCTGCTGCCATCGGATCGCTGATACCGCCGAGCGAGCCGGTCGGAGCGGTCGGTACATCCGGAGTGGACGCCTGCAATGCGTCGTTCGACCGGTCTTCCATCTGTTTCGCCGCGTCGGCCAGGTCGGAACTGGCTGTACCGGGGACATTCGGAGTGCCGACACCGAGGTTGTCGAGTCCGGCCGGGTCCGGGGTGCCGATTTTCGAGCCGTCCGGCCACAGCGAGGGATTCTTCATGCTGTTCTCGAGCGCACCCACCCGGTCCTTCAGCTGCTGGGAGGCCTTCTCGTCTCCGGCGCTGGGATCCTCGATCCCGGAGGCCGCACGCTCCATCGCATTCGCGGCGGTCTCCAGGATGCCGATCAGCTCGTCGAACCCCTGCGAAACGAGCTTCATGAAGTTGATTTCGAGTTCCGGCGACGCGGTGAGTTGCTGCGCCTGACTGTTGTGACTGCTGATCACAGCCGCCACGCCGTCCTTGACCGTCGCCGAGATATCCTCGACCTTCGCCGCCGTCTCCTTGTTGCCCAACTCCGATTTGTAGAGGTCGTCCAGCGCAGATTCCACGTTGTCGGTGGCCTCTTTATAGCTGGTGGTACCGCCGCCGCTACCGACGGTGATTCCCTGCGGCATACGTGGAGGAGGGTCGAGCCGCAATTCGTTCTTCTTCTCGAGGTCGCCACTCATCTGATGGATATCCACCACCGTGGCGGCAAAGGAGTCCTTCGCACCACCGAACGCAATGATCAGCTCAGGGCTCAACTCCTGTGGACGGAGCAGAAAACCCTGCGTACCCGAAACTGTCACACCGGGGTTGGTTTGGGTGGGCACGAATGGTGCCCTCCCCGCGACACCGCCTGCTGCTGCGGCGGCCTGTCCGTCCCATTCCAGCGGAACAGACCGGGCACCCGCGCCCCCACCTCCTTCGTCGCCGTATTCCCATATACCGCCGAGTACGTGAGCGAAAGATGCGGCCCCGAGTACACCCGGTTTGACCCAGTTGGCCGCATGACCATCTGCACCCCAGATATTGGCTCGACGTTGCGCCTTGTTCATCGCGGTCTCGGCAGAGTCGGCCGCGGCCTGCAATCGGTCGTGGTCGCCGCGCTCATTGGCGACCGCAGTCCTTGCGTCTCGGGCGGCGGATTCCGCGCCGTCGAATGCCCGCTGCGCGTCTCTCTGCGCGCTGGCGGCAGCGTTGCGCTCCGCCAAAGCCTCGGCATGTCCGGGATCACGCCGACTGAGTCCGTTCAACTTCCTCTCCGCGTCCTGAAGCCTTCTGTTCGCGTCGTCGAGGTCTCTGCGCGCGGTAGTGAGGGCCTGCTCGGCACCCTCGAGAGTCTGCTGTGCCCGGTCGAGACGCCTTGCCTGGTCCGACGCGGTACTGCTGACATTTTGCGCCTCGGTCAAGGCAGTATCGTGGCGCGCCCCGGCCCGCCGGAGACCGAACCGAGCGCCCTGCCCGACTGCCGACCCGAGAAGTGAGACTCCGGCACCCATCGCTCCGGCCTGGAGATTGTTGAAGCTCCAGCCATTCGAGGCGCCATCGGCAAAGGCTGCGCCCGCGGCACCACCACCGGCATCCGCGAGCGCCTGTTTGACCGGGCCGAGGCCACGGGTCGCCCTGCCGACCGCGAGATTGACGCCGACATCGACCGCCAGCCCGAACCAGGCGGAACCGTCAACAGCCATTCACCCCTCCTATGCTGGCGCCGCGGCAGCGGCCGCGGGTTGATCGACTGTCCCGGCTACGTCCCCGTGGCCTGGCGATGCCGTAGTGGTCAGCTCGATTCCGGGGGGATGGAAGAAGCCGGTGAACGGCCCGAACTCGCCGGCGCCGTCACGCATTTCCGCGAGCGATACGACCGGCTCCAATGCACCATCGATCACCGCTTCCAGCGTTCCCTCGCCCGAATCCGGACCCTTGAACACCACCAGCAACGCCGTACGTTCTACCCAGACCCCGATATCGCCCGTCATCAGCTGATAGGGGTCGGTCCGTCGACCGATCTTCTTCACATCCGTCCACTGCGCCGGCGTGCCCGCGTACGCCGTTCGGGCGTCGGTACCCGCGGCGTTTCCGAACGCCGTGTCGAGAGCCTGGGCCACCACTCCCGACACTTCCTGCGTGCGTCCATCCGGGAAGGTATACACCCTGCGATCGGCAGGGTCTGTGGCGGCGGACCTCGCAGGTGGTGGCGCATTGTCGGCCGGAGCAGCCGCGGCCTTGCCAGGACCGGGCTGGCCGGGCGGTTGGGCGGCGGACTGGCCGGGGGGCGGCTGTCCTACGCCCGGCGCGGCGACGGTGCCCGGCCGGAGCGCGGTCACGCTGCCCGCATCACGTTCGCGTTCCGCGCGGCGGTCGTCTCGCTCACCCCGGTCCTGTGCATCGCCGCGCCCCATTGCGGCCCGCATGAGTTGCGGCAACATCATGTTCCCCAGTACCGAGCTCATACCGCCGGAATTCGTTGCCGCCGGCGCCGACACAACCGGCATATTCACTGGGACCGCGTCCTGGACACCGGGGTCGCCGGGGCTGCCGGTCGCGCCCTCGCCGGAAAGCCGACCGGACCCGCGGTCGGTTTCCGACCCGCTGCCCGCGTTGAGATCCAAGGGTTCTGGAGCCGGCACCCCGTTCGGCTCCGGCCCATCCGATGCCTCCGGCCGATCAGCAGCCGGATCCACCGCAGACCCCGGGCCACGAGACCGCTCGCCGCCGGACTCGGTGGCGGAGTTCCGCTTATCCGAGCCGGAATCGGAATCTTCGTGCTGACTTTTCTTCTGAACGGCCGCAGCGGCTTCTTCGAACTGCCCAGCGTAGAACGACATGATCGTCTCGACGCTCGCATAGCTGGATTCGAGGATGACCATTGTGTACGCATCCTCGCTCTGCATTGCGGTGCTCAGCTGCCCGGTGTCGACGGAAAATACAGTTACCCCGCTGAATTCGCTGGGTTTCTCGTTGTGTTCGGTCAGCAGTTCGGTGAGTTTTTTCATATCACGTGGATCGGTTGCGACGTACTCTTTCTGAATCCCGAGCGACGCCGCCAGATCACCCCGCCCTCCCCGGCACAGTTCGGCCGACCGTTTCACAGCCTCCGCGACGACACTGGATTGCGCCCTGATCGTGCTGTACCGATGACGCAGGAGTTCGACGCGCCGAGCGTATTCGGGTATTCCCGCTGATTCTTCACCGAATATGTCGGTGACATCGGACTCCTCCGGGAGCTCTGTCGCCGGCACCGGCTTCTCACCGAACCCGGTCCAGCAGTCCAGCTCGACCGCGGGCAGCGATCGGAAATTCCGCTGCGCCGGCGGAGTGAATTCGAGTCCCTCCGGCAACTGCTGCGGATCCGGCATATAGACATGCGGCATACCGTCGGGAATCTTGTCGAGTTCCGTCTCGCTGATATCGATCAGTGGAATTCGGGGGTACCCGAGATGCTGGTACACGGTCTCGGGGATACTGTCGCCCGTCCAACCCGATAAAGACATACCGAGCAGACCGAAGTATGTCCTCCAGGGCGAAAGGTGCCCTCCGCCCAACGCTCTGGGAACCGCACCGAACCACCCGTTGTTGCGGGCCAGCGTGGTCACTCCACCGCGGCCCATGAACCCTTTGACCCCGAAACTACCCAACCCACCGACGAACCCGCCGACGCCACCCAGCGCCGCACCGATGAAAACGCCTCCCAAATCCTCGCCCTGCAACGCGGCGGTGATACCTCCCGCCGCAGCGCCGAGCGCGATACCCCACGGTGTCCCGCGACAAACGAACCCCACCACACTCGCCCCACCGACAGCGAGCTCGTCCCAGTTGTCCTCGAGGAAGTCTCCGAAACCCACGAATTCACCGACCCCGGCGAGCGCGACCCGCAGCACGGTTCATCCGCCGACGGACTATCCCCCGGCGATCGTTGGACAACCGGCCGGAGGAAGGTTTCGGGCACCGGCAGCCGACCATGTGCGCGGCCTCCCTTCGTGACGCACCCATTGTCGTGGATTCCCAGCACGGGGAAGCGTTGACCTGCTGGAACAGGGCATTATCGAGCGTGCGACCCTAGGCTCGCGTACGCATACCCCTACCCGTCACAAGGGTCGAGCGATGACGCAGGAGGAAACACTTATGCACCTGCGCTCCACGCCGGCAGCCCCCTCCGCCTCCTCCGAAACGGATAGGGCCCGGCCGGAGCGCCGTTCCTGGGATCCACTGCGCTGGTATCCCGACATGCTCGTCCGCCGGTGCAAGACTTGGGTACGGGACAGGCCGTGGCGGCGCCGGGTGCTGTGGATAATGGTGGCCCTTTTCGCCTTGGTCGTCTTTCCGGGGATCATCGGTGTCGTTGCGACCGCTCAGGTGAGCAGCGGCGTCTCGCAGATCGACGGTCTCAGCTGGATGAATGTCAAGGACTCCCAGGGTGTCCCGCTCGCAAACTACATATTCGCCACCGACAAAGGCGATCTGTTGCACCCTGGCAATACGATTCTGTGGACCATTCTCGGCGTGGAGTTCATCGGCTACATGTCCATCGTGACCACCGCGATCTGGATTGTCGGTTTCACCTTCAGCTTCACGTGGCTCGATATGTTCGCCGACGCCCTCACTGGCGTAGCCGACGCGTTCGTCGCCCAGATCGCCACCCCCATGATGCTCATCACCGCGGTCACCATCGGCGCGTTCTTCGTCGCATGGTTCATAGTTCGTGGCTTTCCGGGTAAAGCCACCATGCAGGTGGTCACCATGTTCGGTGTGGCAGTCCTGGGCCCGATCTTCCTCGCCGAACCATTGGCCGAGGTGCTCTCCTCGGACGGATTGCTCAGTCAGGGGCGCAATGTCGGCCTCTCGGTGGCCGCCGGCCTCACGGGCGACGGAAACCCGAACCCGGCAGTACTCGTCACCGGTATGCAGAACGACCTGGCCGATAATTTTGCGCGGAAGCCGGTGCAGGTATGGAATTTCGGGCACGTGGTCGACAACTACTACTCGTGCGAGAGTGCGTGGACTTCCGCAGTGCTCTCCGGGAGCGACGACAATATCCGCGAGGGTATGGAGAACTGCAACAACCAGGCCGCAGTCGCCAAGGCCGACAACCCCACGATGGGGCAGGTGGGTACCGGCCTGATTCTGCTGGTCTGCGCCACATTGCTGTTGTTGTTCGCGGTCTATCTGGCGTTGAAGGTCACCAAAGCGGCACTGGACACGATCTATCACGGGTTCATGGCCATCCTCGGTTTTGCGGCAGGTGGCTTCATCTACGGGCCCACCCAGACCTATCTCGTGCGCAATATCGTGGACGGCTTCATCTCCGCTGCACGAATGGCCGCATTCACCTGCTTCCTCGGGATCTATATCCTGTTCATGACCAACCTGTTCGATCAGGCGGCAGGCCAGGTACTTTCGGTGATCGTTATTGCCTGTGTGGTGGAAATCGTGGCCATCAGCCAGATCCGGCGTCTCAGCAACAGCCTGGATCGAGGAAACAGCTGGGTGGCGAATCGTTTTGCGCTGGCCATCCAAGGCAATCAGAGCGGAGGTGGTGGGGGTACGGCTCCGGGTATGGGGATGGGCGTCGGCCCCGGCGGTTCCGGCGGCGGCAGTTCGCTGAGCGGGCTGGGCATGCTCGCTGCCCTCAGCACCATCAACAACTCACCGGTGACCGGCTGGCTCATGATGGCCACGCCCAACCCGTTGAGTCCCTTGGCGCGCGGCAAGCGACGTTCGGAAATGACGAATATCCGCACCGCGGCATCACGCCAGCAGATGTACGACTGGGGGCACCAGGGCCGCGCCAACTGGCTGATGCGGGCAGAGCAGCGGGCCAACCCGTTCGGCGGTATGCAAACCGCACTCGGTGTCGCACATGCGCTCGACGGGCTGGGCGATATGAAGGTTCCGGGCAACTGGCTGAATGCCGTACTGCTCGCCGGTGGCGCCCCCGAGGGAGTGTCCAACCAGGGTTTGCGTGCCCTTGCTGCCATGAACTCGAGTATGTCCAGTAATCCCTATGGCTGGAAACCACTGCAGAAAGCGATCGCCGCTGCCCGCGCCGTCGAAAATCACATGCGTCCCACCGATCCCTTGGAGGCCCGCGCGGCCTTCGCGGCCCAGGCAGCGATGGCGGGAGCCAACTTCCGGCGCCACACCCTCCGGCCGCGCCCCGGAGCTGTGATCAATCAGGGCTTCGTCAACCGGGTCAAGCAGAATTGGGACTCCGATGTCGCGCTGCGCCAGGCCATCACTCCCGCCGAATGGAATACGGTCGGCCGCGATACCCGCTGGGCAATCGGCAACCAGGCGGCGCGAGGATTCGAGTCAGCAGCGAACGCTTTCGCCGCGGATCCGAACAACCTCAGCGCAAAGCGGGATCTCTACCGCTGGCATCTACGGCTGGCCAACCTCGATCATCTCGATCCGCGTGAAGGCCTGGACCCCTTCGATCCCTGAGCGCGGCGGCGGAGCGGCCCTTGGAGGGTCGGTTCAGTCCGCCCAGCGCCGCGCCGCGAAACTGCTCGGCAACGAGGTGACCCGGACATCCTTGCCGCGGCTCGGGGCTTCCACGCATTTACCGTCGCCGATGTACATCATCACATGCCCCATCTCCCCGTTCTTGTAACTGCTTTCGGGGAAGATCAGGTCGCCCGGCTGGATATCCCTGTTCGCGACCTTCGGCAGGGAATTGAATTGATCGTCGGCGACACGGGGAATGTTCACGCCGGCTTTCTTCGCCGCGTACTGCATGAGCCCCGAGCAGTCGAAGCTGTCCGGCCCCTCGGCTCCCCAGACATAGGGATCGCCGACCTGGTTCAGGGCAGTCTTCACAGCATGCCTCGCACGGGCGGATCCTCCCTCGACCGCGGCCTCGCCCTTACTCGTGCCGGACGCGAATTTCACCCCGCCGGGCAGCTCTTTGCCCAGAAGGTTGTACAGGTATTGATTGGTCAGCTGGTTGATGGCCGAGGCGGCGTCACCGGCATTCGCGGATCCGCCGGCGACGATCTTGTGCGCCGCCTGCAGGGCCACAGTCAGGATCTTGCGAACCTTCTGCTGGCCCTCCTTCGTGTACGCCATCGGTCCGAGTTCGGCCAGCGCCGCGTTGACCTGTTTCAACAGCGACCGCACCGCGTTCTTGTCGACCTTGTTCGATCCCGCCAGACCGGAAATGTATTTGGCCAGTTGTTTGTCGAGGTTGTTGAAGGCCGTGGCGGCATTGTCCTGGAACAGCATTCTGGCCTTCAGCATCGCGGGCCCGGCACCGCGGGAGGAATCCGATCCGCCGGCTTCCTCCTTCAGTTTCTTCACCTCGGGGTCCTTGGGCTCGCCCTCGCCGTACATATCTTCGAGGAGTTTCAGCACCTTCATCGCACGCTCGGCCTCCGGGGACATCCCCGTCGCGGCGTCCTCGGCCACGGGCGCCGCACCGCCGGCACCGGTCAGCCCCGAGAGCGCCGAGCCGATCATGGGCAGTAGGGACGCGCCGGCCATCATCGCCATGGGCGCCATCCGCGCCAGCATGTCGGGGTCCACCAGCGGTTCGGGGTCCGTCTCCTCGCGGCGGTCGGCCGCCGGGGCGGGCGCGGGAGCGGCCGCCGCCGGGGTACCGGTTACCGGGGCGGGTACGCCGGGTACCGGAAGGACCGGGAGACCGGGTAGCGCGATACCGGGCGGCGGTGCGGCAGCCGCCGGCGCAGGCGCGGACTGGGCGACCGGGGTCGCGGTGGGGCCGGATGAGGTGGCCGGAGTGGCCGGCCCCGGCGGGGCTGCCGGTACTCCCGGTGCGTTGGGACTTCCGCCGGAACCCCACCGCCGGCGCCCACCGACCCACGGAGACCCGGTTTCGGGGGCACCTTCCGCTTCCGCCTCGCCCTCGAACTCCGCATCGACGGTGAACGGCCCGATTTCCGCGCTGGTCACGACACCTCCCGCAGTACCCGCTTGATCTGGACGTGCCCGGCACCGGGAACACCCGAGCGCACGAATTTCCCGTCCTCGATCGTCACCAACTCACCCGATCCCAGCGCTATACCGGCCCGGGTCGCGGCGTTGTCCCGGTAATCCCAGAACACCAGATCACCGGGCGATATAGCGGCGGGATCCACCACATGCCCGCAGAATGCCTGTTCCCGCACGGTTTCCGGCAGGATCACCGGTTCGCCGTATGCGGAATCACCACAGTTCTCCACCGCTGCCGCGCGGGGTGCCCGGCCCGGTATACACCGTCCCGACGAACCGGCGACGGAGGCGCTGTAGATCACGTCCCGGATGTAGCCGGCCGGTTCCGCCGCGCCGCCCGCCTCGGGATACCCCAGGGCGAGCTCCGCGGCGCACACCGTGGCGGGATGATTGCTGCTTGCCTGCAAGGCCGGGCCCTGGCGGGGGGCCACCTGCATGGCGGACGCGCATTCCCGTTCGCGCGGGCCGGCGTCCGGGTCGTCGGCCGCGAAGGTCAAAGATGCGTAGGGGTTTCCGGTGGGCGTGGCCGAGAGCGAAGGGGGTGCGGTGGGAACCGATACGGTACTGGTGGTGGCGGGGGTGGTGGTGGGCGTCGTCCCGGTGGCCGGTCCGAGCGCGATATCGCATTGCCGCCCGAAATCCTGTTTCGCCATCGAGGTCAGCTCCGCGAACGGCGCCCCCACCATGAGCGCCGGCCCGCCGCAACAACAGCACACCAGCAGGACCAGCACCACGATCAGCTTTCTCTTCGACACCACCGCAACCGATCCACCCGGCGCCGCCCGCTCACCGGACCGACTCCGGTTCGCGCCGGGTCGTCCGGGACACTGCGGTGGGCGTGCTGGTGATGGCTTCCGCTCGATCCGCTCGGGCCGGGCCCAGTACTTTGCCACGCCCGATACGGCTCAGCGCATCCCGCATGAACATCTCACCGCGACGTTCTTCCGGCACCTGGCGGCCTGCTCCCACCGGCGGCGAGGTCTCCTCGCGAAGTGCCTGCAACAGGTAGGGCGCCTCTTCCAGATCCACGCCCAGCCACTCCAGACTGTTGCGGGCCAGCGTTTCGTCGCGCTGCCGGAAGACGAACCGATTCGGGATCAGGTTGTGCGCCGCGCCCTGGAAATCGGTGGCGGGATCATGGGAGGCCAGCCCGATCGCGGCGAGGTGCTTACGGCCGTCACGACTGAAATCCGAGGTCACCGACGCACCGACTTGAGTCTGCGTGAAATGGTGCGCCTCGTCGCCGACGAGGAGACCGAAACGCCCGTTGTCGGAAAGGAATGCTTCCCGCGCGGTCACTCCGACGAGCTCGTAGAGCGCGGTCCCGAGCCGTTTGGTCAAGGGCAGCCGATTGTAGAGGTGCGGGGTGGTCAATTCCTCGGCGGTCGGCAGGGCGAGGTTGTGGCTGCGAACCACGGTGGCGGCAGCATCCAACCGGATGGGCGCAAGGTTCGGGTCGAACAGCACCGGCACTCGTTCGACAATGGTTCCCAGCCTGGACGCCAGATCCGCGTATTCGTCGAGCGCCCCGGGTTCGTCGCGCAACCGGCACACCACACGGTAGAGGTCCAGTAGGCTGGCGATGTTGTGCTCGGTGATCCCCTTGGGTGACAGCAGGTTGCTGATCACCGCACCCGTTCCCGATGTAGGCGACAGATCGAGTAGGGGAAGCACCGAATCCAGTGCTCGCTCCCCGGCCACACGGGGATCGAACAGCCGCAGCGGATCCAGCGAGACCGATGGGTTCGCCAGGTCGATGACCACGGCATCGTCGATGGCGGCGGCGAAATGTTCCCACTCCCCCACCTGGCTTCGGTCGATCGCCAGGAACTGCCCGCCCATATCGTGGACGAGCACGGCCATGAGCTTCAGGAAATACGATTTACCCGAGCCGAGTTCGCCGGTGACCGCGAAAGACGCGGACAGGTCGTGCAGCGCCGCCTCCATGATTCCGAAATGAATCGGCTCGAAATGCCCGGACAGCAGGTTGAGGCCGATCACCGGACCGCTGTCGTCACCGATCTGGCTCGTCGTGAACGGAACGAAACCCGCCCACATATCGGAGGGCACGATATGGGCGAAATCGTCGAACGCCCGCCGCGGCGGACTGCCGGGGACCAGCAGCGACCAGAGATCGACCTGTGCACCGACCGGTGCGGCCATCTCCACTTGGAATCGCTTGTAGCGGCGGCGCAGCGTGTTCACCGCGTCCATGGTCTCGTCCCGGGAAGGCCCCCCTACCGCGATCACGGTGGTGAAGGACACCTCCGATTCCCCGCCGTTGACCTCGAAGTGCTGGTTGTATTCCCCCAGCATCTGTGCCTTGGACATGAGCGTGTTCTGCGCGAACGAAACTTCCTGGTCACGCTGGTCCATCTGTTCGCCGAGACGGCGCAGATTCACCTCGTTGCTCTTGAGCACTTGATCGGCAGGTTTGGTGGAGATCCGCATTCCCCAGTCGACGGTAACCGCGCCGCCGAGACCGTCGATCACATTCAGGAATTCGCTACCACCCGGGAACATCATGCCCGAATAGGGGAACGACCGCGGGGTCAGCATTGCCTGGTAGGACGGACGGTATCCGGTGTCCGGCTGCACCACCTTGATCACCGGGACGAACGAGGGGCGCAGCCGGCGCTGGGAGTCGGCCCGGGCGCCTTCGTCCAGTGCCGCGGATTTGAAAACCGCCGCCGTCGCCTCGTCGAGTGCACCCGCGCGGGTCGGTGCCACCGGATCACCGACCGCTCCGCGAGCCAGATAGTGCTCCCACAGCCACTGGAACAAGGCCGCGGGCACCGGTACCGGGTCGAAATCCCCGCCGACCCGCGACAGGATCTCATTGGCTTCGTCCTCGTAGGCATCGAGTTCGGCACGCGAGATGGCCGTCGCGTCGATAGTCGTCGTACTCCCCCGCCACATCCTGGACAGCGCCGATATTCCGCCGGTACTCGCGGTACCCACCGGAATTGAGAGTAGGTAGATCCGGGTCTGCGGGGAGATGGCGCGGACCCGCTCATAGGAGGCGAACACCTCGTCGGCGTAATCGGCGCATTCGTCCAGATCCACACCCTCGACCATTTTGCTCAGCACATCGAGCGTGTTCTGCCGCGCCTGGATCCCCAGCAACAGTGACCCGTTGGGCAGGTTGTTGATCAGCGCGTGGTGCGCGAGTTTGACATCGAATTTATCGCCGGCCTTACGCAGACCGTACCCGAGCGGCGTGATGAAGTACGTGGCCGTGACCAGGCCCGAATGGGTGAACTGGAGATGCCCGCGAATCGCGGCCGTGGGTTGTAGGTCCCGGTTGAACCCCATCAGCGTCCCTCTCCGATTGCCGACCGCCCTCCGTTACCGCTGATCATCGACCGCCAGCTGGATGCCGGTGGGGGCGAATCCACCACCTCCACGGGGCGCGGGACCCGATTCGTGTTCAGCAGGTCCAACAGCTGCCCGCCCCGGGCCGAAACCCGTTGGGCGCGGCTTTTCCGGGGACTGCCCGGAGCCGGTTCGTGCGGCAGTATGGCCACCACGGTTTCCTCGACGAACATGGTGATCCGGGCCGATTCGGGGGTCACCGGCATTCCCGAGGCGAGTACCGGTTTCGGATAGCAGATCAGTCGCGCGAACCAGACCACCCGCGAGAACAACCGCACACCCGTGTACGGGACGAGGCCCAACGCAAAACCGAGCACGGCCGTGAGCGCCAGCCCGGCCAGAAAGGTGATCGCCGGATTCGCCGGCAGGGACATCGCCGCGGCACCCGTGATGATCAAGCCGATGGCCACACCCGCCACCTGCGGCAGGGTATAGGGACCGAACGGCAGCTTCTGCCCGTTCTGGGCCTTGCCGATCATGGTGGGGACGCGTTTGACCGGCGTGAAAATCTTGATTACCTGGGCGGTCACTGATAACCGCCCCCGACGGGGTGGTCCGGAACGATCATATTGGCGTCCGCGCGGGCGAAGTTCACCAGTGTCGGCAGCATCCAGAACAGTACGGCGGCCAGAATCGCCGAACCCGCGACACCGAGAATTTTGGCCGGGGACAGCTTGGATTTCGCGGCCTCCGAGATCAGCACGGCCATCGAGACGATGGTGATGAGGATCAGTCCGGCCCACCGTACGAATACCAGGATGCCGTAGAGGATATTGCTGAGATTGCTCATGGTTGCCGCCTCGTATCAGTTCTGGGTCGCCGGGGGGATCTCCGCGGTGGTCGTCGGGGCTCCCGTGGTGCTGCCGGTGGCCGGGCCGGTGTTCTCTCCTGGTGGCACGACCAGGGTCAGTGGCTCCTTCAGCGCCGGCAGTGTCTCGATGGCCCGCACCTGCCACTGCCCCTCACCGCGGACCATGGTGAGCGGGTAGGCCAGCGCCGGGGCGGTCCCGGACGCGCCCTCCGGGGTGACTGTTGCCAATACCTGCGCATTGGAGCCGGCGGTACCGCAGGCGGAATCCTCGGCGGTCACGGTCACTGTGCCGAGTTCGGTGAACGGCGCCGGACGCAACGCCGAAATTCCGGAATCGACGGTGACATAGCGCGCCACATCGCCGGCGCCGGTCAGATACGCGTTCAGGAATCCGGTGGCGACCTGCGCGAACGCCGTCTCCTCCCCGCACGGGGCCGAATACGCCTGCGCCAGATCCGAGCCGACCGCGGGCGGTTCCACCGCGGCGGGCAGAGTGAGCGCCCGCAGACTGCCCTCGGACACCGAGACCGGGACCCGGTAGTAATGCCGCGCGGTACCCGACCCGGTCCGGCCCATCTGCACCGATACGGTCACCGACCACACCTCGACCGCGCCGGCGTCGAGGGTGCGCGTGATATAGACCACCAGCGGCGCGCTGACCTGTGCCCCCGTTTTCGGTAACGAGATCCGCTGTGTCCCGTCGACATAACGTGACAGCGCGTCCTGATCGCTCGCGTCGGCGCTCAGATAGGTGACGACAAAATCCTGGGCGAACGAAGCCGCCAGACTCGCGTGCCCTGTGACCCGCACCATCTCCTCGTCTCCCGGTGGGGCCGGGTCGGGGGCGAAGAAACTGTAGACAGCGTGCCCGCCGCCGAGTACCGCGAGCACCGCCAGGACCACGACGACGATATTGTCGCGACGGCGCCGTGCAGCCATCCGGCGAAGCAGTGCCTCGCCCGAATCCGCGCGTCCAGCCGCCCCAGTCCTCACTCTCGGAATGGTAGAGAGCAGCCTGTCCACCAACGGAAAACATCTTCCCAGGCATGGGGACCCGCGAATACACCCGTTCTCAGGACACCGGACTGTGCCGCAGCCGGCCCGCCAGCCGGAACCGCAACTGGTCGTCGTAACCGATCGGGCTCTCCGTTGCGACCGGACCCGTCAGATCCGGTTCCACCACGGGGATATCGTCGGCCACCCGCACCAATTGGGCGATGGCCAGCTCCCGGTTGGAGAATCCCGGGTACGGATACAGCAGTAGCGAGGTGGGGGTGTAACCGCCGCTGTAGTTCAACGCCCGTACCGTGACGCCCGCGCTCTCGCCACCGCGGACCCGAGAACCGAGTTCCACCAGCCGGACCCGATCGTCGGGATGGAAAACATCGACCGGCCGGAACAGATAGTCCCAGCGTATCCACGGTGCCGGATCGGTGAGCCAATGCGAAATACTGGTATATCCCAACTGGACGACCGCGAGATGGTTGCCCGCGCGGCGGTGTGCCTCCCGCAGGCCGACACTCTCCAGAGTCGGCCAGATGGCCGGATTGTCCTCCGACGTGATGTCCTCGATCAGCCACCACGCACCGCGGGTGTGTTCGTCGTTGCGGGCCCGCACAGAGATCCGCCAGCGGGTTGCCCGCCCGGCATTACGCAGCACGGTGACCTCGAATTGCATTTTGTCACCGGCCACGGGGCCGTACAGCAGGTCGAGGACTTCCGCGTGCCGGTCGAATGCCGAGATACGATGGAAGAATTCGGCGATCGACATCCGCGGTACATACTCTTCGGGTGCGCTACCCGACAGCGCCGTGATACCGCTGGGCTGCGCGAGGGTTTGGCTGTCCAGATCCCAGATCGCGCCGACCGCCGCCGGTAGTGGCGGCACCGGACCGTCCGCGGGCCCGGCCCACCAGCGCACCGCGTGCACTTCCCCGGCGGGCCCGAATACCGGCCGGACCATCAGCCGGTGCGGTCCGGATCGAGTGGTGAAGGCGCGATCCAGGTCGATGGCCCCCGTCGTGGCAGTACGCAGAGCCTCGGCGATATCGCGTGTGGTCAATCCGTCGTAGAGAGCTGGGGTACGTGCGAACTGTCGCTGTACAACGCGGCGCCAGTCGGCGAACTCGCGTGCGGTATCCCCGACCGACGCGACCGAGAAACCTTCCGGCGCCAAAGTTTCGACCGTCACCCAGGGGATCACTGCGCCCTCTCATCGCGTGCGTCCAACCGTTGCGCGGGGCTTATCGCTATCGCGACAACATCCGCAGGAGATAATGTACCGTTACACAGCGGTACGCTCAACAGTGAAATCGCAGTCGATAAGCCGCACGACACAGAAATCCACCCCGCGGCCACCGCCGGAGAGGTACGACCATCCGGCCACCCGAACGGGCAATGATACGGACCCCGATATGAGCACAACCGAATCGGGTCCTCGATGAATGGTCCGGACCCGGCCGCCGAGCAGCCACGCCGCCCGCGGCGGCGACCGGCGCCGACCGCCGAAAACTACTGCCCGGTGGGCAGATCACGCATTCTGCGAGGTCAGCGCGATAACCCCCGCACCCGCAAGCAGTCCCAGATCCGCCAACTCGGAGGAAACCACACGCAACCCGGGCAGAAAGGGCAATCGCGCATGCATCGCGACCGCGTTCTGCAGCGGTTTCCACAGCGCGGAGCCGGCCGCGGCGATGGGCCCGCCGACGACGACCCGGTCGATATCCAGCAGTGCCGCCACCGAAGCGATGGCCCGGCCCACCGCGATACCGGCTCGTTCCAGCGCCGCCAGGGCGATACGGTCTCCGGCCTGCGCGTCCGCCGCGAGGCCGGTCACCGAATTCCCGGCCCAGCCCTGCTGCCGGGCCCAAGCCGTCAAAGCCGGCGCACCCGCCACCGATTCCAGGCATCCGCGGCCCCCGCACACACACGGATCGTCGTAGCCCGGTACGAGCACATGACCGACCTGGCCGGCGTTACCGGTCCGCCCGACCACCACGAATCCGCCCACCATCACCCCGCCGAACACCGTCTCCGACAGGTGTATCGATAGCGAATCCATCACCTCACGAGTTGCCCCGAAATGCCGTTCGGCCAGCGAAAGACAGACACCGTCCAGCGCCATCGCCACGGAGGCGGCGGGGAAAAGCTGCTGGACCGACTCGACCAGCGGAAAACCGGACTGCCATTCCTGAACCTGCGCGGGCGCCACCACACCGGAGGCCATATCGATCGGCCCGTTGGAGGCGATTCCGACCGCGGCGACCTCCCGGCCCGCCGCGATCCGGAGCAGGAGCTCGCGCACCTTGTCCCAGGCGCCCTGTCGCGGTATCGGTATCTGCTGGACCTGGTCGGAGCCCACATCGTCGGCGATCTCGATCGCAGCGAGCCGTGTCGTGCCGATCTCCAACGCCAGGATTGTCATCTACGCACCACCAGAACTAGATCCGCGCTTGCTCCCGCAGCATAGTCAGACAGCAGCGGTGCCCGTCGGCTGGAGCGGACGACCCAGGACGATATGGCGTTTGGGCGCACCGGATACCACCGCGCCGTGCGTGGGGCGCGGACCGTTGCGGATGATCCGCATCGGCCGTTTGTGATCGATCGGCACAGTGCGGTGCCGATCCAAGTTCTCTATGACGTTGCCCGAGTTGTCGTAGGCGATGCCCGCCCAGATCATGGCTCGCGGTGCATCGCCCCGCTCGATGAGAGTCTGCGCCAAGCGCGCACATTGATCGAACAAGGGACAGCCATAGCAAGTACGTACTGCCGAATGCCAGGCGTCGGGTGTGCCCGAATCCAGGTCCCAGCTGTCCGGGATCTCCGCACACGGTGGGCGCTGCGCCGATTTCACCGCCGCGGAAGGGGGTGGCGCGGAAACCCGCGACTGATTTGTCGTGCGAGGTAGAACAACGCTCAACGACCGTACTCGTACTGTGCTCATCACCGTCTCCGGAACTGCCGAGGGCACGCCGGGGGTACCGATACGTGTCCCGTTGGTCGGGCGGATCGTCAGGGCTGCTCAACAGTCCCCGGAAACAGCCGATGTCAGCTGCATCACGACGGTAGAACACCGACAGGTCTGGAAGCAAGGCCTCGTACCGCTACTTAACGGTACGTTGATCTTCATTTCACATATTCAAGCCGCCATACAGCGGTTCGTTTGGTTACGGACCGTTTATCTACGGGCCCAAATATGGTTTCCTATAGGTATGCCTGGCGAATCCGAGTACACGATCGACGAGCTGGCGCGGGCCGCCGAGACCACCGTGCGCAGTGTCCGCGTGTACCACGAGCGGGGCCTGCTGCCCTCGCCCGATGTCCGGGGACGTATCGGGTACTACGGATCCGACCATCTCAATCGGCTGCAGACCATCAGCCGATTGCTGGGCCGCGGGATGAAACTCAACGGCATCCGGGAACTGCTCTCCGCCTGGGACCGCGGCGACGGCCTCGCCGATGTACTCGGTGTCACCGACCAGAACCCCGGTGCACCCGACCGCCCGTCACCGGACCATCCGCCTGCGCCGGAACCCGAGGAACCCGCCTACGAGCTACCCGAGTACGTACAACAGGCACTCGCCGCCAGCGACGACCCGTTCGACGTCTACCGGGTCACCAACCCGCGATGCAGCGATCTGGCCACCCGCCTCGGCGATGCGGGCCTGCCCCCCAACGTGACCTTCCAGCTCGTCGAGCGCCTCCGCGCCGATTGCGACCGGATCGCCGACCGCTATGCCGCCGATATCTTCCATATCCTCGCCGGAAAGAGCTACGAGCAGTCCGAACGAAATATCAAGGACCGCACCAAACTGGAAACCGATCTCGCCATCGCGCGCCTCATCGTCACCCGCGCCGCATCGGAGCTGATCGACCAGGCCTTCGGCCGCCGCGCCGAACTACCGGTGGAGACTCCGCCGCCGCCACGCACCTACGCTGTCCAGCGCAACGGGGCACCCAACGGTAAGCAACCGTCCCGGGCCCGTAGCTGAGATACCGGAGCCGATTCCGGGAGACGGGCGAGAAATGTCGGGGTGACAGGATTTGAACCTGCGACCACCCGCTCCCAAAGCGGGTGCGCTACCAAGCTGCGCCACACCCCGTAGTACCCCCGAAGGGGTGGTTTCCGGTCTCGGAGAGAGCGGGTGACGGGAATCGAACCCGCACCATCAGCTTGGAAGGCTGAGGTTCTACCATTGAACTACACCCGCATGCATACAGCAGCGGTGGGATCGCCACGATGCCGTGTGCATGAGCGACTGTACCGAATGCCACTTTCTTTTCGCCAATCAGCCCCCGTTCCGGGCGCCGGCGCGCCGTCCGGGTCCCCTGAGCCGCCCGGGCCGGAACCGGTACGACCTATCGCGTGAACACGACAGCCGGGCACTCCCCGGCGCGCGCGAAAAAAATTTCCCGAAAGTGTGTAACACCGGCGGGTTCCGGACGATACGCCAGAGATTGCTGTTGTTCCGGGGTTCGAGAACTTGTTCTAGAACGCAGGTCTCCGGGCCCCACCATCTTGCTACGATCTTCTTGCCGGACGGGGTATCTGGAAAGGGGGCGGTGGCGTGCACCCGACAAGGTGGACCATCCGCACAGCAGTACGACAGAGCCGGGTGGCCCCGGCACCGAAGCCGCGCGGTCGCGGCGCGATTACCTCCGCCTGCGGTGATCGCGATGCCTGCTGAGAGCCGGCCACCCGTCCATTCCACCGCCCGCGAATGGGCCCTGGCGGCGGGTGCCCAGCCCGATGCCGATATCACCGCGGCCGAGATCGAACCTGTCCTCGTGGATATCCTCGAGCAGCTCCTCGAGCTCACGGTGTCCGATCCGTTCCCGATTCGCGCCGCCCGCCGGCTCGGGGCGCGGCTGTGCGCGGAACCGCTGCACCAGGTGCGGATGCTCGCCCTGGTGACCCGCACCCTGCTGGGCTTCCCTGCCGGACCGCGCGGCTCCCTGGTGGCGACCCAGTGGCCGCTGGTGGCCAGCCAGGCCATCGACAGCTACGCCCAGGCGCTGCAGGAGCTGGCGCTGGCGCAGCAGAAGAAGAACTTCTCCGACGAGGCCACGCAGCGGGTGCGTGAATTCGCCGCCCTCCAGCAGCGGCTCGAACACGAAGCCACCCATGACGCGCTCACCGGCCTGGCCAACCGCACCCTGCTGCGCAAACGAGTCCGGCAGATGGCCGATCACCCGCAACGCGGGGTCGGGCTGCTGGTGGTCGATCTGGACCGGTTCAAGCAGATCAACGACAACTACGGTCACGCAGTCGGCGACGAGGTACTGGTCGAACTGGCGCAACGCCTGCGCGAGGTGGCGCCCCCGGGGACCGTGGTCTGCCGCTACGGCGGCGACGAGTTCGTCCTCGCGGCCGGTCTCGACAAGGACCGTGTCGCCGAACTGGCCGCGAATATCGTGCTCGCACTCAATGATTCGGTCTGGACCGCGGCCGGGCCGGTACCGGTATCGGCCAGTGTCGGCACCACGTACTCGCCGCCCGAGGACCGCGCCGAACTGGCCGAACTGCTCCGCCGCGCGGACCTCGCCATGTACTCGGCGAAAACCGCGGGCGGGCGCCGCTACGTCGGCGCCGAGGCCGCGGGCGGGGCGGTCGATACCGCAGTGGCGGGTTGAGCGGGCCGAACAGACAGGTTCAGCCGGGCTGGCACCCGGCGCACCAGAACAGGTTCCGGCCCTCCAGAACGCTGTGCCGCACCGGCGCGGCACAGCAGCGGCACGGCTCGCCCGCCCGCCGGTAGACGTAGGTGCGCGGCCGGTCGGCGGCGTAGGACGGCGCGCCGTGATCGTGTTCGGGACGCACCACGTGCATCTTCCCGCGGCGCACCCCGACCCGCATCAGTCCGACCAGATCCGCCCATAGCGCCGACCATTCGGCCGGAGTGATCCCGGTACCGGGCCGGGACGGGGAAATACCGTGCCGGAACAGCACTTCCGCACGATAGACATTACCCACCCCGGCGATGACGCCCTGGTCCATGAGCAAGGAGCCGATACTGCGCCGGGAGCGGCTGATCCGCGCCCAGGCCCGGTCCGGGTCGGCATCGGGACGCAGCGGGTCGGGTCCGAGCCGGTCGACGAGCGCCGCCACCTCCGGCGGTGTCAGGATTTCACAGGCCGTCGGCCCGCGCAGATCGGTCCCGAACCCGGACCCGTCGCGGCCGGGCCCGGATATCCGCATCCGCACCTGCCCCACCGGCTCCGGCATCGGCAGACCGGATTCGGTGAACGTGCCGTACAGCCCGAGGTGGACGTGGACGAACAGCTCGCCCTCGTACTCGTGCAGCAGATGTTTGCCCCAGGCCTGCGACCGCAGCAGGGTGCGCCCGTCCACCCGGGCGGCACCCGCGGCGAATTTCCCCTGCGGACTCGATACCCGCACCACCGCACCGGCCAGGCGCCGTTCGTGCCGGCGGGCGAGCCGGTGCAGGGTATGTCCCTCCGGCACTCGCGTCAGGAGGCGGGCAGAGCGGGCGCTTCGCCGGTCTTCTCGTAGGCGGCGAGGATATCGATACGACGCTGGTGCCGCTCCTCCTCCGACCACGGGGTCGTCACGAAGGCATCCACGATCTCCAGCGCCTCCTGCTGCGAATGCATCCGGCCACCGATACCGATCAGCTGGGCATTGTTGTGTTCACGGGCCAGCCGTGCGGTTTCGACGCTCCAGGCCAGCGCACACCGCGCGCCGGGCACCTTGTTCGCGGCGATCTGCTCACCGTTACCGCTGCCACCGAACACCAGTCCCAGACTGCCCGGGTCGGCGACGGTGCGACGGGCCGCCTCGATGCAGAAGGCGGGGTAGTCGTCGAGAGCGTCGTAGACGAGGGCGCCGCAGTCGACGACCTCGTGACCGGCCTTCTCGAGGTGATCTTTGACAACGTTCTTCAATTCGAAACCAGCGTGATCGGCACCCAGGTATACGCGCATGCCGCGATTGTGTCAGGCCCGGAAACGGCCGATGACGGCGGGCGGGTGGCACCGCGCGAACCGGTGTGACCTTCCGTACCCGGCCGAACGAGTGCGGAGGTCCGCTTAGAGTCGGGGTATGCAGCCGCACGACCCACAGCAACCGTCCGGGTCCGGCCCCCACTGGGGCACGAATCCGCCGGAGCCCGGGCCCTACCCGTGGCTCACCGACCGTCCGGGCGCCCCGGCGGCTCTACCGGCCGGTTATCCCCCGCCGCCGGGTCCGGCGCACGAACCGCGTGGACTGTCGCCGTTCGGTATGCCCGCCCGGCACAGCTGGGAGATCCCGCTGCTGACCGTGGTGGTGCTGTTCACGGGAGTTGCGTATCTGCTGGCTTTTCTGCTGCTCGTGCTCGGTGCCGTCAACGAGTACATCCTGATCCTCGTTGGGGCGCCCCTGCTGATCTGGCTGGGGCGCGGGCTCAACTATTCGCGGCAGCGGGTCAACGGCGTGAAGATGTCGCCGACCCAGTTCCCCGAGGGCTACCGGATGGTGCAGGAGGCCGCGGCCCGGTTCGGTATGGCAGCAGCACCGGATGCGTACGTGGTACTCGGGAACGGGCAGATCAACGCATTCGCCTCCGGCCACGGATTCCGCCGCTACGTGGTGGTCTACAGCGACCTTTTCGAGGTCAGCGGCGCCGCCCGCGAACCGGACGCGCTCGCGTTCATCATCGGCCACGAGGTCGGCCATATCGCGGCCGGGCATGCGTCCTATTGGCGGCAGCTGGGGATGTTCCTAGTCCCGTTCCTGCCGATCCTGGGAAATTCGCTCATCCGGTCGCAGGAGTACACGGCCGACAACCACGGTTACTGCCACCGGCCGCAGGGCGCGGCACCGGCTATGGGCACATTGGCGGCCGGTAAATACCTCAACACCTCGGTGGATTTCGACGAAATGGCCGACCGCGCCGCCCAGGAACGCGGCTTCTTCGTCTGGATGGTGAACGCCATGGCCTCCCATCCCGTGCTCACCTGGCGGATGTGGGCGTTACGCGACCGCAGCAGCCACGGCCGGTTGTTCTGGCGGCCCGGACCGGGGTCGCGGCCGATCCCCCGGCAACCACCACCGCCCCCGCCGGGGACTCCCGGCGGGCAGCCGGTGACGATGGCGAAAACCCCGCACTGACCTGGGATCGGTGGGGGGGGGGGGCCCCCGGGGGGGGGGGGCGCCCCCCCCCCCCCCGCCCGAACCGGGCGGCGCCGGCGGGGGGGGGGGGGGGCGAGAATATAA
>NZ_JARWNW010000043.1 GCF_029868325.1 Nocardia carnea
AAACCCCCTGTTCACGCACCGTCACGGCGTGCGGTGGGGCGTTGTGGAGGGCTCCGGTGGGGGGAAGTGGGAAGCAGGGTCCGCGCTATATGTGAGAGGTTCGCCTCGGCCGGCTACTACTCCTGTTCGAACCTTCTACGGAACCGGTCTTCCATCCGCTCGGTGAATCCACCGGAACGGCGTTGCCGGCTGCGACCACCGCCGCGCGGCGACGATCCCGATGCGGCCGGCGGATCGTTCGGGGACGTATCACCCCCGCCCGCCGGTCCACCCTTCGTTCCGCCGAGCAGGACCAGAACTCCCGCACCGAACATCACAATGAATCCGATCAGACTGATGATCGGGAAACCACCGGGCCGCACCGGTAGGGCTATACCGGCGATCAGCAGGACGAGGCCGAGTACGAACAAGGCCGCGGCCTGGAGTCTGCGGCGACTCGACGGCGTACGGAAGCGTCCACCGCGGACGGACGACGCGAACTTCGGATCCTCAGCATAGAGAGCGCTCTCGATCTGTTCGAGCATGCGCTGCTCGTGCTCGGAGAGTGGCACGGTACCTCCCCCGGCACTAGGACGTGGCTGTCGCCTCCGGGTAGGCGACAGATAACCCCTTGGCGGCTATCTGTCACCAATGATACGAGTTCCCCCAGAGCCGTACCACCATATGGGTACAGCCGAGCGAACTTCGTGATCGCAGTGAGCCCGGCACGTACCGAAAGCCGTGGTAGGAGACCCGCGCCGATATCGGTCACAGGCGCAAGCGCGCCGCGGCCGGCGCCGGGTTCATCGTTCGGTGCGCGCGGGCCGACCGGTCGGTAGCGCCTGCTCACCGGGGCCCCTCCGGGCCGATGACGGCGCCGGATACGGAGTACAGCCCCGGCACCCCGGTACGGGCACGGCTATGTGTCCTCACGCGGCGTGTCGTACCCGTCCCCCGCGGCCCGCAGCCGCGCCGCCGGCGCTATCAGATCCTCCACATCGTGCAGGAACGCGCCGACCCGCGCGTAGAACTCATCGGCGCGGGCCTCGTCGATTTCGCGCGGCAGACCGGCCTCCAACGCCGCCCGGGTCGCGGAATGACCGCTGAAATAGTCCGCCCACATCACGAATTCGGGCGCGGCGCGCTGCAACATCACCCAGGCGTTACGCGAACGGGCCCGCGGCGCGGTATCGGCGCCGGTGAGTGCCAGTACCGCCCCCGCCCCACGCAGCGCGGCCAGATACGCGACCCGGAATCGCTCCGAGGGGTCGTTCTCCCCCGCCGCTTCCATCAACAGTCCGTCGGCGCGTTGCAGCAGCATCCCCGCGCGGCCCGATTGACCCGGGTGAACGTTTCGATCCACCATGGCCGTCCCTCCGTATCTCCCCTGCCGGCCCCCGCGGCGGTCCGCCGGTATGGCAGGCTGAGCGTGCACCGTGGGGGGCCGAACAGGTATTCGAACGTTTGGCTCGAGCTTGAATATAGAGACGACCACCGACATGTTCGCCCGCCGGAAAGTCCCAGCTCCGCCCCGCCGACAGCGAAAGAGCCCACCGATACCGCAATGACCGCCGTCAAACCCAACCACCTCCCCGCCCCGGTCGTCGTCGACCTCTCGGTCCCCGCCCTGCGCGCCCGCCTGCACGATGCACTGTCTGTGTACGTCGCGGCCATGGACTATCCGCGCGGCACCGAACACCATCGCGCGCCGATGTGGACCGAGCACACCCAGCGCGCCGGCTGGCAGGCCGTGGCGGCAGTGGTCCCCGAGGACAACGGCGGCTTCGATATCCGCACCTCGCCGCTCGTCGCCATCGCCTACGGCTACCGCGGCGGACCACACCAGTGGTGGCAACAGCAGGTACACGCGGGTATGCGGCGGTCCGGCTGGCCGGAAGCGGCGACCCAGGGACTGCTCGGCGACTATTTCGAACTCACCGAACTGCATGTCCATCCGAGCGCGCAGGGTCGCGGAATCGGCGCGATCCTGCTCCGCACACTCCTGCGCGACCGGCCCGAACGCGCCGTCCTGCTGTCCACGCCCGAAGTATCGGCCGAGGACAACCGTGCCTGGCGGCTGTACCGGCGGATGGGTTTCCAGGACGTACTGCGCGATTTCGTCTTCGCCGGCGACAGCCGCCGCTTCGGCATTCTCGGCCGGCCGTTACCGCTTCCGCTGCCATGACAGTGGTGATCGTCGGCTCCGGGCACAACGCGCTGGTCGCCGCGTGTTATCTGGCCCGGGCGGGCCACCCGGTGCGCGTACTGGAACGCGACAGCGTCCTGGGCGGCGCGGTATCGACCGTCGAACGCTTCCCCGGGCATCGCGTGGACCGCGGATCATCGGCGCATCTCATGATCCGGCATACCGGCATCATCGAGGACCTGGCGCTGGACCGGTTCGGCCTGCGCTATCTCGACTGCGACCCATGGGCCTTCGTACCCGCCTGCCCCGATACCGGCGCCGCCCCGATCGTCTTCCACCGCGACCTCGACCGCACCTGCGCGTCCGTGGCCGCCGCCTGCGGCGATCGCGACGCGGCCGCCTACCGGCGTTTCGTGGCGGTCTGGGAACCGCGCGCAAGCCGGGTGATGCGCTCATTCGGGGGTGCGCCGGCCCCGGGCCATCTCCTGCGTTCGTTCTGGGGCCTGGACGCCCGTGCGGGCGGCAGCGCACTGTCGCGGGAGTTCCTGCAGAGCGGTGATGCGCTGCTGGACAGCTGGTTCGACGACGAGCGGCTCAAGGCCGCGCTGGCCTGGTTCGGTGCGCAATCGGGCCCGCCGATGTCGGAACCGGGGACCGCGCCGATGGTGGGGTTCGCGGCGCTCATGCACACCTTGCCGCCGGGACGCGCGGTCGGCGGCAGCGGCGCGCTCACCGAAGCGCTGGTGGCCCGGCTGCGCGCCGAGGGCGGGGAGATCGTGGCCGGTGACGCGGTCACCGCACTCACCCGCCGCGGCGGCCGGTGGCAGATCCGTACCGCCGCGGGGCGCGATCACACCGCCGAAACCGTGATCGCCGGAACCCATATCCTCACCACCCTCGAACTGCTGCGCGCCGGCGGTTTCGACCCGGAAACGCTGGACGGGTGGCGGCGACGGATCCGCGTCGGTCCCGGTATCGGCATGGTGGTGCGGGCCGCGACCAGCGCGCTACCGCAGTATCCGGGCGCGACGACCGGCGAATCCGCGACCGGCCTGCAATTACTGGTCACCGATCGCCGGGAGTTGCGGCTCGCGCACGGAAACGCCCTCGGCGGCCGGCTGCCACCGCGGCCGGTGGTGCTCGGGATGAGTTTCAGCGCACTGGACCCCGGTATCGCCCCGGCCGGCGAGCATCAGCTCTCGCTGTGGTCGCAGTGGCATCCGTACCGGCTCGCCGACGGCACGGACTGGGCGGCGCATGCCGAATCCGAGGCCGACCGGATCATCGGTGAACTCGACCGCTACGCGCCGGGCGCCGCGGCGACGGTGTTGCGCCGCCATATCCAGACGCCGGTCGATCTGGAAACCGAGATGGGGCTGCGCGGCGGCAATGTCATGCATATCGAGATGAGCCTCGATCAAATGATGTTGTGGCGGCCGCTACCGGAACTGTCCGGGCAGCGGGTACCCGGCGCGCCCGGCCTCTACCTCACCGGCGCCTCCACCCATCCGGGCGGCGGGGTATCCGGAGCGAGCGGACGAACCGCGGCGCGGCTGGTTCTGCGCGACAACCGGCGCGGGTGGCGGTGGCTGCGCAGATGAGCGTGGCGGTGCCGAGGATCCGGGTGGACAGCACGCGTGAGCTGGTGCCGGCCGGTTGCCTGCTGCTGCTCATCGCGGTGCAGATCGCCTATCCGCTGACGAGTGGGTCCGCGCGCGACGCCGTCACGGTGGCGGTGGTGCTCGCTTCGGCCGGCACTGCCCTGGTGCACGCGGCAGTGACGCGCGGTGTGCGCTACGCGGCGGGTTTCGGTGTGCTCGTCTCCGGAATCGGTCTCACCGCCGAGGCCGTGGGTACCGCGACCGGCTTCCCGTTCGGCGCCTACGACTACGCGGTCGGACGGCTGGGCCCGGCACTGTTCGAGGTGCCGCTGGTGGTCCCGCTCGCGTGGACCGGCGGAATATACCCGATCTGGGTGGTCGCGGGAATGCTGTGCCGTACGCCGGTGTCGCGGATCGTCGCCACCGCGGCAGGTTCGGTGGGCTGGGATCTGTTCCTGGACCCGCAGATGGTGGCCGACGGGCAGTGGCGGTGGGCCGAAACCGATTCGGGGCTACCGGGCCTCGCGGCCATCCCCTGGACGAACTATCTCGGCTGGTTCCTGGTGGCCGGCCTCATCGCCGGTGCGCTGACCGTATGGGAACGGACCGCCCCGCCCACCCGGCGGCTGGGCGTCCCGGTGCTGATGTTCCTGTGGACGTGGCTGGGATCGGCGCTGGCACACGCCGTTTTCCTCGGCCTGCCGTACTCGGCCGCCTACGGCGGGATCGCGCTGGGCCTGCTCGGGGTACCGCTGCTGGTCCGGACGGTTCGCGCCGGAACCGGATACGACGACTCGTCCTCCGGTGACGCGGCCGGGCCCGTCGCATGGCGTCGGTGAGTCGCGGCCTGGCACCATGTCATCCGTGCCTTCGAGTCCCGTTACCACGAAACCCGGCTCCCCGGTCCCTGTTCTGCGCTCGCGCCGCCGCCTGCGCGCGCGGGTGACAGCGGCGATCGTGCTGGCCGCTCTGCTGGTGCCCGCCCTGGCCGGTTGCCTGCGGGTCCAGGCATCGATGGGGTTGTCGTCCAACGACCGGGTATCGGGACGGATCGTGGCCGCGGTCGTCCCGGAGAACAGCGAGGACAAGGGACCGCAGTTCACCGCTCCGGAAGCGCTGGCCACCAAAGTGCGGATCGAACCGTACAACCAGGACGGTTACGTCGGCAGTGAAATCTACTTCGACGACCTGAACTTCGGCGAGGTCGAACAGCTCGGCCAGCTGTCGGAACAGGCGCAGGGCCTGTTCGACCTGAAATTCCAGCGCAACGGCGATCTGGTCAGCCTCAACGGCCGCGTCGATCTGGAGACCCTGGCCCCGCACGGTTCGGATGTGCAGTTGAGTGTGGCGTTCCCGGCCCGGGTCGCCAAAACCAACGGCACCCGGGAGGGCGATGCGGTGGTCACCTGGAAACTGCCCGCCGGTGAGGTGAGCACGGTCCGCGCCGAGGTCGGCTACGCCGATCCGAACACCCGCTCGTTCGCCGGCTGGGCCGGTATCGTCGGCGGGATCACGCTGGCCGTCGCGGCCGTCGTCGCCGCACTCGCCTACCTCTACCGCAACCCGCCCCCCGCCGGCGCCCCGGCCGGTTTCTCGCTGCGCCGCTGGTGGGATCAGGTCAAGAACGACGCATGAGATCCCCGGCGTGGCGGCGCAGACCGGACTCGTCCCAGCCGGTCGCCCGGCCGCGGTCCTCCGAATCGGCCGGCACGCCGGCTTCCGTCACACCGTCCACCCGGACAAACCCCGCCGCACTCTGCCGCGCATCGGTCCTGTCCGCGCTATTGCACGCAGCGGGCTTGGCCCCGCTGTCTCGCAGAGCCGGCTCTGGACCGCCGTGCCGACCGGCGCACTCGTCTCCGCCGGCTCGCGCAGCAGCAGGTTCCTCCGACTCTCGCGCATCGAACCTGTCCGCGCTGTTCCACGCAGCGGGCTTGGCCCCGCTGTCTCGCAGAGCCGGTTCCACACCGCCGTGCCGACCGGCACGCTCCTTCCTGCCGGCTCGCGCAGCGGCTGGCTCCACCGGGCCGGCGTCCCGGCGACCGGCACAGCTGGTGATCGCGGGAGCCGGGCTGGCCGCGTGTTGTGCGGCACTGACAGCGTGGAACCGGCTCACCGTGCCCAGACTGTCAGCCCCTGCTGCGCCGATCGCCGAGACGGTGACTGCCTGTATCCCCGCCCGCAACGAAGCCGACCGGATCGCGGCCCTGATCGCGGATCTCCGCGCCCAGACCGATATCCCACGGCTGCGCATACTCGTTTTCGACGACGCGTCCACCGACGACACCGCCGCACGTGCGGTCGAGGCGATCGACGGCGACCCACGCTGCACGCTGCTGCGCGGCAGCGGCGGCCCACCGCCGGGCTGGACCGGTAAGTCCGCGGCCTGCCGCATGCTCGCCGATACCGCGGAGCAGCTCGCGGACACCACTGTGCTGGTGTTCCTAGACGCCGATATCCGGCTCGCGCCGGGCGCCCTCGCCGCCGCGGTGGCCGAACTCCGGCGCCGGGATATCGCCCTGGTGTCGCCCTGGCCGCAGCAGCAGGCGCAGTCTCTCGCCGAGCACGCGGTGCAACCGCTGCTGTGCTGGTCGTGGGCCTCGACCCTGCCGGTGGTGTGCGCCGATCGCGGATCACGGACCTCCACCGTGGTCGCGTGCGGGCAGTTCCTGGTGTTCGACGTGGCCGCCTACCGTGCGATCGGCGGTCACGCGGCGGTCGCGGACAGTGTCACCGAAGACCTCGATATCGCCCGCGCACTGCGCCGCGCCGGCTACCGCACCGGGCTGGTCGCGGCCGGTGGCCTGGCCCGGACGCGGATGTACCGGGGCGGGGGCGAACTCGCGGCGGGGTACCGGCGCTGGCTGTGGTCGGCGTACGGCGGTTCGATTCCCGGCGGGCTGGCGATCGCGGCCGTCGCCGCCTGGACGTATTTGCTGCCTCCGCTGGCCGCCGCGCTCGGCCGCGGATCGATGCGGCGGTGGGGGCTGTTCGGGTACGCCACGGCCGGCGCCGGACGGTTACTCGCCCGCGGACTGGAAACCGGACGGCGGCCGGAATCCGGCGACTTCGCTGCCGCAATGTCCCACCCAGCGGCAATAACGGCCTATTTCTTCCTGTGGGCGCGCTCACACCGCGACCGCCGCCGCAACGCCCTGACCTGGAAGGGACGCCCCCTGCGACCCGGAAAAGGGATGAACTCGCACTGATTCTCGGTCTTGTGCCCGATGTTGCCGTGGCCGGATGATGAACCGGCCCGGACCGATCGGCGGGCAACAGGCCCTTTCCGGCCGGGTTCGAGGAGGCTCGTATGACCATCGCCGTCCATCCCAGTGTCGATACCGGCTGGGCACAGTGGCACAGCCGCTACTCGACGCGCCTGCGAAGCGCACCCCGCGATCCCCTCGCCCAACACGACCTCGGCGAGGCGCCCGCGCAGCTGCCCGGTATCCCGGGCACCTGGTGGGTCGTCGAGGGGCGGGTGTTCATCGCCGCCAAACCGGGCGACCGGCTCGACCACGACGGCGACCGGGTCGCCGGGATCGAAATCCTGGATCCCGTGGACGGCGCCCCCGGGCTGATCCTGCGCCATGACGACCATGCCGTCGAAGTTCTCCGGCAGGGCGAACGGACGACGATCCGCGTCCACGCGCCGATCGCTTAGGCGCGGCTTCACCCACATCCGGCGGGAAACCCACAGGGATCGCTTCTCTCCACCCGGACCGGCTTCCCTTGTGCATTCCGCATGTAAGCGGCGCCGCCCGGGCCGCCCGGGCGGTGCGCCTACGACCTCCACCGGATACGGCTGCGGAATGCCGGGGCGAGCACGAGGGCCGGCTCGGCAGTCCCGAGCCGGCCGAGCACGCCCCGGGCATCGACGGTCCTCCGAACTATCCGCTGCGACATCGGCCACCCCGTCACCGCCGCCGGTCTCGACACTCGGCCGCGGACCGGCCGGTGTGGCGCGGAGCACGATCTGGTTGTCCACCATCATCCGCCGGGTATTGGACCGGGTCGTCGCCGAGCCGCGCTGCTGCCTGTGCCGTTCACGCAGGACGTGGCCGGTGAACCGTACCTGTTCGGGCTGCGACCGGCCGAACGCTGCGGCCGAGATGACCGGCCTGGGCAGATGGCCGCCGGCCGGCCCCGTTGCGACCTCCGCGGTCAGGCACTCACACGGTTCAGGCGCTCAGGGGCGCCGCGGTGACTCCGTAACCGAGGTTGGTCAGCACCTCGCTGGTGGCCTTGGCGAAGTTCAGGGTGATGAAATGCAGGCAGGGGGCACCTTCGGCGATCAGTCGTTCACCCATTTCGGTGGCGATCTCGATTCCGGCGGCGCGGACCGCGGCGCGATCCTCCTCCGCACCGGTTCCCGCGGCGCGGCGCAGCCGCTCCAGGACCGGCTCCGGAAGGGGGCGTCCGCACAGCTGCTCGGCGCGCTCCACGGTGCGCAGCGAGGTGATCGGCATCAGCTCGGGAATGATCGGTTTGGCGCCCTCGACCGGGTCCAAGGCGGCGATCCGGTCACGCAACCGCAGATAGTCGTCGACATCGAAGAACATCTGGGTAATCGAATACTCCGCGCCGGCACGCAGTTTCGCGGCGAGGTAGGAGGTATCGCAGTCCAGGTCCGGCGAACGGTGGTGGCCCTGCGGGAACGATGCCACGCCGACATGGAAATCGCCGAGGTCGCGCACGATCCGCACCAGCTCTTCGGCGTATTCCACACCGTCGGGGTGTTTCTGCCATTCCCCCAGCGGATCCCCCGGCGGGTCGCCGCGCAGGACGAGAATATTGCTGATCCCCGAATCGGCGTAGGCACCGACGATGGACCGCAGCTCGGCGACACTGTGCCCGACCGCGGTGAGATGCCCGACCGGCAGCAGGGTGGTTTCCTCGGCGAGCTGCCCGGTGACCCGCACCGTGCGATCGCGGGTGCTGCCACCGGCGCCGTAGGTCATCGAGACGAAGGCGGGATGCATCCGTTCGAAGGTGCGCACCGCACGCCACAACCGCTGTTCACCGGCCTCGTCGCGGGGTGGTGAGAACTCCACCGAGAAGGGCACGGCGCCACCCGCGTGCCGCTCCAGGCTCTGCACGACCGAAGGCGTCGCGGAGACGTCCGGTGACGTGGGAGACGGCCGGCCAGGGGTCGGGAGTCCCCGCGCGTTGTCGAAAGTCACCGGGCCAGTCTAAAGCCGTAGCCGAGTCCGGGCGGTCCCCCGTTCGTTATGACCACCGGCCACCGAAGCGGGGCCGCCACCCGCGCGCGCGTATTCTGCGATCAGGTCCCGTCGCGACGGCGGGTCACCATGGGACACCATCGGAGGGCCCTGCCGGCCTCTCGGTGGCCGGCGCCCATGGCGAGCAACGATCTGGGAGGTCATCCTGTCCGCCGGAACCGGAACCGGAACCGAAACCCCGGCCCGTTCGGGTCCCCTCTCGGCCGTCCCCGGGACAGCGGCCTTCGCGACCGCCGTCGAACAGGCCCTGACCGGCTATTTCGCCACCCGCGCGGAGGCCGTCACCGAACTGGGTCCGGTGTTCATCGATGCGGTCGGCGCGCTCGAATCGTTCGTGCTGCGCGGCGGGAAACGCACCCGGCCCGGTTTCGCCTGGATGGGTTGGCTGGGCGCCGGGGGCGATCCGGCCGGCGACCGGGCCGCGGCCGTGCTCCAGGCCTGCGCCGCGCTCGAGCTGGTGCAGGCGTGCGCGCTGATCCACGACGACATCATCGACTGTTCCCGCACCCGCCGCCGGTTCCCCACCGTGCACGTGGACTTCGAACAGCGCCATCACCATCAGGGCTGGACGGGCGATTCCGCGCACTACGGCGAATCGGTGGCGGTCCTGCTCGGTGATCTGGCTCTGGCCTGGGCCGACGATATGGTGCACAGCAGCGGCCTGGACCCGGCGGCGCTGGGCCGGTTCGCGCCGGTCTGGGCAGGGATGCGTACCGAGGTGCTGGGCGGTCAGCTGCTCGATGTGCACGGTGAGGCCAGCGGCGACGAATCCGTGGCGGCGGCGCTGCGGATCAACCGGTACAAAACCGCGGCCTATACGGTCGAACGCCCACTGCATCTCGGTGCGGCCCTCGCCGATGCCGATCCGGGTCTGGTCGCCGCCTACCGCACCTACGGCACCGATATCGGGATCGCCTTCCAGTTGCGCGACGATCTGCTCGGTGTGTTCGGGAATCCGGAGGTCACGGGGAAACCCTCCGGTGACGATCTGCGCGAGGGCAAACGCACCGTCCTGGTCGCGGAGGCACTGCAGCGGGCCGCGGCGGACAACCCCGCCGCCGGCGACCGGTTACGCGCGGCTATCGGCACCGACCTCTCCGACGAGCAGGTGGGCGAACTGCGCGAGCTGCTGATCGAGCTGGGCGCGGTCGATGCCGTGGAATCCCGGATCGCCGCCCTCACCGACCAGGGCCTCGCCGCCATCGAAGCCAGCTCCGCCACCCCCGAGGCCAAGGACCGGCTGAAAGCCATGGCCCTCGCCGCCACCCGGCGCGCGGCATGAGCGGGTCAGGCCCGGAGGCAGCAGCACAGCGTCAGCACGCAAGACCCCCGCTGATATCCCATCGACACAGCATCGGCACGGCACACCCGGACGCCGCAGCGCGACGTGACCACGCAGAACCCCCGCCGATGTCCCATCGATACAGCATGAGCGGGTCACACACCGGCGCGGTAGCGCGATGTAACCACGCAGGCCCCCTTGCCAGAAGCAGCATGAACGCTTCACGCGCGGACGCGGTGGCCCAGCGCGCGCTCGGTGGACTCCGATGAGGACTGTGCGCGGCCCGGTGGAGCGTGTCGTCGTGGTCGGGGCGGGGCTGTCCGGTTTATCGGCGGCGCTGTACCTGACCGGCGCGGGCTGCTCCGTCACCGTGGTGGAACGCGCCGATCACCCCGGTGGCCGGATGGGGCGCTACCGGTTCGCCGGTTACGACATCGATTCCGGCGCTACCATCCTCACCCTGCCCGAACTCGTCGACGATGCGCTGGCCGCCGTGGGGCTCGACACCGATACCGCCATGCCCCCGTTGCGGGTCCGGCCGCTGGCGCCGGCGTATCACGCCCGCTTCGCCGACGGATCCGATCTGCGCGTGTTCTCCGATGCCGAGCGGATGAGCGCGGAGGTGGCGCGGGTCTGCGGCGCGGACGAGGCCGTGCGCTACCGCCGGCTGCGTGACTGGCTGGCGCAGGTCTACCGCGCCGAATACGACGAGTTCCTGGCAGCGAATTTCGATTCCCCCCTGGACCTGGTCCGGATTCCGGCGAAACGCGCGGCCCTGCTCGACCTCATCGCGCTCGGCGCGTTCGGCCGGCTGGGCCGGCGCGTCACCCGCACCTTGCGTGACCCCCGGTTGAGCCGCCTGTTCACCTTCCAGGCGTTGTACGCCGGTATGGCGCCCGCGCAGGCACTGGGCGTGTACGGCGCCATTCCTCATATGGATACGGGTCTGGGTGTCTATTTCCCCGAAGGGGGTATGCGCGCCGTCGCCGACACCCTCGCCGGGGCGTTCACCGCCGCGGGCGGCCGGCTCGAACTCGGCACCGAGGTGACGGGTATCGATTACCACCGGGGCCGCGCGCGGCGGGTGGTGACGGCCGGCGACCGGGCCCTGCCCTGCGATGCGGTCGTGCTCACCGCGGATCTCGGCTCGCTGGACCGGTTCGGGGTCCGGCCGCGCCGCGGTCTGCGGGCCTCGCCGTCGGCGGTGGTCGCGCACGGGCTCGTACCGGCCGCGGTGGCCGGACAGTGGCCGGTACAGGCACATCACACGATCGACTTCGGTGCCGCCTGGGCGCAGACCTTCCGCGAGATCACCGCACGACGCGGCGGCCGGCCGATGAGCGACCCGTCGCTGCTGCTGACCCGCCCCGCCCTGAGCGACCCCGGCCTGTACCTCACGCGTGACGGGGTCCGCTACGAACCGTTCTCCCTGCTCGCGCCGTGCCCGAACCTGGATTCGGCGCCGCTGGACTGGGGCCGGCTGGGCCCGGCCTATCTCCGCGAACTCCTGTCGGTACTGGAAGCGCGGGGATACCACCGGATTACGAGCGAATTCGTCGTCGACCGGCTCGACACGCCCGCCACGTGGCGGGATCAGGGCATGATCGCCGGGACTCCGTTCTCGGCGGCGCACCTGTTCCGCCAGACCGGTCCGTTCCGTTCACGCAACTTCCCGCGCGGCAGCGAGAACGTGATCCTGGCAGGTTGCGGGACCACGCCGGGTGTCGGAGTTCCCACCGCATTGCTGTCGGGAAAACTCGCGGCGCAGCGCATTGTGGGCGAGAATCGCGGAGTCCGGACACGTGCCGCCGCGACCGTCCGGCGGTCTTCCCGGAGGGAAGCCGTAAACTGAGCGCCGACCTATTCGCCTGCGGTTGCGACCGCCGACCACCCGGGGGGACCGACAACTGATGCCAGCCCCCCATACACACACCGCCGCCACCGCCGTCCAGCTCCCCGGCACGGGTGCCCCCGCACCGGCCGCGCCCGCTCCTGCGCAGGTATCCGGCCGGGCCGGTTTCGCGCCCGGCGTGCTGGGCTGGTTGCGGTTCTGCGCCGATTTCCTGCGCAGCCCGGAAGGGCATGCGGCGCTGCTGGGCTTCATCGGGGCGATCATGATCACCTTCGGCGGGTTCGGCGCCGGCAGTGTGCGCGAACGCGATCCGATACTCGAAGCGGTGCACCTGTCCTGGCTGCGATTCGGGCACGGGTACGCGCTGTCGATGATCTGTGTATGGGCCGGCGTGCTGATGATGGTGGCCGCCTGGGTGCGGCTGGGCCGCATCACACTGGGCTTCGGCGGTCACTCCGGCGATGTGCGCCTCAACGAATTACGCGCCATCGTCGGTATCTGGATCACCCCGCTGATGTTCGCGGTACCGATGTTCAGCCGGGACGCCTACTCCTACCTCGCCCAGGGCGCGCTGCTGCGAGACGGTTTCGACCCGTACCAGGTGGGTCCCGTCGCCAACCCCGGCGTCCTGCTCGACAACGTGAGCACCGTCTGGACCACCACCACCGCACCGTACGGCCCGGTATTCCTGCTGATGGGCCGGGCAATCACCGCGGTTACCGGCGACAACGTGGTGGGCGGCACCATCGCGCTACGGTTCGTCATGCTGCCGGGCCTGGTGCTGATGATGTGGGCGGTGCCGTACCTGACCAAACATCTCGGTGGCCGGCCCACGGTCGCGCTGTGGCTGGCCGTGCTCAATCCGCTGGTACTGATCCACCTGATCGGCGGCGTGCACAACGAGATGCTGATGGTCGGCCTGATGTGCGCCGGAATTGCCCTGGTCCTGGAACGCCATCATGTGGCGGGAATCGTGGTGGTCGCCATCGGGGTCGCGATCAAGGCCACCGCCGGTGTGGCGCTGCCGTTCCTGGTGTGGATCTGGATGCTGCACGAACGCGACCGCCGCGCCGAGGACGGCCAGCGTGCGGCGCTCGCGACCACCAGCCGGGAATTCCTGGCGCACCACTGGAAGATGTTCGCCAAGATCGCCTCGCTCGGCCTGGCGGTATTCGCGGTGGTGTTCGTGGCGGCATCCGCGATCGCCGGCGTCGGGATCGGCTGGCTCACCGCGCTGTCCGGGTCGCAGAAGATCATCAACTGGTTGTCGCTGCCCACGATCCTGGCGCATATCACCACCTGGATCACCCCCTTCGAGCTCGGCTCGACCCTCGAGGTGACCCGGCTGCTGTGCATGGTCGCACTGCTGGGACTGTTGGTGTGGACCTGGTGGCGGTTCAAACTCACCGAACGTGATGCGGTACTGGGGATCCTGATCGCCTTCGTCGCGATCGTCATCCTGTCGCCGGCCGCGCTGCCCTGGTACTACTCGTGGCCGCTGGCGCTGGCCGCCGGGTTCGCGCTGTCGACCACCACGCTCATGACATTGGTCGGCATCTGCACGTGGTTGATGCTGGTGTTCCAGCCGGACGGTTCGATCGGGCTCTACAACTTCTGGCATGTCGCCGCCGCGACCTTCGCCGCCGTCGTCGCCGCGCTCTCGCTGCGGACGGTGGATCCGCTGCGCCTGCGCGGAACGCCCCGGCAGGTCACGACACCCACTGTCCCTGCTGGACCGTGAACGCCGAGTACGGCCCGAAGGTCGCCGGCGAACTCGGTCTCCACGCCGCAGCGCAGACCGGAGACGCCCCGGCAACACCCGCCCGGCCCGCGGCAGCACCGCCGTCGGCGACACCGGCGTCGACGGCACAACCCCCGTCGAATCGCGTATCGCGGGATGTGCAGGGCAGCCCACCCATCGCCCACAACGCCGCAGCCACGCATGGGCGATCGACCGGTCCCGCGGCGAACGGACAGGGTATCGATCGCCATGCCTGCCCGGAACCGCGTGAACACCCGGCCGCCCGCACCACCGGTTCCCACCGCATCGCCGACCCCGAAACGTTGCGCCGGGCATACGCACGCTGCCGCCGGACGGCCGCTGTCCACGGACGCACCTACTACCTGGCAACCCGGTTGCTGTCCGCCGAGCAGCGCCCCGCCGTACACGCTCTCTATGCCTTCGCGCGGATGATGGACGATATCGTCGACGGCCCGGCGCTCCGGAATGCTCCGGCGGCCGTGCTGGACTCCGTCGAGCTCGCTCTGCGCACCTCGTGGTCACCGTCCGCCGCGCCCCGCCCGCTCGTCCCGCCCCAGTCGAGCGTGACCGTCCCGCCCGTGTCTGCGGGCCTAAGCACTACCCCGCGGATCGACTCACCCCACTCCAGCGCGACCGCCCCGCTCGACTCTCCCTGGTCCAGCGCGACCACGCCGCCCTACCCACCTCGACCCGACGCGGCGGTCCCGGCCGGGTCGCCAGGGCTCAGCACTACCCCGCCATTCGACTTGTCCCGATCCGGCCCGACCCGACTGCTCGACCCGGCCCAGCCCAGCGCGACCAACCCGCTCGACCCACCCCCACTCGGCGCGCTGCCCGCCGGGTTCGACGAGATCGCCCTCGCTCTCACCGACACTGTCACCCGGTTCGCCATCGACCCGCGCCATTTCTGGACTTTCCTGGACTCCATGCGGATGGACGCTCCCGACTCACCGCTGTTCCGGAACCGCTACCCCACCATGGCCGCCCTGAACGAGTACATGCGCGGATCGGCAGCGGCCATCGGCCTGCAGTTGCTGCCGGTACTCGGTACGGTCGCGCCCCGGGCGGCGGCCGAACCCGCGGCGGCTGCCCTGGGCAATGCCTTCCAGCTCACCAATTTCCTGCGCGATATCGGCGAAGACCTCGATCGCGACCGGATCTACCTGCCCGGCGACGAACTCGCCGCGTTCGGCGTCGACGAGGAACTGTTGGTGTACTGCCATCGGACCCGCAACACCGATCGCCGGGTCCGCCGCGCGCTCGCGCACCTGATCGCCGTCAACCGCGACCTCTACCGCCGCGCGGACCCGGGTATCGAGCTGCTCAGCCCACGCGTACGCCCGGGTATACGCACGGCCGCGACCGTGTACGCGGCCATCTTGGACCGCATCGAAGACAGCGGTTACAACGTGTTCGCCCGGCGCGCCGTCGTCCCGGGCCCTCGCCGACTGCAGCTGGCGGCCGCCGCCGCGCTGCGCCGGTAGCCCTACGCGTCCTGGGCGGTGCGTAAGGCCCGGGGATCAGGAAGACCTGCCCCGAATCCAGGAGGAGCAGCGCGGCGAATCGTTACCGTTCTGGGCTGGAGAGGCCGCCGGACAGCCCGGCACACAGGCACATCAGTGCGGCCGCAGCACATCGCCGTCCGCCGATACCCGCATCGGGCAGGCCCGTCTACACGGGCTGCGCCAACGGGTCACCGATGCCCGTCGGCGAGCGACAATAACCGGCAGTCCAGGCGTGACCGGCGCCGACCCTGCGCTGACGACGCGGAGGGAGACCGACCGGCGTACCAGCCGCGGACGGCCCGCAGAAGGCCCGGGGACTACACCTCCGACGGGCAAGTGTGCCGGCGCCCCGACCGCGGTGACCGGCGTTGCCGCTCCTACGAGCACAGAGCGGAAAGGCAGCCTCAGAACGGGTCGGCGGCGGCGCGGCGCAGTACCTCGCGGGCCAGCGGCCCGTGCAACGCCTCTACCGGTTTACCGGGCAGGGAGTCGTCGTCGGTGAAGATCCATTCCAGAATCTCCTCGTCGGTGTACTTGGCGTCACGCATCACCGTGATCAGGCCCGGCAGGGATTTCAGTACCGCACCCGTTTCGTCGAAGAAGATCTCCGGGATTCCCACCACGCGGTCCCGGCGCACCGCGAGCAGCTGGTTGTCCCGCAGCATCTGGTGCACCCGGGTCACCGCGACACCCAGGTTCTTCGCGACATCGGGTAACGAGAGCAGCGGTACCGAGGCGGGCAGGACATCGGCACTGCAAGGAAAGGTACTCACAGCAGATAACCGTAGACGGCGGCCGCTCGCACGCGGTGAGACACCCGCACCGGTTCGGCCGATAACATGTGGGAGCCGCAGCGGCGGCGACCGTGTGGACGCGGTACGAGGGTGGAGAGGTTCGTGACAGCCGGAGGAGAATTGATCGGCGCCGTACTGGATCGGCGCTACCGGATCGACGCGCCGATCGCCCGGGGCGGGATGTCGATGGTGTTCCGGGGTGTGGACACGCGGCTGGGTCGGCAGGTCGCCATCAAGGTGATGGATCCCAAGTTCGCCGGTGATCCGCAGTTCCTGACCCGCTTCGAGTTCGAGGCCCGCGCGGTGGCGGGCCTGAAACACCCTTCCCTCGTCGAGGTGTACGACCAGGGCATCGACGGCGAGTACCCGTTCCTGGTGATGGAACTGGTCCAGGGCGGGACGCTGCGGGAGCTGCTGCGCGAACGCGGGCCCATGCCGCCGCATGCGGTCCGCGCCGTCGCCGAACCGGTGCTGGCCGCGATCGGGGTCGCGCATGCGGCCGGTCTGGTGCATCGCGATGTGAAACCGGAGAATGTGCTCATCTCCGACGGCGGCGATGTCAAGATCGCCGATTTCGGGCTGGTCCGCGCTGTCGCCGCCGCCAATACCACTTCGGCCAGCGTTATCCTGGGCACCGCCGCCTACCTCTCGCCCGAACAGGTCACCAGCGGTAGCGCCGATGCTCGCAGCGATGTGTACGCCTTCGGCATCCTGATCTTCGAACTGCTCACCGGCAAGGTGCCGTTCACCGGCGACAATTCGCTGTCGGTGGCCTACCAGCGGGTCGAGAACGATGTTCCGAGCCCGAGCGAGTTCATCTCCGGCGTACCGCCCGAATTCGACCGGCTGGTGGCCCGCGCGACCGCCCGCGAGCCCGGGCACCGATTCGCCGACGCCACGGACATGGTGGCCGAACTACGCTCCATCGCCGCGCTGCTGAACCTGCCCGACTACCGGGTCCCCGCCCCGCAGGAATCGGCGGAACACACCAGCGCCCGCCATCCGGCCGCCCGCCCGGTGCCCGAACCCGTCGCGGCGCCGGGCCCGCAACCGACCCGTATGGTGACCACGGCGCAGCCACGCAACGAACCTCCGCCGCCGGCCTATATTCCGCCGCAGCGCCCCACCCAGTACAGCTCCTTCCAGGAAAGTCACGCCGCCAAACGCCGCAACGGGATGATCTGGACCGCCGCGGTGGTGGTGTTGACCCTGCTGGTCGGGATCGGCGGCTGGTGGCTGGGTATGGGTCGCTACAACTCGGTGCCCTCGGTCGCCGGGATGACGGTCGAACAGGCCACCGCGGAACTCCAGGAGGCCGGTTTCGAGACCGGGACCCGGGACAAGGCCTCCGATACCGTGCCCGTCGGTGGTGTGGTGGGCACGGATCCGGGGCCGGGTGCCCGGGAGACCAAGGGCTCGACCGTCGATATCCTGGTGTCCAGCGGTAAACCGGAAGTTCCCGCGGTCTCGCCCGGTGCCGATTGGGACGAGGTCCAGCAGCTGATCCGCGATCAGGGGCTGCAACCGGTCGATGCCGGTGAGGTCGCCAGTACCGCCCCCGAAGGCACCCTGGCCCGGATCGATCCCGCCCCCGGCACTGTTCTCCCCGCCGGCGCGCATGTCCAGGTCTGGAGGAGCAACGGGTCCAAACCGGTCCAGCTGCCCGATCTCCGTGCCGACACCCCGGAGCAGGCCCGCAAGAAACTCGAAGACCTCGGCCTCACCGTCGCCGGTGAGCAGCGCACCTACGACGAACTGGTGGAGGTGGGCCGCGTGATCGGCACCGAACCCGGCGTCGGCACCACCGTCGACGCCGGTTCCTCGGTCACCCTGCTGATCTCCGAGGCGGTGACCATGCCGTCGGTGGTCGGCAAATCCGTCAGCGAGGCCCGCCGCACTCTGGAAGGGCTGGGCTTGCAGGTGGAGGTGCGCCAGTTCGCACCTCTGGACTCCTCGGTCGTGATCTCGCAGCGGCCCGCTGCCAACGCCAACGTCGAATCCGGAGCCTCGGTATCGCTGGTCGCGGTGCCGTAATACCGGCGCGCGGGGTTTCCGCCCCCTCGACAGGCCCGAACCCTCCAGGGGCTCGCTGACCTCGGCGCCCGTGCTGGTCACGTCAGTGGTCCGGCGCGGGCGTGCGCCGATCGGCATGAGTTGCCGACCCATACCTGCGGCGGCGACCCTGCTCCAGGCTGATCTACGACCCGGACGAGATCCGGGTGGCCGAAGCGGCCACCCGGCGACCTGAGCCGGCACCGCGCCTCGCCACTGCTCATCGTCGAGGCCGGCAGATCGCGGCGATGGCCGACTCGAATACGGCTGTGAACTCGGCCCGGCGGGGCTACTCCGCCGAGGGACCGGTCTTGCACCACCGGAGATGCCGCAGGACTACCGCAGCATCTCGGCGACGAGGAACGACAGTTCCAGCGACTGCTGAGTGTTGAGCCGCGGGTCGCAGGCCGTTTCGTAGCGGCCGGACAGGTCCAGATCGGAGATGTCCTGCGCCCCGCCGAGGCATTCGGTGACGTCTTCGCCGGTGAGTTCGATATGCAGCCCACCGGGGTGGGTACCGAGGGCGTGGTGCACCTCGAAGAACCCCTGGACTTCGTCGACGATCCGGTCGAAGTGACGGGTTTTGAATCCGGTGGAGGATTCGTGGGTGTTGCCGTGCATCGGATCGCACTGCCAGATGACCTGATGGCCGGTGGCCTGCACCTTCTCCACGATCGCGGGCAGTACTTCGCGGACGTTCGTATTGCCCATCCGGGAGACCAGCGTCAACCGGCCGGGCTCGTTGTTCGGGTCGAGCCGTTCGACATACTCCACCGCCTGGGCCGGAGTGGTCTTCGGGCCGATCTTCAGGCCGATCGGGTTGGCGAGCAGTTCGGCGAACGCGATATGGGCGCCCTCGAGCTGGCGGGTACGTTCCCCGATCCACAGGAAATGCGCGGACAGGTCGTAGAGCACCGGATCGCCCGCGGAGTTCTCGGCCAGGCGCAGCATGGCGCGCTCGTAGTCGAGCACCAGCGCCTCGTGCGAGGCGTAGATGCGGGCCGATTTGAGGCTGGGGTCGGTGACCCGGCACGCGGTCATGAACCGCAGGCCGCGGTCGATCTCCTCGGCCAGCGCCTCGTAGCGGGCACCGGCCGGCGATTGGGCCACGAAATCCCGGTTCCAGTCGTGCACCCGGTGCAGATCGGCCATACCCGCGCTGGTGAGCGCCCGCACCAGGTTCATCGCCGCGCTGGCGTTGGCGTAGGCCCGTACCAGCCGCGACGGGTCGTGCTGGCGCACACCGGCCTCGGCGACCAGCGAGTTGACCATATCGCCGCGGTAGGACTTCAGGCCGAGCGCGTCGGTATCGGCGGACCGGGGCTTGGCATACTGACCGGCGATCCGCGCGACCTTCACCACCGGCAGGCTGGCGCCGTAGGTGAGCACGACGGCCATCTGCAGCAGCGTGCGCAGGTTGCCGCGGATATGCGGTTCGGTGTTGTCGGCGAAGGTTTCCGCGCAGTCCCCGCCCTGCATCAGGAAAGCCTCGCCGCGCGCGACCTCGGCGAGCTGCTCGCGCAGCTCGTCCACCTCGGCGGGCAGGCAGATCGGCGGCACACTCTCCAGCACCGTCCGCATATCCGCCGCCTGCCCGGCGTCCCAGGACGGTTGCTGCAGAGCCGGCCGTGCCAACGCGTCGTCGAGCCGTTTACGCAGTTCGGCGGGCAACGGCGGCAGCTCGGGCAAACGGTCGATGGGTACGTCGACGGTCCAATTCACCAGTTCAGGATAAGTGGTGGCCGATCCGCGGATATTTCCGGAGGTGTTTCCGGGCGCACCCCGCCCCGTCGGAGCGCACAACTAAGCTCGGTGCGTTCTGTCGACCACCGAGGAGACCCACCGGTTTGAGGTATTTCTACGATTCGGAATTCATCGAGGACGGTCGCGTGATCGATCTCGTATCGATCGGCGTCGTCTGTGAGGACGGGCGGGAGTTCTACGCCGTCTCCTCGGAGTTCGATGCCGGTCGGGCCGGGCCCTGGGTGAGCAAACATGTCCTGCCGAAACTGCCCCCGCAAACGTCGCCGCTGTGGCGCACCCGGGCGCAGATCCGGGACGAGCTGCACCGGTTCCTGGTGCCGCGCGCAACCGTGCAGCCCGAGATGTGGGCGTGGGTGGGCGCCTACGACCATGTGGTGCTGTGCCAGCTGTGGGGGTCGATGGTCGGCCTACCGCCCGACCTGCCCCGCTATACGAACGAGCTGCGACAGCACTGGGAGGCACACGGCCGCCCGGAGTTACCGCCGCCCCCGCGCGATGCGCACGACGCGCTGGCCGACGCACGGCATAATCTCGCCAAATTCGAGGCCATCGAAGCGGCCCGCCGTCGCGCGAGCTGAGTCCCGCCGGCACCGTAACGGCCAAAAGGCCCCCGGGGTTGGGGGGGGGGGGGTTGGGGTTAGGGGGGGGGGGGGCCCCCCCCGGGAGGGGGGGGGGGCCGGGGGGGCGGTTGGGGGGGGGGGGGGCGGGGCGGCGTTGGGGGTTGG
>NZ_JARWNW010000044.1 GCF_029868325.1 Nocardia carnea
GCCCGCCAGAGCCCGTTTAGGCCCGACTGTTCAAGAAACGATGGCGGTCCCAAAGGGGCACTGCATCACCACTGTTCAGGTGTTCAGCGTAGACCTCGGCCGGGCTGCGGTATCCGTGAATTCTGCGGGGCCGATGGTTGAGTTCGCAGGCGATGGCGTCGAGGTCGGCATGGTCGAATCGGCTCAGGTCAGCGCACTTGGACAGGTATTGGCGCAGCAGCCGGTTGGTGTTCTCGTTGGTGCCGCGCTGCCAGGGGCCTGCGGGGTTTGCAGACACAGCGCCCCCGAGCACCTCGGTGCGGCGAGCGCGACGTCAGTCGAAACGGGTGACGAATCGCTTCTGCCACGGCATCTCGACGGCCCGCCGCGAATAGTTGTCCCTGATATAGGCGACGGCCTCGGCGGCCGGTATCCCGTCGAGCACCGCGAGACAAGACATGGCCGTGCCTGTCCGTCCGAAGCCGCCACCGCAGGCGATCTCGACGCGCTCGGTCTCGGAACGCTCGAGCAATTCCCGCAGGACCGGGGCGAGCGCACTGCGATCGGACGGTAACCAGAAATCTCGCCAATGCACCCACCGGCTCTCCCACTCGACCGGAGGAGGTTCGCTGGACAGCAGGTAGACCCCGAATTGAGGCGTGTCACCCGAGGGGAGGGGGTTACGGAGCCCCCTGCCGCGCACCATTCGCCCGGACGGCAGGCGCAGCACTCCCGGAGCGTCCGGGTCCCAGGACCGGTTCGGCATCGATTACCCCTTCGTTGAATGGAATGTCTTATCCGGGACGTACCGCCGGCGTTCGGCACTGTTCGCGTATCGGCCGCGGTGTGCCCGGCCCGCGTCCGGGCCTGCTCGCGCCGGCCGATCTGCTGACACAGCTCACCCGTCGTCCGACTGCGCGCGCAGGTGCTCCAGGATCGCCAGAACTCTGCGGTTGTGCGCGTCACCGCCGGGTAGGTCGAGTTTCATGAATATCGCGTTGATGTGCTTTTCGACCGCGCTGCGCGTTACGTGAAGGCGATCACCGACTGCCGTATTGCTCAAACCCTGGGCGATGAGTTCGAGTACTTCGCGTTCGCGGGTGGTGAGCCGTTCGATCGGCGAACCGACCCGGCTGTGCTGCAGTAGTTGCCTGACCACTTCCGGGTCGAAGGCGGTGCCACCCGCACCGACCCGGTCGACGGCATCGAGGAAGGAATCGATGGCGGCGATCCGGTCCTTGAGCAGGTAGCCGACACCGCCGGTGCCGGTGAGAAATTCGGCCGCATGCCGCCGTTCGACGTACTGGGACAGCACCAGAACCGGGATCTGGGGCTGTTCACGGCGAATCTCGAGAGCGGCCCGGATTCCCTCATCGATGTGGTCGGGCGGCATACGCACATCGGCCACCACCAGGTCCGGCGGACGCAGCCGGACCGCATGCAGTAGTTCGACCGCGGTACCGACCGAATCGACGATCTCATGGCCTTCGGCGGTGAGCAGCTGCGCCAGACTCTCCCGCAGCAGCGCGGAGTCTTCGGCAAGGGTTATCCGCACGGTACCTCCGCGGTGATGATGGTCGGGCCGCCGACCGGGGAATCGACAGTGAACGTGCCGTCGAGCGCATGGATTCTGGCCGCGATACCGGAGAGTCCATGCCCGGCCGGATCGGCACCGCCGTGGCCGTCGTCGCGTACCCGCAGCCACAGCGAATCGCCGGTATGGCCGACCGCGATCTCGAGCGCGGCGGCGCCGGAATGCTTGATGGCGTTGGTGACGGCCTCGCTGGCAGTGAAATAGCACGCCGATTCTACCGATCGCGGCGGACGTGCGGACAGGTCGACGACGAGGCGCGTCGGCAGCGGGGTACGGTCGGCCAGCGCCTCCAGCGTGGCAGGTAATCCGTCACGTGCCAGCATGGCCGGGTAGATCCGCCATGAGACATCGCGCAGATCGTCAAGCAGCTGCCCGGTTTCGGCGCGTGCGCGCCGGTGCAGGTCCGCGCGTACGCCGGGGTCGGTTTCGCGGTCCACCCGGGCCAGGACGATCGACAGTGCGACCACCCGTTGCTGGACGCCGTCGTGCAGATCGCGCTCGATACGGCGCCGTTCCTCGTCGATGACCTCGGCCATCTCGGCACGGGTGGCGGTCAGCCGGGCGACCCGCTCGGCAAGCTCACCTGTCCCGGGCAGCGCGAAGATCCGCCACGCCCATGCCTCGGCCCGGACGACCCCCAACAGGCCTTGCACAGTGAGGAAAGCGAAAACGAACCCCGGCAACAGGAACAAGGCCACGGTTTTCCAGCTGATCTGCCCGGGTTCGGTGGCATCGACCACCGGCACCGCCGCACCCGTCGACGCACCGTAGACCAGCGCCACGCCGACCACGATCCCCGTGCAGAGCAGCGCACAGACCACCCCGGCGAGTAACCCGAGGGCGATACGCATGCTCAGATAGCCCACCGCGCGCCGCCCGGTAGGCTCTCCGGCCGGCGGGACGCCGAGCAGCAGCCCGAGCCTGCGCCGTTCCACGCGGACGGCTCGGCGCGGCAAGTGTGCGCCGAACAGTCCGGATACCACGGCGGCGAGATCCAGCACGACGGTGACCACACCGAGCAGAGTGCCGATGAGCACAGCAGCGCAGCGGCGCGCACCGCGCTGCGGAAACGTCCTCATCGTCACATCCTCACGTGCCGCATCCGCCGGTGGCGGGTCCACACCCGTACGCAGTACATTACGGCTGCTGCCAGGACCACCAGGATCACGATCTTCTGCAGAATCCCCGCGTAGGTCTCCACCACCGGCCAGTTCTCGCCCAGGAAGTACCCGGCCAGCACGAACACCGAATTCCAGATCAGACTGCCCGCGGTGGTGAGCAGCGTGAATCGACCGACCGGCATCCGTTCCACACCGGCCGGGATGGAGATCAGGCTGCGGAAGATCGGGATCATCCGGCCGAAGAACACCGCTTTACCACCGTGCCTGGCGAACCATTCCTCGGTCCGGTCGAAATCGGACAGCTGCACCAGCGGCATCCGATCGATAATCGCGCGGAGCCGGTCGCGGCCGAGCAGTACACCCAGGCCATACAGCGCCAACGCGCCGACCACCGAACCGAGTGTTGTCCATATCAGCGCCTCCGCCAACCCGAACTGCCCCTTGCTCGCCGTGAACCCGGCCAGTGGCAGGATGATCTCACTGGGCAGCGGCGGAAACAGGTTCTCCAGAGCGATGGCCGTACCCGCCCCCAACCCGCCGAGCTGTTCCATGAGATCGACCGCCCAGGCCGCTACCCCGGTCAACTCGTCAGTGGATTCCATTGCAATAGGCATACTCCGAACCTAGGGAGCGGGAGGGTCGCGAACAGTAATGCCGGCCACCCGGTTCGGCGAGGTCGGCCGGAGTGCTGAAGGTGTGGTTATCCGCACCTCGACCGGCCGGTCTGCACCCTCGCCACGGTCCCGCCCCGCCCCTAGCGTCGATAACTCATGAGGCAGAAATTGCTCCGGCTCGGTATCGCTGTGACCGCGACCGTTGTGGCGGCGATCAGCGCGGCGATGCTGATCCTGGTCACCGCCCGCGATCAGGTGACAGACCGGATCGTCGCGTCGGCGGCACGGCTCACGGACGCCGATATCGTCCTGCGTGTTTCCGACCACGGGAACAGCCGCACGGTGATCGCGGCAAGCAGTGGTGCGGAGCAGGATGCCGGGCTGGGGCCGGCGACCCGGTTCCGGATCGGCAGTATCACCAAGACTTTCGTCGCGACAGTCGTCATGCAACTGGTGGACGAGGGCCGAATCGACTTGGACGGGCCGATCGCCGGTCAGTTACCCGACGCGATCCCGGGTGGAGAGCGGATCACGGTGCGCCAAGTGCTCAATCACACCAGCGGGTTGTACGACTACATGAAGGAGGAGGGCATGTCGACCAACCGATGGCGCGGGGACGCCCGGTTCGCGTCTTACCGGCCCCGGCAATTGCTGGCCACGGCACTGCGCCACGACCCGTACTTCCCGCCCGGCACCCGCTTCCGCTACTCCAACACCAACTACATCGTTGCCGGCCTGCTGATCGAACAGGTCACCGGCCGGCCTTACGGCATCGAGATCGCCGATCGCATCCTCACCCCCCTCGGCCTGTCCTCCACCACAGTCCCCGGCAACGATCCCGGCCTCCCACAGCCGGCTCTCGCGGCGTATCGCACTATCGGCGGCGAACGGACCGTGGTCACCGATATGAACCCGTCGCTGGACTGGGCGGCCGGTGAGATGATTTCCACCACCGCCGATCTGGAGAAATTCTTCGCCGCCCTGCTGTCGGGCGAACTGACCAGTGACCACGCGCTGGCACAGATGCGGAACACGGTTTCGATGGGCGGTATGGGTTTCCACTACGGCCTGGGACTGCAACGCTTCGATCCGCCGTGCGGGGATTCGGTATGGGGCCACGGAGGTGAATTGCTGGGCTATCTCTCCTACGCCTACCGGTCCGATGACGGCCGTGCGACGACGATGGTCACCGCGTCGGCCGACAGCTCGAACGAGCTGTCGATGTTCGCGGTGGTCACCTCGGTGTACTGCCTGGAATAACGTGGCCGCCGCGGGCGTGGAGGTACCCGGTAGTCCGGGTTCTCACCTCTGAGCAGGGCACCCACATGGCCGTGGCGCCAGATGACAGCGTGATCAGTGGTACATGGCTTCGATCTCGGCGGCGTACTTCTCGGTGATGGCCTTGCGCTTGAGTGACATCTTCGGTGTGAGTTCATCACCGCCCGGCTCCCAGATCACCGGTAGCACGGTGTGTTTCTTGATCTGCTCCACGCGCGACAGTCGTTCGTTCGCGGCCACGATGCCTGTTTCTATCGCCGCGACGATATCGGGATGAGTCGCCAAGGCGGCGGGAGTCGAATTCGGTAGTGCGTGCCGTTGGGCGTAGGCCGCGCAGGCGTCAGGATCGAGAGTCAGCAGCGCCGTCACGTATTTCCGGTTGTCGCCGATGGCTATTACCGCTGCGACGAGGGAGCAGCAAACACGGATCGCCCCTTCGATATTCGACGGTGACATATTCTTGCCCGCCGCGTTGATGATCAGTTCCTTCTTGCGGTCCAGGATGCGGACGTAACCGTCGGCGTCGATGGTGCCGACGTCGCCTGTGTGCAGCCAGCCGTCGGAGTCGATCGCGGCAGCGGTCTGTTCCGGGTCATTGCGGTACCCCCGCATGACAATCGGCCCGCGTACCAGCAGTTCCCCATCCTCGGCGACGGCGATCCGGGTGCCCGGCAACGGCTGCCCGACCGTGCCGAGGCGGATGGCGTCGAGGGGGTTGATGGTCGCCACCGCTGAGGTCTCGGTCATTCCCCAGGCTTCACATACCGGAATACCCAGGCCGATGATGAACGTCATCGCATCGGTGGCGATGGGTGCCGCGCCGGTGAGGCCGGCGCGTACCCGGTCCAGGCCCAGCCGTCGCCGCAGCGTGTTCAGCACCACACGATCTGCCACCCGGTGCTGGATTCCCAGCGCGACTGGAATGGATACGCCGGCCGAGTTCCGCCGAGCGACCTCCTGGCCGACGCCCAGCGCCCAGGACACCAACGCTCGTGTGGCCGGATTTTCCTGGGCAACCAGCGTTTCCAGTCCACTTTTGAGCTTGTACCAGATCGCCGGTACCGCGAGAAACAGTGTCGGACGCACCTCCGGCAGGGTGCCGATCAATTGTTCGGGATCGGCGACCGTCGTGACCTGGACACCCTGGATCAGATTGTTGTAGTGGCAGAACGCCCGATTCGCCAGGTGGGCGTCCGGCAGATACGAGATCACCGTATCGTCGGCGACGATATCGAAGAGCTCCTGCACCGCACGGAATTCGGCGAGAATGTTCGCGTGCGTGAGCTCGACACCTTTGGGAGGGCCGGTGGTGCCGGAGGTGTAGACGATGGTGAGTAGCGAGTCGGGCCCCACCGAACGCCAGGTGGCGTCGAAATCGAAGCCGGGCGCCGACCGGCCCGCCACGTCGTCGAGGGTTAGGGATCCTCCGGTGGGGCCGTCGACACAGATGATGTGGTCGAGGCGCCCATCGATATCGGCGGCCCGGACCTTCTCGAAGAACTGCGACTCGGTGATGAGTACCCGGCTGCCCGCATTGGCCAGCACGTAGGCGATCTGCTCGGCGGTGAATGTGTTGTAGATCGAGAACGGGGTCGCCCCGGTATGCAAGACGGCGGTGTCGGCCAGATGAAACTCCGGGACATTGGTGAGCATGATGGCGATGGTGTCGCCGGCGGCAATACCGAGGGCCGACAGGCCGGTTGCCAGGTCGCGGACCCTGTCCGCATACTGCTGCCAGGTCAACGACACTCGGCCGTCGGGTTCGCGAAGAGCGATTCGGTCGGGCCGGCGAGCGGCGGTTATCTGGAAGGCGGCGCACACACTGGTCGGTTGCTCGGTCATAGTACGTTCTCCATTCGAAGCGGACGGCTGGATTCGGTGCAACCAGGCCGCGTGCGAGCCGGCGAGGAGTCATGCGATCTCGCGGTGGCCGAGCTCGCAGTCGAGAAGCATGGCGGCGACAGTGTCGGGCGCATCCACCTGTGGGCAGTGTCCGACTTCGGGCAGAATCCGCACCCTCGCAGACGGGAATCGGCGTCGGGCGCGAATTGCGGCTGACGGCGGTATCAATGTGTCTCTGCCGCCGTGGACGATCAGGGTGGGCGGTAATGCTCCGGCCGGGTAGCCGGCATCGAACTCGCGCAGTAACGCACGACCGCAGGCGATCAAGCTGCCGATCGGCCGCGTACGCGCAAAGAGCTCGAGAAACCGGGTGACGTCTTCGGCAGAATTCGGCCGGTCACGCACATAGAGCACGCGGTTGGCGACAGCCACTGCGCCACGACCGCGAAACACGGCAGCAGGCACGCGGATACGCGCGAGCAGCGATTCGGGGGGCCCGTACCGGCCGACTGTCACGGTGACCAGCGGTCGGTATCCGAAACCGGGAGCATCGCAAGGGACGGATGCCCGCACGGGCAGTTGCGGATTCAGCGCCGCGCGCAGAGCAAGTCCCGCTCCCATCGAGTTGCCCCCGAGCACCACGCCTTCGGTGCCTGCGTGAGCACGCACCAGTGCGGCGACGTACGCGTCCAGGAGGGGCAATATCGGTTCGCCGGTCCGGCGGCCGTGCACCGGCGGCAGATCCACCGCCACCGCGCGACGCCCCGCCTCGGCAAGGCGTTCGAGCACTCGCCGCCAGGTATCGGCGCGGTCGTAGATGCCATGCAACAACACCATCGGCGGACCGTCGCCCGCGACGCTGAGCTGACGCGTTCGCCAACCGTCGTAAACTTCGACCGATTCGGTCACCACATGGTGACCACTGCCTGGCTTCATTGCCATTCTTCTACCTGGGTTGCCGGATCGAACTGTCTGGAAAACACCCGCCGCGTCCGCTCACGATCACACCGAGCCACCGGTGGGATGCGAGCGGATGCGGCCTTGCGCGGCTCACAGGGTGAGCAAACCCTTGGCGACGTGGGTCACCTGGATTTCGTTGCTGCCCGCGTAGATCATCAGCGATTTCGCATCACGAGCCAGCTGCTCGACCCGGTATTCGGCCATGTAGCCGTTGCCGCCGAACAACTGCACCGCTTCCATCGCGACATCGGTTGCCGCACGGGTGGAGTACAGCTTCATCGCCGATGCCTGCGCGAGGGTCGGCAGCTTGCCTGCGGCGAAGCTCTCCAAGGCGTTGAACACCATGTTCTCGACGTTGAGGCGCGCGACCTCCATCTCGGCCAGCTTCAGCTGGATCAGCTGAAACCGGCCGATCTCCCGCCCCCATAGCGTGCGCGACTTCGCGTAGTCGATGCACAGGCGGTGGCACTCGTTGATGATGCCCAGCGACAAGATCGCGCAACCGACCCGTTCGACGATGAAGCTCGACCGGGCGCTCTCCCGGCCGTCGCCACCCGTGTGGTCCTCGGTCTCGCCGAGCAGCCGATCCTTACTCAGGCGCACGTTGTCGAAGAACAGCTCACCGGTGGGCGAGGAGTGCATGCCCATCTTCTCGAGCGGCTTGCCCTGGGTGAAGCCCTCCATACCCTTGTCGAGGACGAAGGTGAGAACCTTGCGCTCACGTTTTCCGGCCCCGTCGCCCTCGTCGAGCTTGGCGTAGACGACCGCTGTGTCGGCGTAGGGACCGTTGGTGATGAAGGTCTTCTGACCGTTGAGGATGTAATCCTCACCCTCGCGGCGGACGTAGGTCTTCATACCACCGAACGCGTCGGAACCGGAGTCCGGTTCGGTGATCGCCCACGCGGCGACTTTCTCCAGCGTGACAATGTCCTTCAGCCAGCGCCGCTGCTGCGCCGGCGTGCCCCGGGTGGCAATGGTCGCCGCGCCGAGACCGAGGCTGACCCCGACCGCCGCGACACTGCCCAGGGTGACCCCGGTCAGCTCGCTGATGAGCACCGCCGCCATGCTCGCCTGCGCCGCGAGCGGGTTGCCACCCTTCTTGCCCGAGGTTTTCTTCTCCGCGGCCGGCTCGCCCGCGGCGATGCGGTCGGCTTTCGCTTGTTCCGCGGCGAGCCTTTTGTCCACGGCCTCACCGGCCAGGACATCGAGACCGAACTCGGCGAACAGCTTGCGCATGATGTCGTACGGCGGCAGGTCGCCGTGCTCGAGCTCATCCAGATGGGGACGAACTTCCTTGTCGATGAACGCGCGCACGGACTCGCGGATCATTTCGTCGGTTTCAGACCATTCGAACATCGTCGTTCACTCCGGAATCAGGGTCTCAGGGCAACCGCGCGGCGATATCGTCGATGGACCACGCCGCGTCGGTCTCGATGGTCTTCACGTCGTGCCAACCGGCGAGTTCGCTGATCGCGCCGCCCTGCACCGCGAACACCTTGCCGGTGACCGGACATTTCTCGGTCGCCAGGTAGGCGACCAACGGCGAGATATTGGCCGGACTGAAGGAATCGAAGCCTCCCTCCGCCTCGGCCTCCGCGGCCTCGGCCGCCATCAGCGCACCCATACCCGGGGTGGCCAGGGTCAGGCGGGTGCGCGCAATCGGGGCGATCGCGTTGGCCCGCACGCCGTAGCGCTGCAGTTCGTCGGCGGCAACGAGGGTCAGCGCGGCGATGGCGGCCTTGGCGGCACCGTAGTTGGCTTGGCCCGCGTTCGGCATGGTCACACCGGAGGCCGAAGCGGTATTGACAATCGCCGCGTTGGGCCGGCGGCCGGCCTTGGATTCGGCTTTCCAGTACGCCGAGGCGTGGTGGATGACCGCGAAATGACCCTTGAGATGCACGGCCACGACGGCGTCCCAGTCCGCTTCCGACAGGCCCGGGATGAAACCGTCACGCAGGATGCCGGCGTTGTTGACGACGATATCGAGGCCACCGAACTCCGAGATCGCCTGCGCGACCACATCCTCCGCCCCCGCCCAGGTGGCGATATCGTCGGTGTTGGCAACCGCGCGACCGCCGGCGGCGACGATCTCGTTCGCCACCTCCTGCGCCGGCCCGGTATCGACACCGTCACCGCTGTTGCTGCCACCGAGGTCGTTCACCACGACGGCGGCGCCCTCGCGGGCGAACAGCAGCGCGTGCTCACGTCCGATGCCGCGACCGGCGCCGGTGATGACGGCGATACGACCTTCCAAAGCACCCATGTCTACTCCTTCGTACAAAGTCTCGAGCTGCCGCGACGGATGTAGCGGCAGGCGGGCGGCGCCGCGACGGGCGGCCGCACCGACGGTGCTGCGCCCTCGAATGGCGGGCTGCTATCAGTTCGCGATTTCGGCGATGCCATTGCTGAGGACCACGTCGGATCCACGCACGGTCTCGAACGCGTAGGTGGTGATGCCGTTTTCGGTGCCCGCTCGCCAGATGCGGGTGTCGAGGTCGTCGCCGGGGAAAACGAACTTGGCGAACCGGACGGCGAAACGTTTGATCCGGGAGACATCGGAGTCGGCTACTCCGGCGAGTACACCCCACCCGGCCATCGCCATCGTGCACAGACCGTGCGCGATGATGCCGGGCAGACCGGCGTCCTTCGCGACTTCCTCGTCCAAGTGGATCGGTACCGGGTCGCCCGAGGCCGGCGCGTACCGGAACGTCTGGTCATCGTCCACATGGTGGGCGGCCTCGGCCAGCGGCGACGAAGCCTTGAGCTCGGTGTACGGCTCGATGCGCGGGATCGCCTCCCCCACCTTCGGACCGGCGTCGACACCACGGAAGAAACCGGACAGGTATTGCTCGTTGACCAGTTCGCCGGTCTCCTCGTCTTTGCAGGTGAGGTGGATATAAACCAGCGAGCCGGTCGACTTCGTCTCCCAGCCGATGACCCGTCCCTGCGATACCAGTCGATCGCCCGGCTCGATCGGCCGATGGAAATGGAAGTCCTGCTCCCCGTGAGTGATCCGGCCGAAGATATCCATCGGGACCACATCGACGGCAGGCGCCATCAGTGCGTCGAAGGCCGGGACGATGGCGAACACGGGCGAACCGATATCACCGGCGCGGTGCGCGGCGATCGGGTCGTTGGTAGCTGCGGCGTACTCGGCCAGCCGCTCGCGGGTGACCTCGAAACGTTCCTCGTCCGACCACAGGTTCAGGCCGTCACGGTCGAATTCGAATACATCGGCCATGCTCAGGCCCCTGCGGCGAGGGCGGCCAGCTTGTCGAGCGAGGCCTGCAGCTGCTTGGTGCCGTCCTTCTCGACGGCCTTACCGAGCGCGCCCTTGATCAGCGAACCCTCGAAATCGCCGGAGACCTGCACCTCGGTCCGGTCGCCGACCGGGGTCAGTTCGAAGGAGAAGGTGGCCTGCACACCGGCCATCCCGGTGCCCGTCAGAACCAGCTTGGTCGGCGCGACCTCCCCGACGACCCATTCCATCTTGTTGGCCATCCCGAGCATGAAGATCTTCGCGGTCAGCGCCGCGCCCGCGGTCAGGGTGGCCGGCGGCTCGACCATCCAGCGCTCGTGGATGGTGAACCAGTCACCCCAGGTCGTCGGATCGGTGATCACGGCCATCAACTTTTCGGCGGGGGCGGACAGCGTGGCGGTCTTCTCGATATGACCCATGATTGTTCTCCTGCGAAAGATGCTGTTACGTAAGGGAATTGAGAACGGTCAGCGGTTCGCGCGCTGGTAGGCGGTGACGACGGCGGCGCCGCCGAGGCCGATGTTGTGCTGCAGCGCGGCGGTCACGTTGTCGACCTGACGCGCGTCGGCGGTGCCGCGCAACTGCCAGGTCAGCTCGGCACACTGCGCCAGACCGGTCGCGCCGAGCGGGTGGCCCTTGGAAATCAGGCCGCCGGAGGGATTCACCACCCATTTGCCGCCGTAGGTGGTCTGGTTGTCGTCGAGCAGCCGGCCGGCCTCACCGGGCGCGCACAGGCTCAGGGCTTCGTAGAGCAGCAGTTCGTTGGCCGAAAAGCAGTCGTGCAGCTCGATGACCTGGAAATCCTCGGCACCGAGGCCGGCCTGCTGGTAGACCTGCGCGGCCGCGGCGACGTTCATGTCGTAGCCGATGATGTTCTTGCAGCTGCCGTCGAAGGTCGATACGAAATCGGTGGTCATCGACTGGCCGACGATCTCGACCGCCTGGTCGGCCAGATTGTGCTTGTCGACGAAGTCTTCACCGGCCAGGATCGCGGCGCCGGAACCATCGGAGGTCGGCGAGCACTGCAGTTTGGTCAGCGGGTCGTAGATCATCCGCGAGTCCAGGATCTCCTCCAGGGTGTACTCGTCACGGAACTGCGAATACGGGTTCTTCACCGAGTGCTTGTGGTTCTTCAACCCGATCGCGGCGAAATGCTCGGCGGTGGTGCCGTACTGCCGCATGTGCTCGCGACCGGCCGCGCCGAACATCCACGGCGCGGGCGGAAACAGCACCTCGGAGATCTCGGCCAACGCCATCATGTGATTGCCCATCGGCTGCTCGCGGTCGTCGAAGGTCGAGCCCAGGGAACCGGGCTGCATCTTCTCGAAACCTAGCGCCAAGGCGCAGTCGGCGAGGCCGCCACGGATCGCCTGCGCCGCCAGATAGAGCGCGGTCGAACCGGTCGAGCAGTTGTTGTTCACATTGACGACCGGGATGCCGGTCATCCCGAGTTCGTAGACAGCGCGCTGCCCGGACGTGGACTCGCCGTACACGTAGCCGACGTAGGCCTGCTCCACCTCATCGTAGGAAATACCGGCATCGGCCAGGGCCTTGGTACCCGACTCGCGTGCCATATCCGGGTAGTCCCACATGCTGCCGTCGTCGTTGAGTCGTCGACCCGGCTTCTCGAATTTCGTCATGCCGACGCCGACGACGAATACCCGCTTCGTCACAGGAAGTTCCTCTCCTCAGGCCAGCTGTCCAGCTGCCCCTATGACGCTATGGGTGCGAATCCGGCCCCGGAAGGACTGCAACGGGCCATTTGGGGGACCGAAACGATCGTCGCCACTGGTACGGTACGAGCCCGCTCAGCGATGCCGAAGGAGCCACCGTGGCGCACACGATTCCGATGCGGTTCTTCCGGGCCACCGTCGAATCGATGATGAAACGCGGCCTCGATGTGGAACAGGCACTCCATGGCGCCGGGCTCGACTGGCGGCTCTATACCGAGGACCGCGCTCGGATGACACCAGAGCAGACGACCGGTGTCATCCGGGCCCTGTGGGAGCAAACCGACGACGAACTGCTCGGCCTGGGACCACGACCGGTGGCACGCGGGACACTGCGGCTGGCCGGTCTGACCATCATCCACACCCGGGACCTGCGCACTGCGCTGGCGCGGATGCTGGAGTTGACCACTGTGGCCACCGGTATCCGCTGGACGCTGCGCACCGACGAGGCGGGTCTGGCCACGGTCAGCAGCGAAGAGCAGCCGGTTCCGCACATCGACCCGGTGGTCGTCTTTGCCATGGCCGGTGGCCTGCACCGTTTCGCCGGATGGCTCATCGGGTCACCGCTTGCCCTGCAGTCGTTGGAGTTTCCCTTCGACGCGGAGTACCTGAGCGAGGACTACGCGCTCATATTCGGCGTCCGGCCCGGATTCAGTGCGCCGCGGGCCGCGATGTCGTTCGACGCCGGGTTGCTGACCAAACCGGTTGTGCGAGACGAAGCCGACCTGAAGCGGTTCCTTCGCGACGCGCCCGGTGCGCTCCTCTATGCGCCACAGCAAACTGCGACCACCGCGGCACGTGTGCGCACGATCTTGGAACGCAACCCGCACGGGCCCTGGCTCGGTGCCGGCGAACTCGCCCGGCGCTTATCGATCAGCCCACCGCATATGCGACGGCTGCTGCGCGCCGAAGGCACCACCCAGCGCCGGATCCAAGAGGAGATCCTGCGCGACCGCGCCGTCGAAGCGCTGGTCCACGGCGATGAGTCGATCGCCGACCTCGCGGCCCGCCTGGGCTATTCCGAAGCCAGCGCGTTTCGGCGCGCCTTCCATCGATGGACCGGAAGTGCACCGATCGACTATCGGCGGTCCCGGTCCTCCGGTCCACATCACTGAACCGGCCCGCAACTGCCCGGGAGATCGCGGCATTCGCCCAGGCGGCGGTGTTGGTGACCGCGGCTGTTCAATGGCCGGCGAACGCCTCCGCCAGCCACCAGGCCCCGCCGTCGCTGGTGATCTTGGCGTCGATCACCAGCGGTCGCGACTGCCCGTCCTTCCGATACTGCCCCACCCATTCGCGGACCGGCGCCAGATCGCCGACCGAGCGCACGGTCACCCCGGTGGCACCGAAACCTTCGGCGATGGCGGCGATATCGGTTTCCGGGAAGGTCACCGTGGTGTGGTCGGCGTCGCCGAAATGATGGACCTCGGCACCGTAGGCGGAATCGTTGTACACGATCGCCACCAGCGGTAATCCGGCGCGGACCGCGGTCTCCAGTTCGGCGATCGCCATCAGGAACCCGCCGTCACCGGCCCCCAGTACCGGGATCCGGCCGGGTTGCGCGAAGGCCGCGCCGATAGCGGTGTGCAGACCGAGGCCGATCGATTGGAAGGCCTGGGTGAAACAGAAACCGAACTCGTCGGGCACCGACAGGTGGGTCGCCGGGTAGCCCATGAAGTTCCCCGAATCGATCGAGACGATCCGCTCCGCCGGCAGGATCTCGTCGAGCGCGATCGTCAGCACACGCGGGTCGATCCGTTCCGCGGTGGAACTGTCTGCTACCGGGACATCCTGCCAGCGCGATGATTTCGCGATGCGCTCGGCGATATCTCCGGTGCGGTAACCGATCCGGCCGGCCGGATCGGTCGAGCGCAGTTCGGCAAGGACATCGCGGGCGGTTTCGGCGCAATCGCCGAGGACCCCGAAATCGACCCGCCGGTGCGCACCGATGGCATCGATATCGTCGTCGACCTGGACAATCCGGGTACCGGGACCGATGAGGCGGCCGTGCCGCATCGTCCAGTTGTTCAGCGCACACCCCCAGCCGACGATCAGATCCGCCCCGGCGATCAGCTCGGCCGTGGCGGGCGACGAGAAACCGCCGGAGATGCCCAGGGCGAACTCGTCATCGGTGAACAAACCGTTCGCGACCGCCGACGTGGCGACCAGCGCACCGCAGGCCCGGGCCAATTCAGCGACGGCGGGCCCGGCGGCCCGGGCGCCGCGCCCGGCGACGAAGACGGGTTTCCGTGCGGCACGCAGCGTTTCGGCGAGCCGCACCACCGAGCCGCCATCCGGCCGGACCCGGGCAGGTGCCACCACCGCCTCCATCGGCCCGGTCACCGAACACGCGGCGGCGGCGATATCGATGGCCACATTCAGCGCCACGGTGCGCCGCTGTGCCACGGCGGTCCGGAACGCGCGCGTCACATCGGCGACCGCGGTCGCGGCCGAGTACACCCGATCACTCACTGCGCCCACACTCCGAACCAGCGCATCCTGATCGATCCGGAAATTGGAGCGCAGCGCCGCAGCCGGGCTGTCGGCGGTCAGCACGATCATCGGGGTGCGGCTCTTGGCAGCCTCGCCGATACCGGTCATCGCGTTGGTCAATCCGCAACCCTGATGCAGCGACACCACCCCGACCCGCCCCGACATGCGCGTATACGCGTCGGCCATGGTCGCAGCGCCGCCCTCGTGCCGGGTCGCGGTGAACGGCACCCCGCCCCGGCGCAACGCTTCGGTGAGCACGAAGTTCCCGCTGCCGACTACGCCGAACACATGCCGGGCGCCCAGGTCGGCCAGTACGCGACCCACCACATCGGCGACTGTGGGACCGTATACCGGCCCACCCGCCGCACCGGCCGGTTGCTGCGCGGCCGTCATCCGAGGGCACCGTCCGGATCGATCACGGCGAGCACCCGCGCCGGGCTGCCGGTGCCGCCGACGATCGGCAACGGGGTCACCACCAGCATCGCGCCCACCGCCGGCAACCGGCCGAGATTGCGCAGCGAGGTGATGCCGTACTTGTCGTTGCCGAGGAAGTAATGGTGGACCGGGAAGGCCGGATCGAACCCACCGGCGAGTCCCGCGTCCACTCCGACGGTTTCCACGCCCAGCCCCGTGATCTCGCGTTCGGTGGCCAGCCACCGGGCGCAATCGACCGCCACGCCGGGCGTATGGGAGCCGGTGTCATCGGCGTTGAGGAACGCCGCCTCGGAATCGCCCCGGGTTTCCCAGCCGGTGCGCAGCAACAGCCACGTCCCCGCGGTCAGCCGGCCGTGGGTCCGTTCCCAGGCCTCGACATCGGCGACGGTGAGCAGGTAATCGGGGTCCGCGGCGACCTGCTCGGTCAGGTCGAGAACGGCCGCCCGGCCGATCAACCGCCGCACCGGAATCTGCGATACATCGTCGCCGTCGCGGCCGGTGACCCAGTGCACCGGTGCGTCGAGGTGGGTGCCCACATGTTCCCCGGTGTGGATGTTGTTGTGCCGCCAGAACGGCCCGGGTTCGTTGTAGGCGCTGACCTCCTCCAGGCTGAAATCGATCAGGTTGGCAAAGGGGGCGGGCAAACGCAACGCCGGGGTCGAACTGCTCAGCGCGGTGGTCAGGTCGACCACTTCCAGGTTTCCGGTGGTGACGGCATCGAGGAAGGTCGACAGCGCGGTGGCGGCGGCCTGAGGATCGGTCATGGGGGCACCTTATTCCGGTTCCACCGCGGTGGGTGGTGGATGTCCACCTCCGGGCTACCTGCCCGGCGGCGAGGTGGGGGCGCTGATTGACACTCGAGACGGCCCGGTGACAATGTGATCACCCGAATCGACAATCCGGCCCAAGGGGAGCGCGCGATGATCTCACTCTCGTCCGGAGTGTTGATCGATTGGGAGGAACTCACCGGGCAGACCAAATTCGTGGTCGACCTGATCAGTTTTCCGATATTCAGCGCGGCGGCCGGCTGGTTCACCAACTGGACCGGTGTCGTGATGCTCTTCTGGCCGCTGCTGTTCCGCGGGGTCCGGATTCCGGGGCTCGCGGTGCTCTACCCCTATCTCCCGCGCCGCGTGCAGGTGCTGCCCACTTTTTCCGAGGACGGTTCCCGGCTCGGGTTCCAGGGTTTCATTCCGGCCCGGGCCGAGAAAATGGCGAGTATCTGTGTCGACAAGGCATTGATGCGAATCGGTAGTCCCCGCGATTTCATTCACGAACTCGATCTCGACGGTATCGCCGACTATGTCGCGGCCCTCGCCGGAAAACAGGTGAAGCCCATCGTGGACGAGGTGATGAACCGGGAGAACCCGGACCTGTGGCAGAGCCTGCCGCGGCCGATGCGGCAGCTCATCTACCAGCGGGTCGAGCGGGAGATGCCGGAACTGTGCGAGAAGGCGTTCACCTCGCTCGGCGACAATGTCGATCAGCTGATCGATATCAAGGGTTTCGTCATCCGCTATCTGCAGGACAACCCGCATATCCTCAAGGATCTCACCACCACCATCGCGGCTCCCGAGCTGAAATTCATGACCCGGATCGGTTTGCTCGGTGCGCCATTCGGATTGTTGCTCGCGTTGTATCTGCATATTCACCAGGACATACCGATATGGGGCTGGGTCCCGGCCTGGGTGATCGTCCTGCTGGTGACCGCGTTGATCGGTGTGGTGGTGAATATCATCGCCATCCGGGTGGTGTTCACCCCGGGTGATCCGCAACCGCGCTACAAATACTTGTGGAAGCAGGCCCTGCTGGCCAAACGGCAGCCGCAGGCGGCCACCGATCTGGCGCATATTCTCGCCTATCAGGTACTGACCCTGCCGAACCTGTCCAACGAGCTGTTGAACGGTCCGAACGGCGACAAGACCCGGCGACTGCTCGAACAACTCATCTCCGACGAGATCCACCGGCAATTGGGGCGGACGACCTCGGTGGTACGTGCCGCGTTCGGCCGCCGCCAGTTCGACAATCTGAAGGTGGGCGCGGCCGGTGCGGCCGTGGGGCTGGCGCCGGCGCTGGTCGAGGATGCCGATTTCATCCGGGAGCAGGCCGAGAAGATCGACGAATTCGCCGCCCGCAAACTCCAGCAGCTCACCCCCGGCGAGTTCATGGAGATGTTCTACGCGTCGGTCGAACAGGACGCCTGGCTGTTGTATCTGCACGGTGCGGTACTCGGCCTGTTCGTGGGCGCGACCCACCTGCTGATCTTCGGCTGGTAGGCCTCCGGCCAGAAAATACAAGCACGCCTGCTTGTATTTGCCGCACGCCGCTGGAATGCTGAGCCCATGGCCGACCTGTTCACCCTGCTCGACGACCTACGCGCCGAGAGCGCCGAACTCGAAGCATTGGTCGCACCGCTCCCACCCGCGGAATGGGCCCGGCCCACCCCGGCCGCCGGCTGGACCATCGCCCATCAGATCGGCCATCTCGCCTGGACCGACGAGGTCGCCGGCCTGTCCGCCACCGACGCGCGAACCGGGGGGACGGCCTTCACCGAACTACTGGCCGAGGCCGCCGACCGGGTGACCACCTTCGTCGACGACGCCGCGGCCGAAGCCGCCGCCATGCCGGTCCCCGGCCTACTACAGCGCTGGCGCAGCGGCCGGGCAGCCCTGGACGCGGCATTGCGCGGCGTCGCGGGCGATGCCAAGGTCGCCTGGTTCGGGCCGCCCATGCGCCCGGGGTCGATGGCCACCGCGCGGCTCATGGAAACGTGGGCCCACGGTCAAGATATCGCCGACACGCTCGGCGCCCGGCGTGAACCGACCGATCGGCTACGCGCGGTCGCGCATATCGGTGTGCGCACCCGGGATTTCGCCTATATGGTCCGGGAACTGCCGGTTCCGGCGGCGGAATTCCGAGTCGAGCTCGTCGCACCGTCGGGCGCCCTGTGGTCCTGGGGTCCGGCGGATGCGCAGCAGCGGGTCACCGGGCCGGCACTCGATTTCTGCCTGCTGGTGACGCAGCGGCGCCATCCGGACGATCTGGCACTCCAGGCGACCGGCAGCGATGCCGCCCGGTGGCTGACGATCGCACAGGCCTTCGCGGGGCCGCCGGGGGAAGGCCGGAAACCCGGAATGTTCGCTTGATACGGGGCCGGCGAGCGCCGGACCAGGTTCCCGCGCAGCCGGACATCATCGGCCGGGGTGCCTGCGCACGGCAGTCGAGTACGGCGCTCGCCGGCTGCTGTTATGTACCCCTGACACCGCCCGCGGAAACCTGCGGCACATATGGTCACCGGACCTGACGACAGCCGCACCGGTGTGATGCTCATCTCCACGGAAAGTACGGTGGTCACACCGGGTTCGATGCGTACCTGCTCTGATACGATTCCGCCACGATTCGGCCGTACATCACATATGCGCCGCACGGCTATCGATTCCCGGACTGCCGGAAATAAAGCGGAAGGCTATAGTATTTTTGTCGGGCAGCCGTGGAGGGAGGGCCCGTGGGCTTCATCAAGTACGCAAGCGATGTGACGGCGCCGATCACCGTGGCTTTCGCTTATGCCGACAACCCCCGGTCCATGACGGAGTGGCTGACGGGTGCCGAACACCTTTCGCTCCAAGGCGAAATCGACCGCGGGCTCGGCGCCCGGTACGGTATCCGGTTCCGGTTCGGGCTGTGGCACCCGGTGCTGAACTGCGAGATCACCGAGCACCGCCAGGATGCGGTGATCGGCTACACCCTGATCGGCGGACCACTCAGCGCCTGTCTGACCCTACGTTTCGATCCACTCGGCCGCGGCAGATCGGTGCTCACCTCGGAGCTCGACTACACCGGCTCACGGGGTTTCGCTGCCCCCTTGCGCGACCGTCCCCGCAGGGCGCTGCTGCGCACCGCCCTGCGCCGCAGCGAATCGAGATTGCGCGCGGCCATCGAAGAATTGCACGGTACAGATCTTGTCGGCCGACTTGCGTAGGGTACTGCCATGATCATCGTGAGTACCGACGGTTCATGCCTGCGAAACCCCGGCGGGGCCATCGGCTGGGCATGGGTCGATCATGCGGGTGGCGCCGAAAGCGGCGGCGCGGCAACGGGTACCAATCAGATCGCGGAGTTACGCGCGGTCCTCGAGGCCATCCGCTCCCACCCCGGCTCCGACCCGCTGCTGATCGAGAGCGATTCGCTCTACGCGATCAAATGCGCTTCCGAATGGCTACCCAACTGGCGTAACAACGGCTGGCGCACCTCCACCGGCGGCGCGGTGAAGAATGTGGAACTCATCCGCGATATCGACCACGCCATCGCCGCCCGGCCGGGCCCGGTCCGGTTCCGCTGGGTGCGTGGACATGTGGGCAACTACTTCAACGAACAGGCCGACGCGCTGGCCGGTGCCGCCGCCCGCAAGGCAGCGGCGACCGCCCCGCGCGACAGCCGCCCCGCCACCGGCGCCCGGCCGGCCATCAGCGAGAAAACCACCATGAGCGCGACCGCCGGTGATCCGGCCGGTCCGCGCCCGGTGCTCGAAACCTCCGCGGCAGCAGGGAAGGCTGCGGAACCGGGGGGGGGGGGCGGCGCCCCGCGCCGCCCCCCCCCCCACCCCCCCCCCCCCCCGCGGGGGGGGGGGGGGGCCTCCCCCCCCCCCCCGCCCCCCCCCCCGGGGGGGGCCCGGCCGGCCCCCCCCCCCCCCCCCCCGGCCCAGAAG
>NZ_JARWNW010000045.1 GCF_029868325.1 Nocardia carnea
CCCCCCGCCCCCGCCTCCCCTTTCCCCGTCAAACCCCCCCCCCCCCGGGGCCCCGCCCCCCTCCAACCCCCCCCCGGGCCCCCTTTGGGGGGCGGCGGGGGGGCCCCCCCCCCCCCCCCGGCGAGCGAACCCACCGCGCGCTGTACGGACAAGTGTCCGAATGAGTTCCCGTTCCGTTGTTCGGTTCCGTGTACGGCGAACCACCGGCCCTGCGAGACTCTGCACACAGCTTCGGATACGCACGAGGGCAGAGGAGGCCGGCCAGGATGGCGGATCCCGGGAAACTGGTCATCGGCGCGAGCGGGTTCCTCGGGTCGGAGGTGACCCGCCAATTGGCCTCGGCCGGCGCCCCGGTCCGCGTGCTGGTCCGGCCCACCAGCGACCTCCGGCCGATCGCCGGTCTCCCCCTCGATATCCACTACGGCGATCTGTTCGACGACGATGCCCTCCGGACCGCCATGCGCGGCTGCGATGTGGTCTACCACTGCGCGGTGGATACCCGGGCGTGGTTACGCGATCCCGAACCGCTGTTCCGCACCAATATCGCCGGGCTACGCCATGTTCTCGACGCGGCCCGCGGCGCCGGTCTGCGCCGTTTCGTGTTCACCAGTTCGGCCGCCACCATCGGCCGCCGCCCGGGCGCGATCGTCGACGAGACCGTGCCGTTCAACTGGGCCCATCTGGGCGGGCCCTATGCTCGGTCCCGGGTCGAAGCCGAGGATCTGGTGTTGCGCTATGCGGCCGAGCGTGGCCTGCCGGCGGTCGCGATGTGCGTGGCCAACACCTACGGGCCGGGCGATTGGCAGCCCACTCCGCACGGTTCCTTCGTCGCCGCCGCCGCGCTCGGCAAACTCCCGTTCCGGTTCGCCGGGACCGGTGCGGAGTCGGTGGGCGTCGCCGATGCCGCCCGCGCCCTGCTGCTCGCGAGCGAGCACGGAAGGACCGGCGAGCGCTATATCGTCTCCGACCGTTTCCTCAGCAGCGCGGAACCGCTCACCGCCGCCGCGCATGCGGTGGGCCGGCAGCCGCCGCGCCTGGCCATTCCGCGGCCGGCCCTGTATGCGGCCGCGGGGATCGCCGGTACGGCGGCGCGGATGCGTGGTCGCGACAGCCGCCTCACGGTGACCTCGGTGAATCTGATGCATGTGATGTCGCGGATGGACCACGGTAAGGCCGGACGCGATCTGGGCTGGAAACCGGAGCCGGTGCTGGATGCCGTCGCCGACGCCGCCCGGTTCTTCGTGGACCGGCGAGCCCGCCGGCGCGCGACAACGGCCGGGTGACCGTAAGGCCTGGTGGACAGGTAGGCGTATGCATAATGCAACGAGTGTGTAGGATACAAACCAACCCCGGCGGCGTGGTATGACAATCGGCGGGGCGCCCGCCGGGCCACCACGGCATGAGCACACGAGCAGGACACCGCCATGGACAAGCCGACCCACCTGATCGAATTCGAAATCATGCTGCTGGGGCGGCACAGCCTCAACGCGCATCTACGCCGCCCCGACCATCTGGAACGCAGCGCCTACCTGGTACTGAGCCGGCTGTGGATCGAAGGGCCGATGTCCATCGGTGAACTGAGCGAGGCATTCGGCCTCGACACCTCCACCGTGCACCGGCAGACGACGGCCATCATGAAGGCCGGCCTCGCCGAACGCATTCCCGACCCGGCCGGCGGGGTGGCCCGTAAGTTCCGGATCACCGCCGAAGGCGAACGCCGCCTCCGTGCCGACCGCGACTACAACGTCAACGCCCTGGACCGGGTGTTACGCGGCTGGAGCGAAGAGGATCTGCAGACCTTCGCCGCCTACCTCGAGCGATTCAACACCGACGTCGAAGCACAGGAATCCCGGCCCTGGCCCCGCCCCTCGTATAGCGAGCCCCGCGGATAGCCGCGTCAGAACTGGGTCATATCGACCTGCCGCCGCACATTGGATACCGCGGTGACCACCGCCGTGCCCAGCGGCCCGCTCCGGTCGTACAGGCTCACCGTCCCCACCGATATTCCCGCCGCGGCCACATGATCCTGCGCCAGCACCCCGATCCCGGGCCCGATGGGCAGCCGGGCCAGCGTGAGGGTCACATCGGAGTTGATGTAGCCGATCCCGGCGCTGCCCCAGTTGCTCATGAAACTCGCCGCGTCCCCGGCCATCGCCACCCGCTGGAACGGGGTCACCGGCTCCCCGGCGACCACCGGCAGCATGTTCTGCCAGATCGCCTTGCGGTCGGCGTTCTGGTTGGCGCCGAAATCGCGCGTCCACTCCTGGTCGCCGCTCTTCAACAGCGGATGTGCGCCGGCCTCGGATTCGTCCGGGACGTCGGGCACCGGTAGCTCGCGGCCGGGTTGCCACAGCTCACCGGCCGGGACCTCACCGGTCCGCAGGTACACCACGGTGGCGCGGGAGCGTACCTCGCCGCGCTGGATGAGTTCGGCGTCGGCCACGCAGATACGTTTACCCTCCCGGACCACCGTGCTGCGTACCGTCGTGGGCTCATCGGATACCGCGCTGAACAGGTCGACGGTGAGCCGGGCCGGGACGAACTCTGCGCCCGGCGCCCGCGTTTCCAGTTCCCGGGCGAGCAGCCCGCAGATGGCCGGCCCGCTGACCTGGGTCGGGCTCCAGCTGGATATGGCCATCCGGGTGGGCAGGTAGTGCTCACCCTCGCCGGTGAAGAATGCCAACACGGTATCGACTCCTCTCGTGGGCAACCCACACCAGAATTACAACACGTTCTAGTTTCGCTGCGCCGAGAGGTTCCCATAGCCCGCCTCGACAACGGGAGCGGTCGCCATCCACCGGCGCCGTGCCACAACCCAGGTTCTCACCCGCCGGCCCACTCAACGGTGCCCGCCGCCGCCCTCGGCCCGGCAGCCGGCCGCCACTCCACACCGCGCCCGCCGGGCGTCAGCCGCACCCGGGCCGAACGTCTCGGTAAGCCGACGATCGGCCACCCCGGGCAATCGACCACCACACACCCCGAAGCCTGCCCGGCCCCCGGCCTCCGCGGCGCGCGGCTCGGTTCGCCGACGCGAGGGCTGCCCCTCCCCGCCGTGACGCTTCCTCCGCGCCCGTGCTTTCACACACGCACAGTGTCGACCAGGGCGGCGGCCGCCGCACCCACCGTGGCGACGTCGCCGGTCCACCCGAGTACCCGAAGCACGGCCTCCGCGATCGCGCGCTGTGCGCCACCCGGCACCGAACCTTGGTCGGAGCGGATATTGATCACGGTCTCCACCAGCCGGAACGGTATAGCCGCCGCGTCCGCGGCACCCCCGGCTCCGGTTTCGGCGACGACACGTAGTGCCAGATCCTCGTAACTTTCGCGCAGGCGGTCGCGGCGCGCGCGGAACTGCGCGAAGCGCTCGCCACGCAACTCCGGCAGGAAGTACAGGGCCCCGATATTCCAGCGCGCGGCGCACAACTGCTCGATATCGAAGCGGGCCAGCGCATACAGCCGGACGGCCGCGGGCTCGGCGCTGTCGCCGAGTCGTTCCGCGAGTTCGGCCGCCGCCGCGATGGTCTCGCCGAGGAGGGCGTCGAGAATATCGTCCTTGGCCGCGAAATGGTGATAAAGGGAGGCCTGCCGGATACCCACCGCCTCGGCGATCGCCCGGGTGGAGGTGTTGCCGTAGCCGTGGATGGTGAACAGTTCAGCCGCAGCGTCGAGGATTTCGGCGCGCGGAGTATGCCCCTGGCGGCGGCGGGGTGCGAGACGCGGCCTGCCCGGACCGAGTTGGGTCATGGATCCATTGTCGACGCGCCGGTACGGGACACCGGGGCCGCCCCCGGGTACGTGACCACGCCGGCGGCTGTCACCCGACGCGGAATCCGGCGCAACCCGCCGACATCCGGACGCGAGACCGCGGGCCCGGGAGTACCCGCGATCAAGGCGACGGCGCCCGGCGACCCGGCCGCCCGTTCAGGCCTCGGCAGCCCGCAGTTGTCCCGATCGCTGCGGCCGGGTCGTGACCCCGCCGCAGCGCGACACCGGATTCCGGCGCCCGCTCACCGGTGCGGTTTGCGCGATGCCCGATTTCTGTCACTCGACAGAAATATCGGCAACGCAGACGTTACGCGCCAAACCGATACGGATACATCGCCGTCACCACGACGTCTCGCCGCGCGGGAAAACTTTCGAGCGATAGATATTCGTGTCGGATGAAGGGCCACCGGCCATGATCATTCTCGGAATCGCGGTCAGCGTGCTCGCGGTAATCGGCATCGGCCTGCTGGTTTCCCGCAAGGTGGACGGCGACAGCGTCAACTTCCTCGTGGCCGGGCGCTCCCTGGGGCTACCGCTGGTGGCCGCCGGCCTGATGGGTCAGGCGGTGGATTCCAATGCCACCCTTGGCAATACCGATCTGGCCGGTTCGGTGGGCTTCTGGGCGGGTGCCTCGCTCCCCTTGGGCCTCGGCCTGTGCCTGCTGCTCACCGGGATCTTCTTCGCGAAGCCGATGAACCGGATGAAGCTGCTCACGCTGCCCGATTTCTACAAGATCAAGTACGGCCGCGGGGTGGAACTGGCCGCGTCGATCCTGATGATCTTCAGTTTCTGCATTCTGCTGGCCGGCAATCTGGTGGCCGGCGGTTACCTGTTCGAGCGCTTCCTGGGCATCCCTTACACCGCCGGTGTGCTGCTCATCGTGGCCATCGTGCTCACCTACACCGTCACCGGCGGGATGTTCAGCGACGCCTATACGGCGCTGGCCCAGATGGTGATCACGGTGCTCGGCTCACTGGCGCTGCTGATCTGGGTCGGCTCCACCTACGGGATCGATATCCCCGACGGAATGGGCCCGTTCGATCTGGGGCAGTTGAGCAATACGTCCGAGGGCGCGGCGATCAACTGGGCCACCCTCATCGCACTCGGTATCGGCGATATCGTCGCCATCGATTTCATGCAGCGCATCTTCTCGGCGCGCTCCCCCGAGATCGCGCGCCGCGCCTGCTTCGTGGGTGCCGCCGGTACCGCCGTGGTGGGTATTCCGTACGCGCTGGTCGCGCTGGCCACCACCGATATCGTCGACGCGGACGGCGGCCCGCGCCTGCTGGCCCTGCTGGACGAACACGCACCGGCCGGGCTGGCGATCCTGGTGCTCTCGGCCATCGTCGCCGCCTCGTGTTCCACCGCCAACGGCGCCATCCTCGGCACGGCGGCCGTGGCGACCCGCAATATCGCCGGGCGTAACGAACGCACCGATACCGCCGGCCGCGACACCCTGCTGCGCGATGTCCGGATCACCATGATTCCGGTGGCGGCGGTGGCGATCTTCTTCGCGGTCCAGGTGCCGCAGACCGGTATCCTGCTCACCCTCGCCTTCGATCTGATGCTGGCCGGGCTGATCGTCCCGTTCGTGGCCGCCCACCTGACTCGGCGGGTCACGACCGCGGCGGCAGTGGCGGCGATGGCCGCCGGGCTCGGTGTGCGCCTGGTGCTGTTCGTTCTCACCCCCACGATGTACGGGGTGCCCAATACCGTCCTGTATTTGGAGAATTCGCTGATCGGCCCCGGTTTCGACGGCTGGCCGACCTTCCTCGGATTCCTGGCGTCCCTCCTCGCATTCCTGGTGACCCTCACCGCCGGACGACTCCGTGCCCGCACCACCGCCGTTCCCTCCCACGCGCCGATCACACCGCCGGCCCCACTGCCCACCCCGGAACCCGTCAACCAGCCCGGCTGACAGCCCACGCCCGCTCCCACGAGCAAGGAGAGACGATGACAACACCCACCACCGCCTCGACCACCGGCGCCCGCGCGCATGCCCGGGCACAGGGCTCGGCCACCCCGGCGACCCCCGATCTGCCCGCCGGAATCCGCCCGGCCGACACCACCTGGACCGTCCGGCTGCCACCCGGCGGCCACACCGGCGCGGTGCTCGGGCGCGGCACCAGACTGCGGCTGACCGATCCGCACGGTTCGGCGTGCGCGCACCTGTTCCTGCTGCGCGCGGAAGCTCCTTGGGAACGACTCAATATCGCCGACACCGTAAAAGTGCCGTGGCAGGCCTATCTCGGCGCCTGCCACCCCCTGCTGTCGGACCAGGGCAGGGTGCTGGCGACGGTCCTCACCGATACCTCCGGCCACCACGACGCGTTGTGCGGCACCACCCGCGCGGGGCGGCTGCTGCTGGAACGCGCAGGGGCCAAATACGGGCTCGGACCGCGCGATATCGGCCCGACGCTCTCGCTGTTCCGTGGTGTGCGGGTCGGCGGAGACGGCGGCCTCGTCACGCACGGTTCCGCGGGCCCGGGCGCCCATGTCGAACTGCTGATCCACCTGCCGGTGACCGTGCTCGTGATCGATTCCCCGCACCCGCTCGACGACACCCCGGTCACCGAACTCGACGTGGTGGCGTGGCCCGGCGACCCCCTCGACACGACCACCGTGAACACCGACCCCGAATATCTGCGCGCCGTACAGAACACCGAACAGGCCTGGTCGGCCGCCCGGACCCGACAGGAGTGGATATGAACACCACCGCGACCGTTGTCCTCGACGACACCGTCCCGGCATGCGCGCCGTGGTCGGCGATCGTGCGGGCGGGTGACCGCCTGGATATCGTCGACCTGCACGGTAATCAGGCCGTGGACTGCCTGCTGTACTCCGCGGCCGACCACAGCGACCGCTACAGCGCACAGGCCACGATCACCGCCCAGCGCAATATCTTCCTCACCACCGGCAGTGTGCTGCGCACCGATACGGGAACCGCGTTGATGACCGTGATCGCCGACGAGGTCGGCAATCACGACACCATCGCCGGGGCCTGTTCCCAGGAATCGAATACGCTGCGCTACGGCCACCACACCCGGCATCAGCACGCCTGCGTGGAGAATTTCCTCGCCGAGGCCGCGAAATGGGGTATGGGCAAACGGGATCTGGTGTCGAATATCAACTGGTTCATGAATGTGCCGGTGGAATCCGACGGCACGCTCGGCATCGTCGACGGATTATCTGCGCCCGGTAAGACGGTATCGCTGCGTGCTGAGATCGACACCCTGGTACTGGTGTCCAACTGTCCGCAGATCAACAACCCGTGCAACGGTTTCGACCCGACGCCGGTGCGAATGGTGGTGTCGCGATGACCGCGGCGGCGGCGCTCGCACCGGCCACCGAACCGGTGCGGACACCACACGTGGTGGTGGAACGGCCGGGAATGCAAACCACCGTGCAGGATTGGCCCGGCCGGACCGGCTACTGGCATGTGGGCGTACCGCCGTCGGGTCCGATGGACGATCTATCGTTCCGGCTGGGCAATCGAGCGCTGGGCAACGACGAGGGCGCGCCCGGGCTCGAATGCACGATGGCCGGGCCGGCACTGCGGTTCGCCGAGCCGGCGTGGGTCTGTGTGACCGGGGCGCCGGCCGAGGTGACCGTGGCGGGTCGCCGGGTGCCGCTGTGGCGGCCGGTGCCGGTCCCGGCGGGTGGGTTGCTCGATATCGGGATGACACAGGGGCCCGGGATGCGCTGTTACGTGCTGATTTCCGGTGGTGTGGCGGTGCCGGAATACCTGGGCAGCGCGGCCACTTTCACCCTCGGCGGGTTCGGCGGGGTGGCCGGTCGCGCCCTGAAGGCCGGAGATGTCCTGCCGCTGGGCCCGGCCCCGGACGCTCCGGCGGGCGCGGTGCCGGACGGTGAACAACCGGCGCTCACCCGTAACTGGCAGCTCGCCGTCACCGAGGGCCCCCATGGCGCACCGGAATTCTTCACCCGCGCCGATATCGACACCTTGTACGACACCGCCTACGAAGTGCATTTCAACTCCGACCGCACCGGTGTCCGGCTGATCGGGCCCAAACCCCGCTGGGCTCGGCCCGACGGCGGCGAGGCCGGGCTGCATCCGTCGAATATCCACGACACCGCCTACAGCGTCGGCGCGCTGGATTTCACCGGCGATACCCCGATCCTGCTGGGTCCGGACGGGCCCAGTCTCGGCGGTTTCGTCTGCCCGGTCACGGTGACCGCGGCCGATCGCTGGAAACTCGGGCAGTTGTGCCCGGGCGATACGGTGCGTTTCGTCCCCGTGCGGGCCGACCGGACCGCTTCCCCGCGCGCACTCGGTCCCGGACGCCGGGCGTCCTGGCCGGCTGTGCTGTCCGCCGGCGGCGACGGCGACGACGGTGTGCTGCGGTGCGCCGAAACAACCGACGGCATACCCGTCACCTACCGCCGCGCCGGTGACGACGGCGTTCTCGTCGAATACGGCACGATGACCCTGGATCTCGCGCTGCGCGCCCGGGTCCACGCGCTGCACGAACGGCTGCGACAGCGCGGCGAACGGGGTATCGGCGAACTCACGCCCGGTGTGCGATCGCTGCAGATCCGTCTCGACCCCACGGCCCTGTCCACCGCGGCCGCGCTGGACATGCTGGCCGAAGTGGAAACCGAACTACCGGCCGCCGACGATCTGGTGGTGCCGAGCAGAACGGTGGAACTACCGCTGTCCTGGGACGATCCGGCCACGCGGGAGGCCATCACCCGGTATATGCACGGCGTGCGTTCCGACGCCCCGTGGTGTCCCTGGAATATCGAGTTCATCCGCCGGATGAACGGGCTGGAGACCGTAGCCGAGGTGTTCGACACCGTGTTCGCGGCCGAATATCTCGTCCTCGGCCTCGGCGATGTCTACCTCGGCGCCCCGCTGGCCACCCCGACAGATCCGCGACACCGCCTGATCACCACCAAGTACAACCCGGCCCGCACGTGGACCCCGGAGAACGCGGTGGGGATCGGCGGCGCGTACCTGTGCATCTACGGTATGGAGGGCCCGGGCGGCTATCAGTTCGTCGGCCGGACCACCCAGGTGTGGAGCCGGCATACGGACAGTGAAACACCCTGGCTGCTACGGTTTTTCGACCGTATCCGCTGGTACCCGGTGAGCGCGGAGGAACTACTGGACCTACGCGCGGACGTCGCGGCCGGCCGTGGCGAACTGCGCGCCCGCGACGGTGAGTTCCGGCTGGCCGAGCACCGCCGGTTCCTGACCGACCAGGCCGACTCCATCGACGCGTTCCGGGCACGCCAGGCCACGGCGTTCGCGGCCGAACGCGACTCCTGGCGCAGGTCGGGCGAGCTGTCCGAATGAGAAACGGCCCGGCTCGGACTCGCCCACGAGCCGGGCCGGCGGCTCAGGCGCCGGCCGGTACCGGGGCCTCGAGCTGCGCCAGCACACCGTCGGTGCTCAGCACCATGCCGCAGCGCCGCGCGGTGTATTTCAACGCGATCGCATGCTCGTCCCGGCTGAAATCCGCGACCCCGTCGTGCACCATGAACGCGCGGATATCGTTCATGAACGCCTCCGCGGCACTGAGCATGCAGCCCATATGCGCGTACACACCGGTGACGATGAGCTGATCGCGATTGCGGTAGCCCAGCAGCTGACGCAGATCGGTGCGCTGGAACGCCGAATAGCGCCATTTGGTGACCTGGATATCGGTCTCATCGGGTTTCAGCTCCGCGATGACCTCGGTATCGGGACCGTCCGACATTCCGGTGCCCCAGAAATCCGCGAGCAAGCCGCGCCGGTCGGGATGCTGATCGCCGGGCTGCATACTGTAGATCACCGGAATGCCCAGTTCATGGCACTTATCGCGTAATCGCGAAATATTGTCGATCATCGTCCGGGCCGGATCCCGGTCGAGCTGATACGCGGTGAGGAAATAGTTCTGCATATCGTGGATCAGCAGGGCGCATCTGTCGGGTTCGATCCCCCAGGACACCTGGTTGGTGATCTCCTCGTCCAACGGCGGCATCGCATAGGGCGCGATCGGCTGCATGGGCATGGCCAGAACTCCTCATCATTTCTTGTGGCCCGCAACCTTCCGGTGGGCTACGGGCCCGGGCGCAGTAGCAGTACGTCGGCTTCGGGTCAGGACACGGTCGCGGCCTTCCCGCCGACCCCCAGCGGTCCGAGGACGCGCTGGAGTTTTCCGGTGGTCTCGGCCAGTTCGTCCTCGGGATCGGATTCGGCAACGATCCCGCCACCCGCGTAGGCCAGCAGGGTGCGGTTGTCCGCGGCCAGTTCCGCGCAGCGGATGCTCACCATCCATTCGCCGTTACCGTCGGCATCGCACCAGCCCACCGCGCCCGCGTAGAAACCGCGTTCACCCTCGAGCTCGGCGATCAACCGGGCCGCCGCGGCGGTCGGTGTTCCGCAGATCGCGGGGGTGGGATGCAGGGCATCGGCCAGCTCCAGCGCGGTCGGCCCGGTGGCCGGCACCGTCGCGCCGATCGTGGTGCCCAGATGCCACATGGCCGGGGTCTCGGCGAGTTCGGGGGCGGCGGGGGTTCGTACGTCGGTGCAGCGGTCGCGCAGGATACCGGCCACATGGTCGACCACATAGCCGTGCTCGTGACGGTCCTTGGCGGAACCGAGCAGGGAGTCGGCCGCGATCCGATCGGCCACCGGATCCTCCGGTATCCGGCGCGCGGAACCCGCCAGCGGATGACTGGTGACCTCCGGACCCAGCCGCCGCACCAGGATCTCCGGGCTGGAACCCACCAGATGCCGGCCGGTGTAGACGCCGCCCGCGGCGGACAGGTCGACCAGGTAGCCGTTACCGGCGGGGTCGGTGGAGACCAGCAGGTCGAGCAGGTCGACGGCACGCACCGCGCGATCGGCGCGGGCGCGAAGTTTTCTGGCCAGCACCACTTTCCGCAGCGCATGCGCGGGATCGGCCAGCAGCCGGACGGCGGCGCCCACCCGGCGGACGTGTTCCTCGGGTTCGGGCAGGTTGTCGGTGATCGCGATATCGGGTGCGGTCACCGCGCGCGGGGGTCGCGGACCGTCGGTCACCGCAATCGTTTCCGGCGCCCACAATGCGGCCGGGGCGCCGGGCGTGAACGGCAGCGCGCCGACGATATGGCTCACCCGCCGGGCCCGCAACTGAGCAGCGGCCTCGGCGGCGCTGTGGAAGACACGACCCCCGGCCGATGCGGTGACGGTACGTTGCGGCCGGGACAGGACAAAAGCGGGATCCGCGGAAAAAGCGGGGTTCTCGGCGTTGATGATGATCATCCTCTCGTGTCACATATCCAGCGTTGCGCCGCCGTCGACCCGCAGGTCGTGCATGGTGATATGGCGCGCGGCGTCGGAAACCAGGAACTGGACGGCGGCGGCGATATCGGCCGGTTCGGCGATCCGCCGCAACGGGATTCCCAGCCGGTAGTTCTCCGGGTCGCCGTCGAGCAGGCTGGTACGCGCGGCATCGCCGAGTCCGTGTTCGCCGGAATCGGCATACATTCCGCGGAGCAGCGGAGTATCGGTGGAACCCGGCGAGACCAGGTTCACCCGTACCCCGTGCGGTGCGACCTGCAGCGCCAGCGACCGGGTGAACGCCGTGGTCGCGGCCTTGGCGGCGCCGTAGGCGGCCAGGCCGACCCGGGGTGTCGTCGCGGAATTCGAGGAGACCACCACGATGGAACCGCGTTGTACCGCGACCATCTCGCGGGCGGCGCGCTGTGCCACGTACACGGCGGCGTTGGTGTTCACCGCGAGGCAGCGCTGCCAATCGCCGGCGCCGGTATCCAGGGCGGAGCCGCCGATCATCGCGCCGGCGGTGTGCACAACGGTGCGCGGTGCGCCGTTCTCGGCGACCACGCGATCGAATGCGGCGGCGACCGCCGCGTCATCGGTGAGATCGATTTCGGTGCCCCGCGCGGCAATTCCCTCGTACTGCCGCGTGAGCCGGGCGGCCACCTCGTGTACCCGAGGATCGGTATCCCACAGTTCGATGAGCGGAGTAGCGCCTGCGAGTGCGGTGGCGACGGCCGCCCCGATGCCCCCGGCGGCTCCGGTGACGATGACCCCTTCGCCCCATTGCTTCGTGACCATTAGGTTAGCCTAACCTGAAGTTACACCGTAAGGCTAGCATTCCGGTGTGACATCGAACAAGATCGCCGATCGGAAAGAGGTGCGCCATGCCATCGTCCGTCCTGCCCGGTTTCACACCCTGGCCACCGGAACTCGCCACGCGGTATCGCAATGAAAAGTGCTGGACCGGTGAGACGTTCGCGCAACTGCTGAGCACCCGCGCCGCACAGACCCCCGAGGCGATCGCCGTCGTCGACGCGACCCACCGCTGGAGCTACGCCGAACTGGACCGCCGCGCCCGATCGCTGGCCACCGGCCTGCTGCGGCTCGGCATCGGCCACCACGACCGCGTTCTCGTCCAGCTGCCCAACCGGGCGGAATTCGTGGAAGTCGTCTTCGCACTGTTCGAAATCGGCGCGCTGCCGGTGTTCTGCCTGCCCGCGCACCGCGAATCCGAACTGGTGCCCATCGGCAACGCGAGCAAAGCGGTCGCGATCATCACCTGCGCCACCCACCAGCAGTTCGACCATGCGGCGCTGGCCGATACCGTCCGGCGCCGGGTCGACACCCTGCGCCACGTCCTGCTGGTCACCGACGATCCGGACACCGAGTTCACCGAGGGTGCCACCGATCTCGCCGGCTACCGCGACGAGCCGGGCGAGATGCCCGAGCTCGACGCCGGTGACGTCGCGTTCCTGCAGCTCTCCGGCGGTAGTACCGGAATCCCCAAACTCATTCCCCGCACCCACGACGACTACCTCTACAGCGTGCGGCGCAGCGCCGAGATCACCGAACTCGGCCCGGACTCGGTCTATCTCGCCACCCTGCCCGTGGCGCACAACTTCCCGATGAGCTCGCCCGGAATCCTCGGCGCGCTGTATGCGGGCGGAACGGTCGCGATGACACCGGATCCGACACCCTCGACCGCGTTCGCGGCGATCGAACGCTTCGGGGTCACCATCACCGGGCTCGTTCCGCCGCTGGCGCGACTGTGGGTCGAGCGGGCCGAGAAGGGCGGTGACCTGCCGGATCTGTCCAGCCTGCAGGTCGTTCAGGTGGGTGGCGCCCGCTGCCCCGACGAACTGGCCCGCAGGGTCGGACCCGCACTGGGCGTGACCCTGCAACAGGTGTTCGGGATGGCCGAGGGCCTGGTGTGTTACACCCGGCTCGACGATCCGATCGATGCCGTCGTCGCCACCCAGGGCCGGCCCATGTCGGAGCTGGACCGGATCAAGATCGTCGACGACTCGGGTGCCGAAGTCGCGCCGGGCGCCGACGGAAACCTGAAGACCCAAGGCCCCTATACGATTCGCGGCTACTACGACAATCCCGAGGCCAACGCCCGCAGTTTCGACGCCGACGGCTGGTACAGCACCGGCGATATCGTCGCGCTGCGCCCGGACGGCAACCTCGTCGTGAAGGGCCGGGCGGGCGACTGGGTCAACCGCGGCGGCGAAAAGGTCTCGGCCGAGGAACTCGAGGCCCATCTGCTCGAACACCCCGGCATCCGCGACGCGGTGATCGTCGGCACCCCGGATCCGGTGCTCGGGCAACGGATCTGCGCCTTCGTCCAACCCGCCGATCCGGCGACTCCCCCGACGCTGACCACGGTCCGCAGTTTCGTCCGCGAACGCGGTATCGCCGCATGGAAGATGCCCGATGCCGTGGTGACCATCGAGGAATTCCCGGAGACCGGGGTCGGCAAGACCAGCCGCCGCGATCTGCGCCGGCTGCTGGCAGAGGGGCACCGCGCACAGTGACCCCCGGTGGGCGGGGGGGGGGGGGGGGGGCGGGGGGCGCGCCGCGGGCGGCGGCAATCACGGCGATCACCGACCTGGCCGATGGCCCTATCGACGGGTTCGCGCCGATTGCCGGGGTCGGCCCGGCCACCGGGCGCCCGGCCGGACTACTGGTCGCGGTGAACTACTTCGGCGCCGTCGAGC
>NZ_JARWNW010000046.1 GCF_029868325.1 Nocardia carnea
GAGTGCGAGCACCGTGGGGCCGGCGCCAGAAACGGTAGCCGCGATTCCGGCGGCCCGCAAGCGGTCGATCCAGGCGGTCGTCAGCGGCAGGGCGGGTGCGCGCTGGGTTTGGTGCAACCGGTCCGCGGTCGGCCAGGATCAGCCGCAGCTGGCGCCGGGCCAGGGTGGAGAACTGCTTCCAGGCACCCGATTGTGGCGGCGAGCCACCACCACCCTGTCGCGCCCCGGGCGGCGGTGGGGGCGGCCGCGCCGCCCGCCCGCCCCCCCCCCCGCCCCCCCCCCCCCCCCCCCCCCCCCCCCCCCCCCCCCCCCCCCCCCCCCCCCCCGGGCCGAAACCTTTCAGGGCCTCGCTGGACTCGGCACCGAGGTTGGTCACTCTCGGGTTCGGCGCGGCTCGAGTTCGGCAGCTACGAGGTTCGCGGGTCTGCCGGGGGACCCGTCTGGGCAGGCACCTTTACTTGTCGAGTTTGTCGCCGAGTTCGTCGACTACGAGCAGGTCGGCGCGGTAGCGGCGTTCCCGGTAGGCGGTGCGGCCGATGAGGTGGGCGATCACCGGGGCGGTGAGCAGGGTGAACAGGCCCACGAGTATCAGCATCCAGACGTTCGGGTCGTCGTAGACCCGCAGGCAGGTTCCGGCGAGTACCAGGTTGAGGCCGATCACCTGTGGTTTGGTGGCGGCGTGCATGCGTAGCAGGGTGTCGGGGAAGCGGACGATCCCGATGGCCGCGGTGAGCGCCATCAGCGCGCCGATGATGATCAGTGTGCCCGACAGCCAGTTCAGTATCGTGCTCATCGGTCGTCCCGGACCCGGTAGCGGGTGACGGCCGCGGATCCCAGGAAACCGACCAGGGAGAGTGCGACGATGGCGGGTACCACGGACGTGTCGCGGCTGTAGGCGGCCCAGACCGCCAGACCGCAGATCGCCATCGCGATGATCGAGTCGATGCCGACCACTCGGTCGAGGGTGCCGGGGCCGGCGAGGATCCGGTACCCGGTGATCAATGCGGCCGCCGAGAGCAGGATGCCGGCCACTACGGCTACGACGATCACGGCTTCACCTCCTGAGTGGGCAGCGGGGTTGCGCGGTTCTCGAGGCCCGCGATCAGCAGTGCTTCGATCTGCCGGATGGTGCGGTAGAAGCTGGTGACCGCCTTATCGCTGCTGACATCGATGACGTGGACGTAGGCCACGCAGCGTTCCCGGTCGATCTCGAGCACCATGGTGCCGGGGATCAGGTTCAGCAGGTTGGTGCACAGCACCATCACGAAATCCGAGCGGAACGCGAACTGCACCTCCAGCACACCCGATACGGGCGCCGGTCCGGGTCGTAGCGCGAACCAGGCGAGCTGGAGACTCGATTCGATCGCGGAGTAGACGCTCACGGCCAGCAGTTTCAGCAGCGGCCATATTCGCAGCCGGCCGCGTACCGGGATCCGGGGCAGCGGCAGCGCCACCATGATCACCGTTCCGACCGCCAGGCCCGCCAGCACGTTGGCCGGGCTGATCTGCCCCCACAGCGCGACCCACACGACCGTCAGCCAGAGCAGTACGCCGAGGCGATGGATATTGTCGCGGCTGAGTGCCAGCCGCAGCCGGGTCATTTCGTGCCCCCGTCGAGGACGGCGCCGATATAGATCCCGCGGTCCTGTAGTTCGGCGGCGGAGCGGTCGGCGATGCCCAGTACCGGACCGGCCCAGACGGTGAGCGCGACACCCACCGCGACCAATGCGGCGGTCGGCAGCACCATCATGGCGGGCAGCCGGCCGGGGTCGGTGCGTTCGTCGTAGAGCATGTCGGTGTTGTCCTCGACCAGCGAGGGCAGTGTCGCCGAGACCAGATGGCCGTCCGGGGCCTGTTCCCGCGGCCGCCAGAACGCCTTGCTCCACACCCGGGCCATCACATAAAGCGTGAGCAGGCTGGTCACGATCGATCCGGCGACGAGGATCCAGGCCAGGGCACTGCCGTCCTGGGCGCCCGCCTGCAGGAGCGCGACCTTCCCGATGAAACCGGAGAAGGGCGGTATTCCACCGAGGTTGAGCGCGGGGATCAGGAACAACGCGGCCAATATGGGGCTCGCCGCGGCCATTCCGCCCACTCGGCGCAGCGAGGTGGACCCGGCTTGTCGCTCGATCAGACCGGCGACCAGGAAGAGCGCGGTCTGCACCAGAATGTGGTGCGCGATGTAGTACACGGCGCCGGCCAGGCCGATCTTGCTCGCGATCCCCACCCCGAACATCATGTAGCCGATATGGCTGACCAGCGTGAAGGAGAGCAGCCGGCGGATATCGTTCTGCGCGATCGCGCCGAATATGCCGATCAGCATGGTGAGCAGGCCGGCGATCAGCAGCAGATTGTCGAAGCCGCCATCGGGGAACAGCAGGGTCTGGGTGCGCACGATGGCATAGACACCCACCTTCGTGAGCAGGCCGGCGAAGACCGCGGTGACCGGTGCGGGGGCGGTGGGGTAGGAATCGGGCAGCCAGTTGGACAGCGGGAACACCGCCGCCTTGATGGCGAACGCGACGAGCAGGACGGCGTAGACCGCCTGGCGGATACCGTCGGGAACGCTATCCATCCGCGTGGCCAGCTGCGCGAGATTCAGGGTGCCGGTGGCCCCGTAGACGACGGCGATACCGATCAGGAAGATCAGCGACGACACCATCGACACCATCACATAGGACACACCTGCGCGGATGCGTTCGGCGGTGGCGCCGAGGGTCAACAGGACGAACGAGGCCACCAGCAGGATTTCGAAGCCGACGAACAGGTTGAACAGATCGCCGGCCAGGAAGGCCATCGAGACACCGCCGTTGAGCACCAGATAGGTGGGCCAGAAGATCGAGGTCGGCTGGCGCACCTTACTGTCGCCGATATTCTGCCCGGCGCCGTAGGCGGCGACGGCGAGCAGCACGATCTGCGAGACCAGCAGCATCGCCGCCGACAGCCGGTCCACCACGATGGTGATACCGATCGGGCTCTCCCAGCCGCCGACCTGCACCGCGACCGTACCGTCGCGATCGGCCAGATACAGCATGAAGGCGCACACCACGACGGCGGCGGTGAGCGCGACCATGACGACAACCCGCTGGAAGCGGGGCCGGCGGCCGACGATGAGGGTCGCGGCGGCGGTGAGCAGCGGGATGAGCACCGGCAGCGGTGCCAGGACGGGAAGCAGGGTCTGCGGAAGGGTCATTCTTCGGGTTCCTCCCGCTCGCGCTCGGCGATCCCGACATCCTCCGGGTCGTTCTCGACTTTTTCGCTGGTGGTCAGGATGTAGGAGCGATACGCGAGTGCCAGGACGAACGCGGCGACACCCATGGTGATGACGATGGCGGTCAGGATCAGGGCCTGGGCGAGCGGGTCGGCCATGGTGTCGCGCACGGTATCGGTCGCGCCTTGGATGGGCGGTGCGCCGTCGGGGCCGCCCATGGTGAGGATGAGTAGGTTGACGGCATTGCCGACCAGCAGGATGCCGAGCAGCATCTTCGTGACCGTGCGTTCGAGCAGCAGGTAGACACCGCAGGCCACCAGGACTCCGACGACGGTCAGCAGGGTGAGGTTTGCGCTCATGATTGCACCAGCTCGTCGTCGAGTCGCGCGCCGAGGCTGCGCAGTACGTCCAGGACCAGTCCGAGCACGATCAGGTAGACACCGAGGTCGAAGAACAGCGAGGTCACCAGCTTGACGTGCCCCAGCACCGGAAGGGTGGCCTCCAGGATGACCGACTGCAGCGGCGGCGCGCCGAACAGCAGCGGGACGGTGGCCGTTCCGGCGGCCAGGATCAGACCGGCCCCAAGTAGATGACCGGCGTCGACGGGCAGCGCCTCACCCAGTTCGTACTGTCCGCCGGCCAGATAGCGCAGGACCAGTGCGAGGCCGGCGATGAGGCCGCCGGCGAAACCGCCGCCGGGGGCGTTGTGGCCGGAGAAGAAGAAGTAGACCGACAGCACCATCATCGTCGGGAACACCAGGCGAGTGGTGATCTGCAGGACCATCGACCGGTCCCGGCGGTCCACCAGCCGGCCGGCGGGCAACCAGCCCACTTTCCCCGGGTTGTAGTTCGGTGCGTCGGCCGCCCGCGGCGGCAGGCCGAACCGGCGGCTGCGGAACACCAGCGAGGCCACGCCGGTGGCGGCCACCAGCAGCACCGATATCTCGCCGAGGGTGTCCCAGGCGCGCATATCGACCAGCAGTACGTTGACCGCGTTCTTACCGCCGCCGAATTCGTAGGCGGCCGCGGGGATCCGTTCCCAGATCGGTTCGGTACTGCGCGCGGCCGTGGCGAAGGCCGCCAGCACGGGCACCGTGATACCGGCGGCGACGGCGATCGCGGCCCGGCCGATCTGGAAGCCGGCCTGCTGTTCCGGCCCGATCTCGGCCGGGAAAGCGCGCAGGACCAGGACGAAGGCCACCAGTGTCAGCGTTTCCACCAGGAACTGGGTCAGCGCCAGATCGGGTGCGCCGTGCAGGGCGAAGATCACGCCGCAGCCGTAGCCGGTGAGCCCGACCACCAGCACACTTGCCAGGCGGTTGCGCAGCACGGTGGCGCCCAGGGCCATGGCGATCATGATCGCGCCGATCACCAGTTGCAGCGGGCGGTCCCAGAGCCGCAGCTCGACTCCCGTGCGGGTGCCGAGGGCCAGCACGGTCGCCGGGAGAATTACCAGGGTGCCCAAGATGACGGCCTGGTTCAGCGGGAGGGAACCGCGCTGCACCGAACCGGTCATCCGCAGTGATGCCCGGTCCATGGCGCGCAGGGCGGCATCGTAACCGCGGTCGGCGTTGCCGAGGAGTGTCGTCGATTCACCGAACCAGTCGCGCCGGAAGAAGAACAGCGCACCCACGGCGATGATCACCACGGTGAGCAACAGTGGCCAGGTCAGGCCGTGCCACAGTTGCAGGTGCCCGGTCAGTTCTCCGGGCAGAGTCTTCGCGTACGGCGCGAGCAGGCCGTCCACCCAGGGAGCGGCGAGTCCGGCGCCCAGCGAGCCGAGCGCCAGCAGCGCGGGAGCGGCGAGGAACGCCGGTCCGGGAGCGTGCCAGTCCGGAACCCGGATCCCGGGTTTGTCGGCGAAGGCGCCCCAGACGAAACGCGCACTGTAGGCGACGGTGAGCATGGACCCCAGCACCACACCGGCGAGGAGCAGCCATTTCCCCGTACCGCTCAGCGGTGGGTCGGCGGCGATTTCGGCGGCCAATGCCGATTCCTTGGCCACGAAACCCCAGAGGGGTGGAATTCCGGCCATGCTGAGCGCCGCCAGGACGGTGGTGCCCAGCAGGACGGGCGCACGGCGCCCCAGACCGGACAGTTCGCGGATATCGCGGGTTCCCGCGCCGTGGTCGATGATGCCGACCACCAGGAACAGGCAGGCCTTGAAGAGGGCATGGGCGAGGAGAAGTCCCACACCGGCCAGTGCCGCATCGGGGGTGCCCAGGCCGACCATGATCACCAGGAAGCCCAGCTGGCTGACGGTGCCGAAGGCGAGGACCAGTTTCAGGTCGGTGACCTGCATGGCGCGCAGGCCGGCCAGCAACATCGAGGCAAGGCCGAGGGTGAGGATCAACGGCCGCCAGACCGGTTCGTCGGCGAACGCGGGCGCGAGGCGGGCGATCAGGTAGACACCTGCCTTCACCATGGCCGCAGCATGCAGATACGCGCTGACCGGGGTGGGGGCGGCCATCGCGCCGGGCAGCCAGAAATGCAGTGGGACGATGGCCGATTTGCTGAGCGCGCCGATCAGTACCAGCACCAGCCCGACCTGCACCGCGATCCCGCCCGGCGACTCCCGGGCGAGCAGGCCGGAGAGCAGATAGCTGTCGTAGGCCTGCCCGAGTACGACGATGCCGCCGAGCATGGCCAGCCCACCCGCGCCGGTGACCAGCAGTGCCTGCAATGCCGACCGGCGCCCGGCCGCGCTGTCGGAGTTGTGGCCGACCAGCAGGAAGGAGAGCACCGTGGTGATCTCCCAGAAGACGAACAGCAGCAGCATGTTGTCGCTGGTGACCAGTCCGAACATGGCCCCGGCGAACGCGACCAGCCAGGCGGCGAAGGACCCCAGCTTCGGTTCGTCGTCGTCGAAGTAGCGGGCGCAATAGGCGAGCACGAGTGCGCCGATACCGAGTACGAGCGCGCTCATCACGGTGGCGAGGGAGTCGAACCGCAGCTGCAGCGAGAGGTTGATGGTGGGTGCCCAGGCGTAGCTGACCTGCTGGACGTCGTTCCATCCGGCGATCACCCACCCCAGGGAGACCAGCGGTACCAGTGCCAGCGGGTAGAACGCCTTACGCCCTACTGCTCGCACGGCTGCGGGCGCGACAAGCGCGGCCAGGGCGTGTGCAAGCAGGATGGCGAGCAAGCGTTACCTCCGTCGGAATCAGGGGCGGCGGGGTATTGCGCGCTCATCATATGCGAGCACGAACTGGCACAATCGTACACGTATGCGGACCTCGGTCCGTATTCGGCTACCGTTCGGCAACGATTTGCGCAGGTCAGACATAACGGACAGGGGTGCTGCGGCGACCGGGCCGCAGCGGTGTCGACCTCAGTCGTAACCGGCGTCGCCGGCAGTACTCACCGTTCGGAATAGCGGCGTAGTGCCTCGACCTGAGCCGGGTCGAGTGAAGGCCGGACGGCCTGGCGTGCGGCGGCGATATCGTCGGCGGTGACATCGGCGGCCAGCACATCGCGGCGCATTGCGGCGAGCGCGGCTTCGCGCAGGAGTGCGGCGCAGTCCGCGGCGGAGAAACCGTCCAGGTCGGCGGCCAGCCGGGGCAGGTCCACCGATTCGGTCAGCGGGACCGAGCGCCCCGCCGTTCGCAGGATCGCCTCCCGGGCCTGCGCGTCCGGCGGTGGAACGAACACCAGACGTTCGAGGCGGCCCGGCCGCAGCAGTGCCGGGTCGATGAGTTCCGGACGGTTCGTGGCCCCCAGCACCACTACGTCACGGAGCGGTTCTACCCCGTCCAGTTCGGTCAGCAGGGCCGCGACCACGCGGTCACCGACCCCGGAGTCGGAACTCTGCCCGCGCCGCGGCGCCAGCGCGTCCACCTCGTCCAGGAAGATCAGCGACGGCGCCGAATCGCGGGCGCGCTGGAACAGTTCACGCACCGCCCGCTCCGACGAGCCGACCCATTTGTCCATCAACTCCGCGCCCTTGACCGTGTGCACACTCAGCTGTCCACTACCCGCCAGCGCACGGACCAGGAAAGTCTTCCCGCATCCCGGCGGGCCGTACAGCAGGACTCCGCGGGGTGGTTCGATTCCCAGCCGGGCGAACGAATCGGGGTGCCGCAGCGGCCAGAGCACCGCCTCGGTGAGTGCCTGTTTGGTCTCGGCCATATCGCCGACGTCATCGAGGCCGAGACTGCCGATCGCCAGTTCTTCGGTTCCCGACCGGGACAGCGGCCGGATCACCTCCAGTGCGCCCAGCAGGTCTTCGTGCTCCAGCCGGGGCTCGGTGCTGTCTTCCCGGCTGGCCCGCGCCGCAGCTCGCAACGCCGCCTCCCGGCACAGCGCCGCGAGATCGGCGACCACGAAACCGGGCGCGGACGCGGCGATCTTCTCGAGCCGGAGTTCACCGGTGGGCACCTTCGCCAGCAACTGCTCGAGCAGGGCCTTACGAATGGCCGCCGTGGGCAGGGCCAGCGCGAGTTCGCGATCGCACAGGTCCGGCGCACGCAGCCGGGAATCGACCGCGGCGGGATGCGCGGTGGTCGCCAGCAATGCCACACACGGTTCGGCCACCGCCGCGCGCAACTGATCCAGGATCAGGATGGCCACCGGTTCGGCCGGTTCCGGGAGCAGGGCATCGATATCGGTGATGAGCAGTATGCCGCCCTTACCCGAGGTTGCGGCCACAGCGGCTGCCACCTCGCGTAACCGGGCTCCGCTCTCGGCGGCGCCGACCGAGGGGCCGTCCAACTCCACCACCCGGCGCGGTGCGGCCACCGCCCGCGCCAGCGTGGCCTTGCCGACCCCGGCCGGTCCGGTGATGAGAACGCCCAGGTGGGGCGCGGCGCCCAGCGCTTTCAGCAATTCGGGTTCGTCGAGCGCCAGGCTCAGCCATTCTTCGAGTTTGGCGGCCTGCTGGCGTGCACCGGCCAGTTCTTCCACGCGGACTCCGGTGGCGGGTGTGCTGGTCACCGGTACGGCTCCGGGAAGGTCGGTTTCGCAGACGGTGTCGAGATGGCTCGGTATCAGCGGTTGGTCCGGCACACCTTGTCCGTTGACCCGCACCACCGCCGTCTGACTCCCGGCGCCCGCGCCCGCGGTCCATTCGACCGCCGAATTCGGCTGCACGCTCACCGGGCCGGGCGGCTCGGTGGCGACCACTGTGAGCAGTTCGGAGGTCCAGGCGATGCCGAACGCCCGCGACAAGGCCTGGCTGGCCGCCGACGACGGGATATCCGGGCCGAGATCGCGGGGCAGCAGTGAGACCGTATCGCCGACGGTGACGACCTTGCCGAGCAGCGCCTGCCGCAGGGTAGCGGCCGGTATCGACTGTGTGGCGTGCCGGGACCCGCTCACCGAAATATGCCGGGCGCCGTGCACTGCCGCGGGCGAGACCACCACGGTGGCGTTCTCCCGCAACCCGGCGTTGGACAGGGTCACATCGTCGAGCAGGGCGGTGCCGGCCGGCGTATCGGCCGGGGCGCGACCGGCGACGGCGGCGGTCCGGCGGGCGCCGACCAGCGTGATCCCGTCCCATTCGCGTAGTCCCAGCGCGGTCAGCACTTCCGGGTGCAGCCGGATCACCCCCCGCCGGGCATCCGCGGCGGACGAATTCAGTCGGGCGGTCAAAGCCAGTTCAGCCACAGTGTCTATTCTGCGCGCGGAGAAAGGCGCCTCACCCGTTGACGACGATCCCGGAGACCACGGCGACCTTCTGATCGGCGAGTTTGCTGGAATTGCAGACCAGTTTCGCGGTGCCGAGGGCGGCATTGGGGTTGCCGACGAAGGTGGAATCGGGGTTCTCGGCGAGAATCGTCTGCACCAACTGCTGCTGCTCCGGTTCGTCGAGCTGGGCGAACTGGGCGCATGTGGTGTCGGATGCTCGTTCGGAGACGGGGGCTTCCTCTTCGGCGGCGGAGGTCTGCGCGGGCGCCTCGGAGGCTTCGGGGGTTTCGCCTGGTGCGGGGGTTTCGTTCGTGTCGCCGGTCTCGGATTCGGTCTGCGGCGATGTCTGCCCGGTAGCGGTGTTCTTGCGGAGCCCGGACGCTTCGGCGGGTTCTTCCGACGAGCAACCGGTCAGCATCAGCGCCGCGGTGGCGGTAGCGGCCAGGACAACAGTTGAAATTCGCTTCATAACGCATTCCCCGAGATCAGCCACGCCGGAGCCTCCGGCGCGACCAGCAGCGTACTGTAACTATGGCGCCGCCTCCGGCGTCGCGGGGTTCGGGGCCCCCTTGGTCTCGTTCTTCACTCCGCCGCTCCTCCGCTTCGCTCCCCCGCTCTGTCGCTCCAGAACGAGACGGGCCCCGAACCATGGAGGTGATCCGAATCGAAGCGGGTGGATTCGTGGTGGTGGCGCGGCGTCTCGGGTGCAGTTGGTGTAGATCCGAGACGGGCACTCAACCATCGAGGTGAACCGACGTGGGAGGTGGGTTCTGTGTTTATGGCGCTGCCTGCGTAACGCCTGGTTCGAGGGGGCTCTTGTGCCGAACCATCGGGGTGGGCGGCAAGCGCGGGTGGGATCTGCGGCTGAGGATGGCCGAGGGCCCGGTTTCGCCGGGCTCGGGGCCGGCAGAATCAGACCCGGTGTCTGCGCACCATATCGAGTTCGGTGGGGGTGAGCAGACGTTCCAGCCGCTCGTCGACGCGGTCGTCGCCGACGACGTCATCCGGTTCGAGGGCGGGCAGCTTGGGTAGGCCCTCGGAGTTCTGGCGGCGTAATAGCGAGCGAAGGTTCACGGCCCATCACCTTACCGTAGCTGAGTGTTTGCTGGTGGCGTGTCGTCCTTGCGTTGGCGTTAACTGAACCGGCGGGTCTTACGCCTCGATTCTGCTTCCGGATCCACGCTATCGATATGCCGGCCGGGAAAATGTGACCGAGACGAAGCCGATCGCTACTCTTTCTGATACTTGGAGTGTCAGCTACCTGGAGGCAATGGTGCCGAAGAACTTGGAAGCCAGTATCGATATCGCCGCGGCGCCGGACCGGGTCTGGGCGGTGCTCGCCGACCCGCGCCGGATGCCGGAATTCAGCCCGCAATGCGTGCGCATGATCCCGATCGGCAAACCGAAGGCCGGCGTGATCACCGTCAACCTCAACCGCGACGGCTGGAAGTTCTGGCCGACCACCTCGCGCATCCTGCGCTACGAGAAGAACAGCGCCTTGGCGTTCCGGGTCAGCCAGAACCGCACCGTCTGGACCTACACGCTCGAGGCGACCGCGGACGGAACCCGGCTCACCGAACGCCGCGACGTCCCCAACGGCACCACCTGGGTCTCGCAGACCTTGATCAACGCGATGCTCGGCGGCGAAGAAGCCTTCGAGGAGAGCTTGGTCCGCGGGATGAACGAATCGCTGGCGCAGATCAAGAAAGCGGTCGAGGCGAACTGAACTCCGGCAGCTTCACGACCTGCGCCGCGTAGGAGAGTCCGGCGCCGAAGGCGATCAGCAGTGCGGTATCGCCCGGTTTCGACTGGCCGGTTCGCAGCAGGGTCTCCATGGCCAGCGGAATCGAGGCTGCCGAAGTGTTGCCGGCCTCCTCGATATCGTTGGCCAGCGCGCAGTTCTCCGGAAGTTTCAGCACCCGCGCCATGATCTCGATGATCCGGCCGTTGGCCTGGTGCGGGATCATGGCGTCCAGGTCGTCCATGGCCAGCCCGGCCCGGTCGACCGCGTCGCGGCATACCTTCTCCAGCGAATGCGCCGCCCACCGGAACACCGCCGTGCCCTCCATCGCGAGGTAGGGCCGAACGGCGTCGAGGCCCTTCTCCTCGATCTCGGTGAAGAACTCGATCCAGTCCTTGTCCTGCCGGATCGCCTGGTGCTGGGTGCCGTCGGATCCCCATACGGTCGGGCCGATACCCGGTTCGTCGGCCGGGCCGACCACAACGGCACCCGCGCCGTCGGCGAACAGGAATGCGGTGCTGCGATCGGCCGGGTTGATCGTGTCGGTCAGTTTCTCCACGCCGATGACCAGCACCCGCGACGATGTACCGGCACGGACGAGGTCCGAGGCCATGGCCAGGCCGTGGCAGAAACCGGCGCATCCGGCGGAGATATCGAAGGCTGCGGCGCCGCCCGCGCCCAGTTCGGTGGCGATGCGGGGCGCGGCGGCCGGGGTGAGCAACAGGTGGGTGGAGGTCGCGACGATCACACAGTCGACCTGGTCGGCGGCGATCTTGGCGGATTCGAGGGCGCCGCGCGCGGCCGCGACGCTCATCGAGTGGATGGTTTCGGAATCGTCGGCGAATCGTCGGGTGCGGATACCCGAGCGGGTGCGGATCCACTCATCGCTGGAATCGATCGGCCCGGCCACTTCGTCGTTGGTGACGACGCGCGCCGGGCGATAGACGCCCAGTCCCAGGATCGCGGTGAATTGCGCCCCGGTCGTCTGGGCGATCTGAGTAGCCATGGTGCTTCTCCTATGTACCTGCGGCGGCATCGCCGCGAGGGTTGACCCGATTCGATGTGGATTCCTCGCCCGGCGTCGGCTGACGTCTGCCGGGCAATCCGAAGACATGAGGCACCCTCATATTAGCTCGGTGTTCGCGCGATGGCAGCTCATATCCGATTTTCCTCCAGGGGTTATCCGGACGGTGCCCGGGTATCGCCCGGGTAGGCGTTCGCCTCCGCGAGCGCGTAACCGGACAGATAGCGAGGGACACTCATGCTCGGTCTCGGCATAATCGGCTGGATCATCATCGGCGGGATTGCCGGCTGGATAGCCAGTAAGATCATGAAAACCGATGCACAACAGGGGATCCTGCTCAATATCGTGGTCGGTGTCGTCGGTGGTCTGCTCGGCGGCTTCCTGCTCGCGGCCTTCGGGGTCGACGTCGCGGGAGGTGGCTGGTGGTTCAGCTTCTTCACCTGCCTGGCCGGCGCGGTCATCCTGTTGTTCCTGGTGAAGTTGGTCGTCAGGAGGTAGACCTGCGGCGACACCCGGCACGAATACCCTGCTCGGCGTAAGGTGTGAACGCTTGCGCCGACAGGTTCGGCCGGGATGCCGCAGGTGTCCGACCGTACCGTCGGTCCGAGTGGATCGAATCGAGTATGAAAGAGGAATCTGTGGCACGCCGTCCCACTCCGCCCGGTACCCCGGAACGTACCGGGCCGGGCCATCTGGCCGATCTGGTGCGTAAAGCGGTCCCGCCGATGCACCCGGCCGGATTGCCGTTCGTAGCCGCGCCGCTGGCCGTGGCGCTGGCAGGCCGGCGTCGCCCCTGGCTACGGCGGGCCGGACTGGCCGCCGCCGCGGCGAGTGCCACATTCTTCCGGCACCCGCACCGGGTGCCGCCGAACCGGCCGGGCGTCGTGGTGGCGCCCGCCGACGGTGAGGTGGCGCTCGTCGATACCGCCGCCCCGCCTGCCGAGCTCGGTCTCGGGGATCGGCCGCTGCCGCGGGTGAGCATCTTCCTGTCCGTTCTGGACGTGCATGTGCAGCGGACACCGGTTTCCGGTGTGGTCCGCGATGTGCAATACCAGCACGGCAGTTTCAAATCCGCCGACCTCCCCGAAGCCAGCGCGGTCAACGAGCGCAACAGCATGGTGATCGACACCGAATCCGGCGAACAGGTGGTGGTGGTCCAGATCGCTGGACTGCTGGCGCGGCGGATCGTCTGTGATGCTGCTCCCGGTGACCGGATCACCATCGGCGACACCTACGGCCTGATCCGATTCGGTTCCCGGGTCGATACGTATTTCCCGGCCGGTACCGAACTGCTCGTGAACACCGGGCAGCGGACGATCGGAGGGGAGACGGTGCTGGCGGTTCTGCCGTCGGCGGGGTCGTGATGGAGCAGGTCATCGAAGGCAGGCGGCGCCGGTCCATCAGGTTGCTGCCCAGTATCGTCACGATCCTGGCGCTGTGCTCGGGGCTCTCCGCGGTGAAGTTCGGCCTCGAAGGCGAACTGAAGATCGCGCTGGCCATGATCGGCGCCGCCGCGGTGCTCGACACCCTGGACGGCCGGCTGGCCCGGTTGCTGTCGGCTACCACCAAGATCGGTGCGGAGCTGGATTCACTATCCGACGCCATCTCGTTCGGGGTGGCGCCGGCGCTGGTGATCTATGTCGTGCTGTTCGACGGTGAAAGCAGTAGCGCGGGCTGGATCATCGCGCTGCTGTACGCGGTGAGTATCGTGCTGCGGCTGGCGCGGTTCAATACGCTGATGGACGACGACACCCGGCCCGATTGGGCGCGGGAGTACTTCGTCGGCGTCCCCGCGCCCGCGGGTGCGCTGATTGCGATGGCGCCGATCGCGTTGTTCGTCCAGTTCGGTGACGGCTGGTGGACCAGTTTTCCGATCGTCGCGGCCTGGACGGTGTTCACCGCGGCATTGTGTGTGAGCACGATTCCGACGCTGGCCATGAAATCGGTCTCGGTGGCCCCGCAGGCTGCCGCGGGGTTGCTGGTATTGGTTGCGCTGGCCGGTGCCGCGCTGATCACCTACCCGATTGTGCTGTTGCTGGTGCTGATCGTGGTTTATCTGGGGCATATCCCGTTCGCCTGGTACTCGCAGCGGTGGGTGGCCGCCCGGCCCGAGACCTGGCAGTACAAACCGGCCGAACGGCGGGCTCAGCGGCGGGCCGATCGCCGGATGCCGGTGCTGCGCCGGCCGGAGATCCGGCGGCCGGTGCTACGTGGGGATTCCCGCCTGCGGTTGCGACGGCCGAGCGGCCGGAACTGAGATCGTCAACTCTCGGTTGACGATGACCATGCGTCAACCTATAGTTGACGCATGAACTCGCCAGTGCGTTTGGACGACCTCATCGAGGTCATCAAAAAAGCCCGTCCCGACAATGCCCTGGAACAACTGACCGACGCGGTGGTCGCCGCCGGACACCTCGGCGATGTGGCCGACCACCTGATCGGCCACTTCGTCGACCAGGCCCGCCGCTCCGGCGCCTCCTGGACCGAAATCGGCGCGAGTATGGGCGTCAGCAAACAGGCCGCGCAGAAACGTTTCGTTCCCAAGCCGCCGGGGGATCCGTCGGCCGAAATGGACCCCAACGCGGGCTTCGCCAAATTCACCGAACGGGCCCGGACCATGGTCGTCGCCGCCCAGGAAGCGGCCGGCGGCGCCGGTAGTGCCGAGATCCACCTGCCCCATCTCGTTCTCGGCCTGCTCAGCGAGTCCGACAGCCTGGCGGTCCGGCTCATCGCCGACCAGGGGGTCGCGCCGGCCGATCTCGCGGCCGCCGCCATCGCGGCATCGGGGGCGGAACCGGGTGCGGCGATCTCGCCCGAAGAATTGAAGGCCGCCACCTCCAGCGGCAAGATGAGCGGACTCGTGCCCTTCGACGCCGAAACCAAGAAGGCGCTGGAACTGACGTTCCGGGAGGCGCTGCGGCTCGGCCACAACTACATCGGCACCGAACACGTCCTGCTGGCGATCCTGGAACAGGAGAACGGGGCGGGCATCCTGTCCGATGCGGGCCTGCGTAAAGATGCGCTCAAGGCGCGGTTGGTCGAGATCCTGCAGCAGATCGTCGCCGGTAAACAGTAGCCCTCGGGTAGTGGTGTGCCCGATGACCAGCGGAAACCGGGCACGGGCGGGCATCGTCGTCGCGGTCGGCGAAGCGGTGGCGAGTCGTCTGCGTTCGCGTCGGCGCTCCCGGTGAGGGTGGTAGTCCCGGTAACCTATAGCAATGGCGGATGAAACGGACCCCGATCTGGTCGCCGGGGAACACCGGGACGATCTGCTGCGCGCGCTCACCTACGTCTCCACCGAATCCCTGTCCGATGGCAGTTACGTGGTCAACGGTGATCTGCCGCCCGAGGTCGCGCCGCCGTTCATCCGCGCGATCATGCGGGTCGAAGCGGAGCTGCTCCTGCACGATGCCGAATTCGTCACCATCGACGAGGGGGAACCACGGAGTCCGGAAGAGCGGCGCGCGGATGCTTTCCTGGCGCTCGCGCTCCGCGTCACCGACAGCCTCTGAGGTATTTCCGGCGGGGGAGCGCCGGGTTCTCGCGGTCTCCGCACCCATCGACCTTGCACTCGCTATCGGCGAGTGCTAAAAATGGCTTTGGCACTCTCGAACCCAGAGTGCTAGGTCGGGACGGTGAGATCGGGTACACGACACCCCTGGTCGTCCGTCGCGGGCACCGAGCCTGGCCACAGCGTAGCTAAGGGTGACCCGACAAGGCGGTCATCCTGTGTGTCAGCCTCATCATTTGGAGGATCTCACCGCAATGGCCAAGACAATTGCGTACGACGAAGAGGCCCGTCGCGGCCTCGAGCGGGGCCTGAACAGCCTCGCCGACGCGGTCAAGGTGACGCTGGGGCCGAAGGGCCGCAACGTCGTGCTCGAGAAGAAGTGGGGCGCCCCCACGATCACCAACGATGGTGTGTCCATCGCCAAGGAGATCGAGCTCGAGGACCCGTACGAGAAGATCGGCGCCGAGCTGGTCAAGGAAGTCGCCAAGAAGACCGACGATGTCGCGGGCGACGGCACCACCACCGCCACCGTTCTCGCTCAGGCGCTGGTGCGCGAAGGTCTGCGCAACGTCGCGGCCGGCGCGAACCCGCTGGGCCTGAAGCGCGGTATCGAGAAGGCCGTCGAGGCCGTCACCGCCAAGCTGCTCGACTCCGCCAAGGAGGTCGAGACCAAGGAGCAGATCGCCGCCACCGCCGGTATCTCCGCGGGTGACCCGTCCATCGGTGAACTGATCGCCGAGGCCATGGACAAGGTCGGCAAAGAAGGCGTCATCACCGTCGAAGAGGCGCAGACCTTCGGTCTGTCGCTGGAGCTCACCGAGGGTATGCGCTTCGACAAGGGCTACATCTCGGGCTACTTCGTCACCGACCCCGAGCGTCAGGAAGCGGTCCTCGAGGATCCGTACATCCTGCTGGTCGGCTCGAAGGTCTCCACCGTCAAGGACCTGCTGCCGCTGCTGGAGAAGGTCATCCAGGCCGGTAAGCCGCTGCTGATCATCGCCGAGGACGTCGAGGGCGAAGCCCTGTCGACCCTGGTCGTGAACAAGATCCGTGGCACCTTCAAGTCCGTCGCCGTCAAGGCCCCGGGCTTCGGTGACCGCCGCAAGGCCCAGCTCGCCGATATCGCCATCCTCACCGGTGGCGAGGTCATCAGCGAAGAGGTCGGCCTCAACCTGGAGACCGCCGGCATCGAGCTGCTCGGCCAGGCCCGCAAGGTCGTCGTCACCAAGGACGAGACCACCATCGTGGAGGGCTCCGGCGATGCCGAGGCCATCCAGGGCCGGGTTTCGCAGATCCGCACCGAGATCGAGAACTCGGACTCCGACTACGACCGCGAGAAGCTGCAGGAGCGCCTGGCCAAGCTGGCCGGCGGTGTTGCGGTCATCAAGGCCGGCGCCGCAACCGAGGTCGAGCTCAAGGAGCGCAAGCACCGCATCGAAGATGCCGTGCGCAACGCCAAGGCCGCCGTCGAAGAGGGCATCGTCGCCGGTGGTGGCGTGGCCCTGCTGCAGTCGGCTCCGGCTCTGGACGACCTGAAGCTCGAGGGTGACGAGGCGACCGGCGCGAGCATCGTCCGCGTCGCCCTGTCGGCTCCGCTGAAGCAGATCGCCTTCAACGCCGGCCTCGAGCCCGGCGTGGTGGCGGAGAAGGTTTCCAACCTTCCGGCCGGCCAGGGCCTCAACGCCCAGACCGGTGACTACGAAGACCTGCTCGGCGCCGGTGTCGCCGACCCGGTCAAGGTCACCCGCTCGGCCCTGCAGAACGCGGCCTCCATCGCGGCCCTGTTCCTGACCACCGAGGCCGTTGTCGCCGACAAGCCGGAGAAGGCGGCCGCCGCGCCGGCCGATCCGACCGGCGGCATGGGCGGCATGGACTTCTGAGTCCTGCCACCCGGCAACCAGTTTCGAGCCGATGGCCGGTCCACCTGCGGGTGGGCCGGCCATCGGCCTTTATGCGCTTTCGAGAGACCAACCCCTAGGTATCCTGGACGTCTAGTTATGACGTAGGAGATATCCCAAGGAGGTAGGCGATTATGGGATCTTCCAAGACGCCGATCGAGATCGACGACGAAGCGCTGGCGATCGCTGCGGAAGTACTCGGTACCAAGACCAAAAAGGACACCGTCAACGCTGCGCTCCGAGAGGTCGGCCAACGATTGGTCCGCATGCGCGCTCTCGCCCGTCTCGGCGAGATGGCCGACCAGGGTGACTTCGACGAGTTTCTCGACAACAAGGCGGCCTACCGCCGGTGACTCCTGCCATCTACCTCATAGATACGTCCGGACTGTTACGGATTCTCCAGGAGCCCTACCGGAAGGCATGGGCCGATCAGCTGGCCGTCGGAGTTATCGCCACTTGTCCTATCGTGGAACTCGAATTCCTGTACTCGGCCCGATCACTGGCCGACCGGCTCGAGAAGCGGCGACTACTACATGACTTGTTCGGCTGGACCCCGATGTCGGACCGGGCCTACGAGCGTGCAGAAGAGGTCCAGCAGCTGATGACGGAGCAGGGAACACATCGTTCGGCCGGCCCGGTCGACCTACTCATCGCGGCGACCGCCGAACACAGCCGCCTCACAATCCTCTGCGATGACAACGATTTCGCGACTGTTGCCCGGATAACCGGACAGCAGGTGGCGTTCGTGTCCGGTACCACCGGCGCCAGGTAGCTGAACTACCTTCGAAGCGTCGCCGACGAAGATGCGCTGGACCGGTCGAACCTTGTGCGGGAGGGTCTTTTGTCAACATACGATGAAAAGATGAGCGAGCCCAGCGCGTCCGCGCGGCAGATCCGGGCTTTCACGCCCGCCGATGTGCCGACCTGGGAACACATCGAGGGCGGGATCCGGCTCGGCTCCGTGGTGGGGGAGGGGTACGGCCGGATGAGCGTCGGCTTCACGCAGCTGGACGCCGGCACGCGGGCTCCGCTCTTGGCCCCCTATGAGGAAGTCTGGATCGTTACGGCGGGGACGATGATCGTCGACAGCGACGACGGCAGTGTTTCCGCGCGGCCGGGAGACCTGATCGCGCTGTGTGCGGCGAGCCGCGGTGAACTGCGCGTCGAGGCCGATGTGGAGATGATCGCGCTGGCATATCCGCCCGCGTGGGAAATCGATAGCGCGGCATGGGAAAGCGCCCGTGCCCGGTCGGTCGCAGGGCCGTCGGCGGTCGTATTGTCGCCCGGTGGGTCGCCGAGCCCGTGGCCACGGGGAGAAAGGCAGGAATTGTTCGCTGCCCACGAAAAGGCCGATTCTGCGCAGAATCACTTCGGAGTCGGGTTCTGGCGGGCAGATACCCAGGCCGACGTCGAGTTCTTCACCCGACACGACAATCTGGTGGCGGCAACGGCCGGGCAGTTCGAGATCCACGTCGGTGCGGACCTGAACTGCGACGGTTCCCCGGCTCCCGCGGGACGCGGACTCGTGACGGTCCGGCAGGGCGAATTCGCTTATCTCCCAGCAGGTGCCGCTGGCGCACTCTCGGCCGCTCCGGGTGCGGAACTGGCGTGGGCGCAGCAGACATTCCCGCCACTTTCGTGACTTCGGAACTATTCGCGGTGGGCGGCGCTGCTCGACGACTGAGACGCGATGCGCCGCCGCCGGCTGGGTCACCGGGCAGGCCGGATCGGTGGGTGCAGGCTTTCGAACATTCGCTCGGAGCTTTCGTGGCCGTAGCCGGCGGCGACCTGGCGGTCGACGAGGTTCTTCACCGGGCCGATGATGTCGAGGTCCACTCCGGCGTCGCGGCTGGCGGAGACGATGGCGTCGACTGCCGCTTTGGTGAAGTTCAGGCTCTGGAACGGCACCGAGTAGTCACCGCTGTCGATCTGTTCGCCTGCGGTGGGCAGGATCGAGAGGACGGCGCCCAGCCAGGCTTCGGCGCGACGGCCGAATTCGGTGGCGGACATACCGGCGGAGCGCACCATCGCGGCGCCGTGGTAGAAGCCGGAGAACATGACGTACATCCCGGACAGCAGTGCGAAATCGACGAGCGCGGCCTTGCCCGGTTCGGCGCCGAAATACTCTGCTGAGCCCAGTAGTTCGAGAACCTGCCGGTGCCGGTCGAACACCTCGGCCGAGCCGCTGTACAGCAAGGCCGAACCGGGCTGACCGATCATCGGCGGGGTAGCCATGATGCCACCGTCCAGGAACGGAATACCGTGCCCGGCAGCCCAATCGGCGAGTTCGCGGGCACCGGCGGGTTCGGTGCTGGTGAGGTTCACCAGATCGCGGCCGGCCAGTGTTGCGGTCACCGGGTCGAGGGTTTCGTGGACCGATGCGTGGTCGAACAGGCAGGCGATGATCAGATCTCCGGCGGCGACCGCTGTTTCGACCGAATCGGCGCCGCGGGCGCCGGCCGCTATCAGTTCGGCGTCCTTACCGGGGGTGCGGTTCCAGACGGTGGTGGGGTGCCCGGCTTTCACGAAAGTGGCTGCGAGGGCGCTGCCCATCGCGCCGAGTCCGAGCACGGTGACGGGGGTCGGTACGGGTTGTCCCATGGGGGGTGACTCCTTCTCGAGCACTGGTTCGGCACGTCGTCCGTGCGTGCACCGAGCGTCCCCCGCGTACTGTTGTTCCGGCAAGTACCTACTTTCTTGTCTGGTACTAACCAAATGGTATGCATGCAGGTAGTGAGGTCGAACGGTGAACGATAAGCGATGCGGTCCGTACTTCTGCGGTATCGACGCCGCGATGGATGTCGTCGGGGGCAAATGGAAATCGCTGATCCTGTGGGAGTTGCACGAGAAAGGTGTCCGGCGGTTCGGTGAACTCAAACGCGGGCTGCCCGGGATCTCCGAGAAGATGCTCATCCAGCAATTGCGGGAGCTGGCCGAGGACGGGATTGTGCATCGCGAGGTGTACCGGGAGGTGCCGCCGCGGGTCGAGTACTCGTTGACCGCCGACGGGACGGCGCTCAACGCGGCGCTGGAACCGCTCGGCCGCTGGGGTGCCGGCCGGATCGCCCGGATCGACGCCGGGCGGGTGCACGTCCCCACGTGATCGACGGCTCGGCGGTCTCGTCTGCGCGGGGTTGTCAGAATCCGGATACTGCCGTTACCCGGAACGGGGTGGTGGGTACGCCCGGTCCGCGCGGTCCGCCTTTGTCGAATTGTGAGGCGACGACCAGGGTCGTCTCCGGTCCGCGGACCAGGGTGGTCGGGGTGGCGAGGGTCTCGTCGTGGTGGCGGCCGGTGCGAGTTGCGGTGGTGCCGTCGGGCGACATCTCCCAGCGGGTGAGGGTGTTCTCGGTGTTGTGGGCGACCCGGAGGGTGCCGTCGTGGAAGTCGAGGCCGTCACCGAGGGTGAGATCGCCGCCGTCGAGGGCCACTTTGCTGATTGCGGTGGTGGTGAGGTCGATTCGGTAGAGGTCGCCGCCGGTGGAGTCGACTGTGAGCAGGTAGGACCCGGTGGGGTCGGCGACTATGCCGTTGAGGGTGTAGGCGCCTGGATCGTGGGGTTCCAGGGAGGGGTTCAGGTCGAAGGATTCGGTGAGTTCGCCGTGGCCGCCGGTGCTCATGGCATGGGTGAGGGCGTCGGCGGTGATCCGGTAGACGACTGCGCGGCGGCTGTCGGTGAGATAGGCCGTGCCGTCGGGAGTGAGGGCGAGGTCGTTGAGGAATCGGTCTGCCGGGCCGGTGACGTCGAAGCGGGCCAGCAGGGTGCGTGAGGTGAGGTCGTAGACGGTGACGCCGGTGGTGGAGTCGATCACCCAGAGGTGGCCGGCGGGGTCCACGCGTAACCCGTTGGCCGTCCGGCGGCCGTCGGTGCCGGCGGGCAGGAAGACCTCGGCGCGTGGGGTGTCAGGGGTCGCTCGGTAGATGGTCCCGTCGCCGAAGGAGCCGACGTAGATATCGCCGGTCCGTTCGTCCAGGGCGATGCCTTCCGGGTAGACCCGGTCGCCCGGAAGTGTGAACGCCGTCTCGACTCGGGGCGGCGAGGCGGCCGGGGCTGTCTCGCCGCAACCGGTGAGAGTGAGGCCCGCGGCTGCCGCCAGGAGTGCGGTTGACCAGCGGATTTTCTGTGGATCGAGCATCGGTTTCCCGGCCTTTCGTGGCATTCGGTAGTGCGCAGATCAAAGTGTGTACTCGAAGGTAGATTAGAGCTCTAATTCATGTCAACGCTCTAACTCAGGAAAGGATGGATACCATGCCTGCATGACCTCCATGCCCGCCGGCGAGCGCATCGGTTCGTACGTGAAACGCGCGGAACAAGCCCGCACCGCGGCCAAACTCGCCGTGCTGAAGCCCGCGGGGGTCACCGAGGCGCAATACGCGGCGCTGCTGTTCCTCACCGAGAACCCGGGGATTTCCGCCGCGGCGCTGGCCCGGCTCTGCGGGGTGACACCGCCCACCATGAACACCGTGCTCACCAACCTCGTCGATCGCGGACTGATCGAACGCACCCCGCACCCCTGGCACCGGAACGTGCTGGAAACCCGGCTCACCGAGAAAGGCGAATCGGTGATGCACGATGCCGATGCGCGCGCGATTGCCGTCGAGCGGTCCGTCGGCGAGGGGTTCACCGATTCCGAGCGGGAAACGTTGTTCCGGTTGCTCAGTCGCTGCGCCGACCTGTTCGACACTGCCCGCACAGAAATACCTGCCCGCTTCCGAACCTGAACCGGCTCGCGTCCGGACCACGGCGGCGACAGGGATAACCGCTGACGGCGTCGGCGTGCAGGCCGCAGCCTGCCGGTCCGGCGTGTAGATCGAGCGAACTGGACGTCAGCCCGGTCGTGCGCCGGGGTCGGGCGCCGACCGGCAGCGCACACTCCTGCCCTGCTGGGCCAGAATGGTCGGATGAGCGATGCACCGGACAGCGCAGCCGACCCCTATCTGTGGCTCGAAGAGGTCACCGGCGAGCGGTCGCTGGATTTCGCCCGGGCGAACAACGAAGTGGTGATGCAGCGGTTCGCCGCGGATGACCGCTTCGACCTGTTGCAGCGGCGGATCCTGGACATGCTCGATACCGATGCCAAAATTCCGTTTCCGGGCCGGCGCGGGGAATGGTTGTACAACTTCTGGCGTGATGCGCAGCATCCGCGGGGGTTGTGGCGACGGACCACTTTCGCCGAGTACCGGAAAACCGAGCCGGAGTGGGATGTCCTCATCGATCTCGATGCGGTCGCCGCGGCCGAGGACGAGAACTGGGTGTGGGGCGGGGCCGGGGTGTTGCGGCCGGAGCAATCCCGCGCCCTGATAAGTCTTTCCCGCGGCGGGGCCGATGCCAAGGTCGTGCGCGAATTCGATCTCGGGACACGGGAATTCATCGCGCCCGAGGACGGCGGATTCTTCCTGCCCGAGGCGAAATCCCGGCTGAGCTGGATCGATATCGACACCGTGTATGTGGGCACGGATTTCGGGCCCGGCTCGCTCACCGATTCCGGCTATCCCCGGATCGCGAAACGCTGGCGCCGCGGTACTGCGCTCGAAACCGCGGAAACGGTATTCGAGGGCGCAGCCGGCGACGTCGCGATCAGCGCCGGTTACGATCGCACTCCCGGTTACGAGCGCCACTATGTCGGGCAGGCGACCGATTTCTACAACGAGGACGTGTACCTGCTGCAGGCCGACGGTTCCCGGGTCCGCCTCGAAACCCCGTCCGACGCGGACGAATCCTGGTACAAGGAGTGGCTGCTGGTGCGGTTGAAATCGCCGTGGGAGACCGGTGGCCGCAGGTACGCCGCCGGTTCACTGATCGTGACGAATTTCGACCGTTTCCTTTCCGGTGAACGCGATTTCGAGGTGCTGTTCGAACCCGATGCGCATACCGCGCTACACGGTTACGGCTGGACCGAGAACCATCTGCTGCTGGTGACCTTGGAAGATGTGCAGACCAAACTGTATGTCTTCACTCCGGGCGACGACGGTTGGCGTAGTGAGCCTCTCGCCGACACCCCGGCCATGGCGACCACGAGCGTCATGAATCTCGACCCGCTCGAAGGCGGCGACGATTTCATGCTGATGACCAGCGGTTTCACCACACCGACAACGCTGCTGTCGGGTGTGGTGGGCGCACCGGCGACCGAGCTGAAACAGGCGCCCGCCTTCTTCGACGCGACCGGGATCGATACCGAACAGTTCTTCGCACGCTCCGACGACGGCACCATGATCCCGTACTTCGTGATCCGGCATCGCGATAATCGCGGCCGGCCGGCCCCGACGGTGATGTCCGGCTACGGCGGATTCGAGGTTTCCCGCACCCCCGGATACAGTGGGGCATCAGGTATGGGCTGGCTGGAACAGGGCGGCACCTGGGTGATGACCAATATCCGCGGTGGCGGCGAATACGGGCCCGAATGGCATACCTCGGTGCAGAAAGCGAACCGGCACAAGGTCTACGAGGATTTCTCGTCGATCGCGCGGGATCTGGTGGAGCGGGGTATCACCACCGCACCGCAATTGGGCGCGGTGGGTGGCAGTAACGGCGGTTTGCTGATGGGTGTGATGCTCACCCGGTATCCGGAATTGTTCGGTGCCCTCGTCTGCCAGGTTCCGCTACTCGATATGCGCCGGTATCACCTGTTGCTGGCCGGGGCGTCATGGGTTGCGGAATACGGTGACCCCGATATACCGGAGGAATGGGAGTACATCAGCCGCTATTCGCCGTATCAGAAGGTGATGGAAAACGGTGCGGGCGCGACGTATCCGCCGATTCTGCTCACCACCTCCACCCGTGACGACCGGGTGCATCCCGGTCATGCACGGAAAATGGCGGCGCTACTCGAGGAGCAGGGGCATCGCGTCTGGTATCACGAGAACATCGAGGGTGGGCACGGCGGTGCCGCGGACAACAAGCAATCGGCGTTCCAGGCGGCGCTGATCTACGAATTCTTCACCCAGATGCTGATCGAGGGCCGTACCTCGAAATAGCCGCCTCAGCGGTCGTGCAGCCATTTCTCGATGCTGTCCACGACCGGGGCGGGGTCGGAGATCCAGCCGTTGTGGCCGAGCTTCCGGGGTTCGTGGCGGCTGGTCTTGTCGGCGGCGGGGAGCTTTTCCAGCAGATGGCGGGCCGAGGCCGGCGGCGTCAGTTCGTCGCCGGCGAGGGTGATCGACAGTACCGGGAGTTTCAGCCGGGAGATGCGTTCCTCGTAGTCGATATCGGCACCGGCCGGGGTGAACCGGCCGGTGCGGGCCAGCCGCGCCCAATCCGAGATCAGCACCTTGGATTGGCGGCCGAACCCGTTCGGGCCGAGTTTGTCGCCGGGCCAGACGCCGGCGAGGTTCGCGGTGAGCGAGACAGCGGCGGTGCCGAGCAGCAATCCCGGGCCCAGGATGCCGCGGAATCCGCGGTAGTACGGAGTGCCGGAGGCGACGAGGATCAGCCCGCCGAGCCGTCCCCGGACCCGCGCCGCGTACAGCACCGAGAGATGCCCGCCCATACTGTGGCCCAGCAGGTACGGGGTGCTGTCCGGGAACCGGGTGCGCACCGCTTCGAAGATCGCCGGGAAATCGACCGCGGCCAGTTCGTGGTAACCGTAGGAACTGGTAGCGCTCGGTTTCGGTGTGCTGGCACCGTTGCCGCGGAGTTCGCCGACCGCCACATCCACCCCGCGGCGGGCGAGTTCCCGGGCGAAGTACAGGTAGTACTCCCCGGGCACGCCGAGCCCGGGGATCAGCACGATCACGGGGCGCGGCCGATCGAGGGTGATCGGATGGCGGTGCGGCCCGGTGGCGGGGATCAGCCGCACCGGGACGGCGCTACCGTCCGGCATCTGGATGGCAACGGTTTCCACGGCGTCAACGCTAATGGACGCGTGCGGTCGTGGGCGGCGCGTCAGGCCCGGATGGCGCCGATGATGATGCGGCTCAGCACCCGGATGACCTCGTCGAGCGGACGCTGGGGTTCGTTTCCGCTCCATTCCTCGATCACGTAGTTCACGGCGCCGATGATGGCGAGCATGCGCAGGTCGTAGTCGCCGGTCGGGATCTCGCCGTGCAGGGCGGCGTCCTCGGCGGCGCCGGCGAGGACGGCACTCCAGGCGCGGCGCGAGTCGGTGCGTATCTTCTCGACCTTGGTGCCCGCGCCGACCACCTCGACCAGGACAACCCGGGCCCGCCGCATATCGGACCCGATGGACTGCACGTACGCGCGGACGGCCGCATCGATCCGCTTGATCGCGCTCTGCTCGGCGCTGTGGTCCAGCGATGCCAGCACTGCCGACCGGGATTCGCGGTCGATGAGGGTGAAGAGTTCGAGAAGTAAGGATTCGCGGCCGGTGAACTCCTCGTAGAACTGACGCGAGGACAGCCCCGCATCTTTGCAAATCGCACCGACCGAGCTATTGGCGTACCCGTCGCGGGCAAAAACCGTCAGGCCGGATTCGAGAAAACGTGCGCGTCGCTCGCGTTGCCGATCTTCTACGGGCTGGCCGGCATACCTTCGTCCCGAATTCGCTTCCTGTGACATCGCGCAGAACAATACCGAAAAGCCCGATCCCCTCGTCATCGATCGGGCCTTTCGCAGCGCACCGGCAGGCGGCCGCGGGTTTGCCGAAAGTTGGCTGCTCGCAGGCGTGGTCGCCGGTAAATCCGCCAAACCGGACATTACCGGGTCGAGGGCCGGATGCCTTATTTTAGAGGGAAATAATAGAATAATTCTCGGTAGCCGCGTGGAGTCGAGGTAATTACCGGGAAACACATAGTGTCAACCCTATGGGAACCGCACTCCTGTACGGACTCGGTACGGCAATTCCATTGGTGATCGGTGCGGCGATCGGGCTGCGCACCACATTGCCCAAACCATTGCTCGCTTCGTTGATGGCCTTCGGTGCGGGCACCATGATCGCCGCGGTCTCCAACGAATTGTTCGAACCCGCCTTCCTCCAGGCCGGCGCCGTCACCGCCGGTGCCGCACTTTTCCTGGGGGCCGCCGTCTACGTGGTGGCCAACCGATTCCTCGAACGGAAGGGCGGCGGCGCGGCCGTCGGCTGGGCCCTCATGCTCGGAACCGTCCTCGACGGTGTTCCGGAGAACACGGCACTCGGGGTCACGCTCGGATCGGGTGGCGGATTGGCGCTGCTGGTGGCCATCGCGGTCGGCAACGTGCCCGAGGCGATCGGCGGATCCGCGCTGCTGCGCCGGGAACGCGATGTCTCCACCCGCAAGGCGTTCGGTCTGTGGGTTTCGACGGGAGTGGCATTGGTCGCGGTCACCGTGGCCGGACATATGCTCGCCGAACAACTCGGTGCGACCCCGATCAGCGCCATCCAGGCCTTCGCCGGTGGCGCCACGGTCGCCGTCCTCGCCGATTCCCTCATGCCGGAGGCCTATCGCGAGGGCGGCTGGTGGGTCGGTATCGCGACCGCAGCGGGCTTTCTGGTCGCTTTCCTCCTGGGCTGAAACCCCGGCACGGTCGGTCTCGACGGTTTCAGACCGGTACCCCCGGGTGCGCGCTACCCGGCGGTACCGGTGTCCCGGCTCACCGGCGCGGACTGCGGGAATTCCCGGACACGCTGCTGCCGCGCTGATCGAGACGGACCAGCATCTTGCCCGAATTGGCGCCGGTGAGGACCCCCAGGAACGCGGCCGGAGCTTGTTCGAGCCCGTCATAGATTGTTTCCCTGGTCCGCAGGGTTCCGTCGGCCAGCCAGGCGGCCGCCTTGGCGATGTACTCCCCGAAGAGCGGAAAGTAGCTGTTCACCAGCATGCCCCGCAGAGCGATCTCCTTGGTGGCGGCGAGGTACAGATCCGGGCCCTGCTCGGCCGAACCGCCGTTGTAGCCGCTGATGGCGCCGACGAGCGCGATGCGGCCGCGAGGGCGCATGGCAGCCACTGCCGCCTGCAGATGATTACCCCCGACACTGTCGAGGTAGACATCGATGCCATCCGGTGCGACGGCCGCCAACTGACCGGGCAGATCGCCCGCGCGGTAGTCGATCGCGGCATCGAAACCGAACTCTGTGGTCAGCAGTTCGGTCTTGGCCGCGCCGCCCGCGGAACCGATCACCCGGCCGGCGCCGAGTACGCGCGCGATCTGCCCGGCGACGCTACCGACGGCACCGGCCGCCGCCGAGATGAAAACAGTGTCACCCGGTTCTACCGGCGCCACATCGGTGAGCGCGGCGTAGGCGGTGAGTCCTGTGGTGCCGAGGGCACCGAGGAAATGGTGTGGTGCGGCGAGCGCCGGATCGATCGGCGTGGCCTGCGCGGCGTCGAGCACCGCGTGTTCGCGCCAGCCGGCGAAATGGGTCACGCTCGTGCCGACCGGTATATCGGTGGAGCGAGAGGCGATCACCTCGCCGGTCGCCGAGCCTTCCAGCGCCTGCCCGAGTTGGAACGGTAGGATGTAGGAGGGTTTATCGTCCATCCGGCCGCGCATATACGGGTCCACCGACATCCAAGTGTTACGGACCAGGATCTGGCCCTCCGCGAGTTCTGGTATCGAGGTCGTGACCAGGTCGAAGTCGGCCGCTGTCGGTGCCGCCGCCGGCCTTGCGGCCAAATGGATTTCGCGTGTGGTGGTGGGAATCGCCGGATGTGCATGCTCGTCGGGCGCCGCGGTGAACTCGCGGATGGGCCGGTTCTGTGTATCTGTCTGCATGATTCTGCCTGTTCTCGTATCGCGGACTGCCCGTCCGGATACGAACAACGCTATGGCGGTATCTTCCCGCGACCCAGGTCCGCGCATACCACTTTCCGGTCCTTACGTGACAACTCGAATTCCTGTGCTCTGCGGGGGGCTGTACCTGCGTCGCATCCGCGGGCGGGCGCGACGATCGCGCTGTGCGTCCGAGCCCGGGCGCATACACCGGCGCCGCGAACCGTTGCGTCTTCGACTGCTGTGAAGGCCCCTCGTTGCCGTACTCGGGGACGATCAGCGATTCCGCAGCGCGCTCGGAGACGATCCGCTCCAGCGGTGGAAGGCTTTGCGCAGGGCGCGATCATCGGTGAAGCCGAGCCGCGCGGCCACCGTCGCTGTTGTCGATCCGGCGGATAGCAGTTCTTCGGCGCGCCGGTAGCGGAGCAGGTCGAGCTCGCGGCGCCAGGTGGTGTCGTGCTCGGCGAGGCGTCGTTGCAGGCTGCGTGGGCTCATCGCCAATCGGGCGGCGACAGTGCTCAGGGTGGGATCGCCGGTGTCGATCGCGGCGGCGAGTGCGGTGCGGAATTCCTCCAGCGGCCCGGGGATGGGGCGTGCCGAGGCGAGAACCAGGTCGGCGTGGCTGCGCAGTAGTTCGGCGAGTGCGGGATCGGCCCGCTGCAGCGGGGCCTCGGCGTCGGCGCCGGCGAAGGTAATGGTGTCGGCAGGCGCGTCGAAGTCGATCCGGTGGGTGCCGAAAGCCCGAATCAGGGCGCGATATTCGCGCGGGGCGGGGTGACCGAAGGTGACCTGGACCGGAACGACCGGCCGGCCGAGTGCCTCCCGGGCCCGTCGCAGATAGTAGGCCAGGACGTACTCGTTGATGACCGACGAAACCGCCGGATCGCCCGCGGTGGTGCGATAGCCGATGGTCAGTTCGTCGTCGTGGTACAGATCGAATTCCTCGGCGGCGGCGGTGACCAACCGGTGGTACGGCTGCGCTGCGGCCAGGGAATCGGCCAGCGTCGAACCGGTGGTCACGAGATAATCCCAGGTGCTGAGGCTGCCCAGGGGAGCATCCGCGGCAACGGCCAGTCCGGCGCCCGGACCGGTGTGCGCGAGCAACTGCCACAGTTCCACCAGCGACCGCATCGGGACCCGGTCGAGCTCACCGCGCAGTTCGCGATCGTGCACGCCGTGGATCGTGCTCACCCGGTCGAGGGCTGCTCCCGACCGCAGGGCGGCATTGCGGACGAGCCGGACCAGCTGGGTCGAGGCGGTTCCCGCGAGTGGGTCCAGGGCCGTCGGCGCAGGAGCGGCAGCGATCGCCGCGGCCCGTTGCGGCCGGCCCGCGTGGAGCGCATCGGTCGAGCCGGAGGCGGGAGGTCGAGCGGTCACCACAGATATCAACGTAGCCCCGCAGCGGTGGACCGCCGGCTTCCCGGTGCCGGTGATCCGGTTCACCGGCGGGCACGGGTGGGGTGGGCTCGGCCACGGGGAGAGAGTTAGGCTCGACACCGTGACTTCCCACTACGATGTCGTCGTTCTCGGTGCTGGTCCCGGCGGTTACGTCGCCGCGATCCGCGCCGCTCAACTCGGCCTGCGAACAGCGATCGTCGAGCAGAAATACTGGGGTGGCGTATGCCTGAACGTGGGCTGCATCCCGTCCAAGGCGCTGCTGCGCAATGCGGAGCTGGCTCATATCTTCACCAAGGAGGCGAAAACCTTCGGTATCACCGGGGAGGCGTCGTTCGATTTCGGGGCGGCGTTCGACCGGAGCCGTAAGGTCGCGGACGGCCGGGTCAAGGGCGTCCATTTCCTGATGAAGAAGAACAAGATCACCGAATACGACGGTAAGGGGTCGTTCACCGATCCCAACACCATCGCGGTGGAACTCAGCAAGGGCGGTACGGAGTCGATCACCTTCGACAATGTCATCATCGCCACCGGCACCGAGACCAAACTGCTGCCGGGTACCTCGCTGAGCCGCAATGTCGTCACCTACGAGGAGCAGATCCTCACCCGCGATCTGCCCGGTTCGATCCTGATCGTCGGCGCCGGCGCCATCGGGATGGAGTTCGGCTACGTCCTGCGCAACTACGGCGTGGATGTGCGGATCGTGGAATTCCTGGACCGCGCGCTGCCCAACGAGGACGCCGATGTGTCCAAGGAGATCACCAAGGCGTACAAGAAGCTGGGGATCACCATCAGCACCGGTGCCGCCGTGCAGTCGATCGACGACGACGGTTCGAAGGTCACCGTGGCGATCAAGGACAACAAGTCCGGCCAGGTCGAGACGGTCACGGTCGACAAGGTGCTGCAGGCCGTCGGGTTCGCCCCCCGCGTGCAGGGCTATGGGCTGGAGAACACCGGGGTCGCGCTCACCGAGCGTGGCGCCATCGCCATCGACGACACTATGCGCACCAATGTGGGGCATATCTACGCCATCGGCGATGTCACCGCGAAACTGCAGCTCGCGCATGTCGCGGAAGCCCAAGGTGTGGTCGCGGCCGAGACCATCGGCGGCGCGGAAACCCTCACCCTGGGCGATTACCGGATGATGCCGCGCGCCACCTTCTGCCAGCCGCAGGTCGCCAGCTTCGGGCTCACCGAACAGCAGGCGCGCGACGAGGGCTACGACGTGAAGGTCGCGACGTTCCCGTTCACCGCCAACGGCAAGGCGCACGGCCTCGGCGATGCCACCGGTTTCGTCAAGCTGATTTCGGACAACACCTACGGCGAGCTGATCGGCGGCCATTTGATCGGCCCGGATGTCTCCGAACTGCTGCCGGAGCTCACCCTGGCCCAGAAGTGGGACCTCACGGTGAACGAACTGGCGCGCAACGTGCATACGCATCCGACGCTGAGCGAGGCGTTGCAGGAGGCGATCCACGGCCTGGCCGGCCACATGATCAACTTCTGATCGTATTCCCGGCCGATTCGGTCCCGTAAGACCCGGCGCGGAGCCCCCGCGCCGGGTCTTCTGCGTTCCGGCGCCCGAACCGATCAGCTCGCCCACCGGTGGAAGCCCAGTTCGGGTTCCGATTCGATTGCGGGCACGAGGTACCAGTGCGTGCCCGCAGCTCCGTGGTCGGCAAGTGGGGAAAGCCCGGTAGCGAGCGTGAGGTGGACAGCGGACCCGGCCGGGGTTGGTCAACAGAAAGCCGGCTCGGCAGTCCGCCGTGTTCAACCAGCCTCTATTCGCCGTTCCGGCTCGGTGGGGGCGTGTCGTGCATGTCAGCGCGGGAACTGCGCGCACGACACACACGCGGACCTGATCGGTGCGGACGGCCGGATGCGAACAGGTGGTGTATGCGTGGGGGCGCGTCTGACCGGGAGGATTGCGGGGGACCGGTCGCGTTCCAGGCGGCGAGCGGCGGCGTTCAGAAATCGTCGCGGCGGATTCGGAGGGTCCCGATGGTGGCGGCTAGGCCCTCGTACTGGTTGACCAGGAGCACGATTTCGATCAGTCGTTTGTCGTCGTAGTAGGTGGCCAGGTGGTTCCAGGTGGAGTCATCGATATCGCGGGTCTGCACCAGTTGGTCTACGGCGGTCAGGAGGGCTCGGTGTTTATCGGTCCAGCCGTCGGCGCCCGGGCCCTGGCGGATACGGTCCAGGATTTCCGGGGTGACTCCGGCGCGGCGGCCGAGACGAATGTGGTGGTCGGTTTCGTAGGCGCAGTCGCGTAGGTGGGCGACGCGCAGGATCACCAGTTCGCTGTCGTGGCGGCGCAAACGGCCGGCGGGCATCAGCATTCCGGAGAAATGCAGCCAGCCGCGGAACAGGCGGCCGGTGCGGCCGAGGGTGCTGAACAGTTGTGCGTCCGATGTGCCCGAGGCCCGGGACAGTACCTGCCAGGCGGCCCAGTTGATCGGTCCCAGCTCGCGCAGGCGGCCGGGGGCGATCCGGGGTGGCGACGCCGAAACCATCAATCTGCCCCTCTCGGTGGAAGTCGTTATCTGCCGCGGCCGGATTCCGGCAGCGTGCGGTTGCCTGCGAACCTACCTGTCCCGGACGGTCACGGCCTGCCGGAACCGGCGCCGATCAGCTCCGAGACCGTGACGAACCGGTAGCCGTCGGCCCGCAGCTTCTCGACGATCGGGCCGATCGCCGCCCGCGACGCGGCACCGCTGCCGAACATGGTGTGCAGCAGGATTATCGATCCGGGCCGAACCCGGTCGAGGGTCGCGGCCACGATCGCGTCGGCGGAGCTGTTCCCGGCTTCCGGTTCCACATCCCAGGTGACCGTGGTGCGGTCGTGGTCGGACAGGTATTTCGGCAGCGTCCACAATTTCTTGCCGTACGGCGGACGGAACGTGATGTCGCCCTGATAACCCGTCTTGCGGATCTCGGTATCGGTGCGTTCCACCTCGTCGGCGACCGTTCCGGACGAGACCAGCACCATGCGGCGGTGGTTGTAGGTGTGGTTGCCGATCTCGTGGCCGGCGTCGGCGATCGCCCGGCCCAGTTCGGGGCGGGCGGCCAGATCGCGGCCGTTGAGATAGAAGGTCGCGGGGATATCGGCGCCGGCGAGCAGATCGAGTACTTCACCGGCGTATTCGCTGGGGCCGTCGTCCAGGGTCAGCGCGACCACTTTCTCGTCCGTCTCCACCCGGTCCACCAACCGTCCGGCCAGCTGGTAGGTGCGGGAATTCATCAGGAAATACCCGCCCGCGAGCACCACCAGTACCGTCACCAGACCGAGTGCCGCCCAGACCATCCACCGTCGCATCCAAGCTGTATACCAGCAGTGTTGCGGGCGAACCACTCGGAAAACCGGCATCCCCGGGTGGTCGTGCACCCGCCGGGCCGGCGCGCGATCCATGGGCCACTACCGCACGACCGGTGTGCCCCGAACTCCCGCGCACCGGATTCGAGCGGGTGTGTCCGGCACGAGTCGCCGGCCGAACCAACCCCTGAACACGCCCCCTCGCCGGCGCCGGCTGACGTACACCGTGGCCGCTGAACAGCCGGCAACCCGGACAAAGGCCCGTCAGCTGCTATGGCCGGTGCAGAAGAAACCCATTCGGCAGGTCCGGTTACCGGCCGCCGCGTCACCGGGTGCGCGCCAGGCCGGGCCGGACCGGTGGCTCAAGCCGACCGGGTATCGCGGTCTGGCCGGCCGGTCCCGGGGTGCTGCCGGCGCTCGCGTTTACCACGCGCGACCTCGGTGGCGAGCGCGTCGAGCGGCTGTGCGAACGGCGCCATCGGATCGAGCAGGGCGGCCAGCCACTCCCGGGCCGCGGCGATACCGTCCGGGTCCAGCGTGTAGAGCCGCTGGGTTCCCGCCGGTCGTACCCGCAGTAGCCCGGCCTCGCGGAGCACTTTGAGATGCTGTGAGACGGCGGGCTGGGATATCGGCGTATGCGCCCGGACCCCGGCCACGAGCGCACCGGCCGGTTGTTCACCGGCGGCTACCAGAGCCAGGATGGTGCGCCGGACCGGGTCGGCGAGTGCCTCGAATACGGCGGTCGGAACAGGTGTCGACATCAGGACTGTTGATCTTGCTCCGGCACGGTGGTGTAGAACGCCAGTGTCGCCTCGCCGGCCGGCCGGGCGAGGGCGGGGTCGTCGCCGTCGGCTATCGCCGCTTCGGCCCAGGCGGTGGCCGCGGTGCGCACGAACGTTTTGCCCTCGGGAGTGGTCGGGAACTCCAGGGCGGCATCCTGGTCGACGCCCGCGCCGGTGTCCAGGTGCAGGCCCAGGCCCATGAGGCCCAGATCCCAGCCCACGCCCACCGCTCCGGGGCCGAATTGTGTCCACATATCCGGATCCACCGGTGCTTCGTGCAGCAATTCCAAAGTGGTTCCCTCGGCTGCCGGATCGAGCCGGATTTCCAGCCAGGAGATCATCGGGCCCATTTCCCAGGTGACGGCGAACCGTTTCGGCGGCTCACATTCTTCGATGGTGCCGCCGGCATTTCCTTCGAGCTGATACCTGCCGCCGACGGACAGGTCCCCGCTGATGGGCAGGAACCAGCGCGGTATCCGGCCGATATCGGTGAGCGCATCCCAGAGATCGTCCGGGCCCGTGCCGTAGGTGCGCCGGGCGACGGCGATCCTGGTCGGCGTACCGCGGCGTTCGCCGGTGCGGACTTCCCGGGTCACGAGTCCGGCGACGGTAACGGGATCGATGAGCAAGGCCACGTTGTCCTCCTTTGATAAGTTGCTACTTATATTACTCGTGTGGGTTCGAGCGCGCTACCGCCACCTCGTCCCGTGTCCGGTCGAGGCCACTGCGCCGATCGGTCGCGTGATGCCCCCGATCACGGTCGATGCGGAACGGGACGCTTCGCGTGCTCGAATTTCTCCGTAATCCCGGGCGGCTGTACGGAAAAAGCGCATTGCTGTGGGGTCGGCCCGGAAAATCCGCATTCCCCACCGTCCCGATGCGGTAAATCCGCATCGCCGATCGGTACCCGGCCGTGGCGATGGCCCTACTATCGGCGCAGGGCCGGAGAGCGCATCCGGTCGCAGCGAAAGGCGCATCCCACTGATGAGTGATCACGAATCCGGGATCGGGCGCAGGATTGCTTATTACCGGGCCCGAAAAGGATTGTCCCAACGTGATTTCGCGCCGCTGATCAAACGGTCCGAGGCGTGGGTGTCACAGGTGGAACGCGGGGTGCGGCCCGTCAAAGCGCTCGATGTGCTGCAGCGGATCGCCGACGTCCTGGATATGCCGGTGGCGGAGCTGGCGCCGGGCGCACCCACTGCCGGGGTGGAACCGATTCCGGCGCATACCCGGGCCCTGCGCCTGCTGCTGGTCACCGACCATGCGCTCGCAGCGGCGGTGGCGCAGCCGCAGGCGCGGCCCGATCTCGACCGGCTGGCCGAACAGGTCGACAAGGTCTGGACTTGCGCACGCCGGGCGCGCTACGCCGAACTGCATACGCTGCTCGAAGGCCTGCTGCCGCAACTCGAAACTGCCACCGCGACTATGGTTCCCGGACGGGCCGATGAACTCCTGGCCGAAACCTGCCAGGTGTGGGCAGTCGCATTGGCCGAATTGCAGCAGTTCGACGCCGCCTGGGCTGCCGCCGAACGCGCGATGCGAGTGGCGCAGCGTCGCGCTGACCCGGTACTCATGGCGGCCTGTGCATTCCGGCGCACCATTGTTTTCCAGCGCGGGCAGCGTCTCGACCTCGCCCGGCGGACAGCCGATAGTGCGCGGGCCGCGCTGGAAGCCCTGCTGAACCAACCGGCATCGCAAGCGCTGGTCGTCTACGGCGCGTTGACATTGCAGTCCGCGCTGATCGCCGCCCGGCTGCAGGATGCCGAGCGCGTTCGCGAGTTGCTGGACAGCGCCCACAAGGCGGCCGGCGCCGTCGGCGCCGACCGGGAGGAGTACCGGATCGACTTCGGCCCGGCCGCCGTTGCGCTGCACGAGGTCGCCGCCGCGGTGGAACTCGGTGATGCGGGGACCGCGATCCGGCTGGCCGCCCAGATCGATACGGATTGCCTTCCGGATTTCCCACGCGCCCGGTTGCTGGTCGATATTGCCCGGGCGTGGGCGCAGCGGCGGCGGCCGGACCGTGCGCTGGCCCTGCTCCTCGACGCGGAGGCGCTCGCCCCGGAGTATCTCGCGCGGCAGCGGTCGGTGCGGTCGACGATTGTGGACCTGCTCAGCATGGATCACCGCACCCCCGGACTCGGCGAGTTCGCGCGGCGTATCGGTGTGGAGGTACCGCCCGTGCAGCCGCCGGAAGGTGGTCGGGAGAGCGCTCGTACCGCAATGCGGGCGGCTCGCGGCCCGCGGACGCTTTGAGGCGTATCCGGCAACTTCGACGGCACGGCCGCCGACGGTGATGTGGATCCGGGGCGGATCGATCGGACGCCGGGGGCCGGGTGTGCGGAATTCGGGGCGGACGTGATTCGCATGCCGTACCGGGCTCAGGCACCCGGCCAGAAGTCGCGCAGCTCCGTGGCGGCCGCGGCCGCTTGGCGTAGCCCGGATTCGTAGGACGGGACCAGTGCGGCCGCGCCGAACAGGTCGGGTCCGAAGGCGGCGACCGCGGTTTCGTCCGGTGCGATCGTGACCTCGCGGGCGGCACCGAGGTCGCGATCGGCCCGGGTCCTGGGATAAAGGTGCGCCAGTGGTTCGAGGATCACCACCGCGTCGTAACCGGCGGCGAGGTCGGCGTTGATGGTGGAGCGCACCCCACCATCGATGTAATGGCGTCCGGCGATCTCGATCGGCGGAAAAACCCCGGGGACAGCGGTGCTGGCGGCCAGCGCCTGCACGAGCGTGGCGGCATCGTCGCGGGTCCAGGCGGTGAGCGCGCCCGACCCGATATCGATGGAGGTGACCAGCAGATCGTGGTCGGGCCATTCGGCGAAATCCACCAGTGCGCCGATCCGCTTCAGGTGTTCGGCGGGATCGCCGGTATCCGCGCCCAGCGCCAGTTCGCCCACGCGCTGCAGGGCGAGGTCGCGGTCCTGGTCGACGGTGCGGAGCAGGGTGGTGATCTCGAGCAGTACCCCGTAGTCGTGCGCGGGCGCCGCGGCGGGTGGTTCGGCCGCGTCGGGGCGCGGGGTGAGCAGGCTGGAGAGGTCCGTGCCGGCGGCGATGGCCGAGCCCACGACCGCTCCGGCCGAGGTCCCGATGATGCGATCGGCACGCGCCAAATCTATTCCGGCCGCCCGTAATCCATGGGTGAGGCCGGCCAGCCAGGTTATTCCGACAGGACCACCACCTCCCAATACCAGGGCGATGGTGGTTTCTCGGTGCGATACGGCGTCGGGCATGGCAGCAGGTTAGCCAAGAGTCGAACCGCACGCTCGGTGCGGCGGCCCGCGGAAACGCGGCACGCCCGGCCACCGGTCCTGTGCGGCAGATCACGGTGTAACGCGCGGGACCGTAAGGTAGAAGTAACTACGTACGATGTACGTAGTTTTCCGATGCACTCATGGAGGCCGCATGCGCACAACCGGAACCGCCATTTCACTCAACGTCGCCGATCCGGCCGCCTCGGCGGGTTTCGTCTCGGCGCATTTCGGCTTCACCGAGCAGATGTCGGCCGACGGATTCGTGTCCCTGACCCATCCCGATGCCGGTGTGAACCTCATCTACCTGCGCACCGGGCTGTCGACGTTCAAACCTGCCCGTATCGCCGGAGCCGCAGGCGACGGTCTGCTCGTGGTGTTCGTAGTGGCCGATATCGATACCGAGTACGCGCGGCTACAGGCGGCGGGCGCACCGATCGTCACGCCGATCGAGACCGAGGAATGGGGTGAACGCTATTTCCAGACCACGGATCCGAACGGCATCGTCTACCAACTGGTGCAGTGGGTCGACTGAACGGCGACCGGCCGGGTATCCCGGAATATCGGCCGTTGATTACTGATTCACCCGAGCCGTAGCCCATAGGAGTGGTACGAAAGGGGCTGGTGGGTGAAGATCGACAGCGGGGGGCAGTGGTGGTACCGGGAGCAACGGCACGCAGCAGAGGTGGAACACGATGCTGGTGAAGGTCGACGATCGTGCGGAACTTTCCGCTGCCGAGCGGGAATTCGTGGATTGCCTGCGGCAACTGCCGTCGACCGGGCTGGCGATCGTCGACCTCAGAGTGGGGACCCAGCGCGGCACCCGGCAGATCGGTGCGGTGGTCTGGACTCCACAGGGCATCCTCGTGGTGGAGGTGATCGGCTTCCGCAGCAAACAGAGCGGAATGCTGGCCGTCTCCACCGAACGACCCTGGCGGGTGGGCGATATCGCCGCAGATCTGGAATTGGAACTCGGGGCCGATCCGGTGCGCCGCATCGAGAGTGCCCTGCGGGAGGTGCAGTTCACGTTCGAACGTGCCTCCTACGACCCCGGCCACCTGTGCGGTGCGGTGGTGCTGATCCCGCAGCGGGGTGCGGTGTTGCGTCCGGCGCGCGAGACGTTGCGGCCGGGTCTCGATGTGGTGGTGGGCAACACCGTCGAGCCCACCGAGCTGCGGATCTTCCTGGAGAATTTCGCTCCCGGTCCGCCGCGCTGGACGCTCGGCCGGGTCTGCGCGGCGACCCGGGCCCTCACCGGTTGGGCGCCCGACCGCGGTGAATTGATCGCCGCCGGGTTCGAGGACAAACTGCCGGAGCCGCCGAAGCGGCCGCGCACCAGGCAGCTGCGGCGCCCGGATTCGCGGCGGGCCCACGATCTGATCGGCTGGGCGGTCTTGGGGGTCGCGGTGTTCGGCATGCTCATCGTGCTGGCCGCGATCGCCGGGTCCCTGATCACCGATGGCCCCGCCGCCGAACCCGCGGCGCCCAGTAGCAGTGCCGACCCGACGGTGCCGCCGCCGACCGGTCCGGCGGAGTGCTGGCCGCTGCAGAAGGATTGCTGAGCAGGCCGGAAATGTCCGGTCCGGCGTGGCTACCGGATGGTAAGGCTACGGTTGCGTAGCCGTTGCGCGGTCCGGCAGGCTGCGGTTTGTACGATGTCCAAACGCCTGTAACCAAGCGGTCCGCCCGGCCGCCAGGGAATCGACCAGGAGGACCACCGGTGGGCCACTACCAGGCAAATCTGCGCGATATCGAATTCAACCTGTTCGAAGTATTCGAACTCGGCAAACTTCTCGATACCGGTGCGTACGGCGATCTCGATACCGATACCGCCCGCGCGATACTGGCCGAAGTGAAACGGCTGGCCGAGGGGCCGGTTGCCGAATCGTTCGCCGCCGCCGACCGGGAGCCGGTGGAATTCCGGCCGGAAACCCATTCCATCGAGGTCGGCGAACCGTTGACCAAGACGATCCTGGCCATCCGCGAAGCCGGTTGGAACCGGTTGGGTAAACCCGAGGAAATGGGTGGGATGCCCGCCCCCGCCGCGTTGATCTGGGCGGTCAGCGAGATGATCACGTGCGCCAACCCGGCCGCCATCTTCTTCGATATGGGCGCGGCCATGGCCCAGGTGCTGTACGGGATCGGCAACGAACAGCAGAAGCATTGGGCGGCAGCCGGTTTCGAACGGCACTGGCAGGGCACGATGGTGCTCACCGAGCCGGATGCGGGCTCCGATGTCGGTGCGGGCCGGGCCAAGGCGATCGAACAGTCCGACGGCACCTGGCATATCGAGGGCGTGAAACGGTTCATCTCCGGTGCCGATGTGGGCGATACCGCGGAGAACGTCTTCCATCTCGTACTGGCTCGCCCCGAGGGCGCCGGACCCGGTACCAAGGGGCTGTCGCTGTTCTACGTGCCGAAGTACCTGTTCGACCCGCAAACCCTGGAATTGGGCGAGCGCAACGGCGTGTACGTCACCGGCGTCGAACACAAGATGGGCCTGAAATCCTCGCCGACCTGTGAGCTCACCTTCGGTGGTGACCGGCCGGCCGTCGGCTGGCTGGTCGGCGATACCCACAACGGGATCGCCCAGATGTTCAAGGTGATCGAGAACGCGCGCATGATGGTGGGCGTCAAATCGAGCGGCACCCTCTCGACCGGGTATCTGAACGCGCTGGAGTACGCCAAACAGCGTGTCCAGGGTGCGGATCTGACCCAGATGTCGGATAAGGCGGCGCCGCGGGTCGCCATCACCCGTCACCCGGATGTGCGGCGCAGCCTGGCTACCCAGAAGGCGTACGCGGAAGGTTTGCGCGCGGTGTATCTCTACACCGCCGTTCATCAGAACGCTGATGTCGCCGAACTGGTTTCAAGTATCGATGCCGATACCGCGCACCGGGTCGACGATTTCCTGCTGCCGATCGTGAAGGGGGTGGGTTCCGAGCGGGCCTACCAGTACCTCACCGAATCGCTGCAGACCCTGGGCGGATCCGGGTATCTGCAGGACTACCCGATCGAGCAGTACATCCGCGACGCCAAGATCGACTCGCTGTACGAGGGCACCACCGCCATCCAGGCGCAGGACTTCTTCTTCCGCAAGATCATCCGGGACAACGGGGTCGCGGCGGGGCATATCTTCACCGAGATCAACGCGTTCCTGGATGCGCCCGGCGGGCGGCTGACCGCCGAGCGCGACCTGTTGCGCACCGCGCTGGGCGATGTGCAGGGGATGGCCGCGGCGCTGAGCGGGTACGCGATGGCCGCCCAGACCGACCCGGCGGAGCTGTACAAGGTGGGCCTGGGTTCGGTGCGCTTCCTGCTCGCGGTGGGTGATCTGCTGATCGGCTGGCTGCTGCTGTGGCAGGCCGAGGTGGCCGCGGGCGCGCTCGCCGGTGCCGCCGAGGACCGTGACCGGCCGTTCTATACGGGCAAGGTCGGGGTGGCTAGCTTCTTCGCGAAGAACGTCCTGCCCACGCTGACCGCCACCAGGGCCGTTATCGAGAACCTCGATACCGACATCATGGCGCTACCGGAGGATGCTTTCTGAGCTCCGGGAGGTCCCGGCAGGCGCTTCGGCCCGCCAGGTAACTTATGTTTCCATAAGTAAGTATCTGGAGGAGGTGCGCCGAAATGCCGATCACAACCCGCCCCGGAGTATCCGGTCTGCTGCTGGTGGTGCTGGCCTTGTTGTCGGCGGCGGCGCCGTTCGCCGTCGACATGTACCTGCCGGCCTTCACCGATCTGGCCGACGATCTGGGCACCAGTGCCGCCAGTGTGCAGCTGACCCTGACCACGTTCCTGATCGGGCTGGCCGTCGGACAGCTGTTCATCGGGCCGCTGTCGGATCGGTACGGCCGGCGCACGCCGCTGATCCTCGCGACGGCGATCACCGTCGTCGTGACCGTGGTCTGCGCGCTCGCCCCGACCATCTGGCTGCTGATCGCGATGCGGTTCGTCCAGGGCGTGTCGGCCTCCGCGGGGCTGGTCATCGGTCGCGCGGTCGGCGCCGACCGGACCGAGGGTGCGGCCACCGCCAAACTGTTCACCCTGTTCTCGGCGATCGGTGGTATCGCGCCCGTGCTGGCGCCGCTGCTCGGCGGGGCGCTGGTGTCCTTCGGCTGGCAGGCCGAGTTCTGGGCCCTGAGCGTGATCTTCGCGCTGATGTTCCTGGGAGCCCTGCTGGTGGTCCCGGAATCGCTGCCACCGGAGAATCGGCAGACTGCCGGATTCGCCGGGACGCTGCGGACACTCGGCCGCCTGACGGCGGACCGCGGCTACCTCGGCTATATCTTCGCGTTCGGCTTCGGGTTCGCCGCGCTGATGTCCTATATTTCGGCTTCACCGTTCGTGGTCGAGAACGTCCTGGGTATGTCGAACCGGGCCTACACGCTCATCTTCGCGATCAACGCGGCCGGAATGGTCCTCGTCGGTACGGTGAGTTCGCGGCTGCTCGGCAGGTTCGGTCCGGAGCCCATTCTGCGCACCGGGCAGGCCGTGACCCTGGTCGGTGGGCTCACCTTGCTGGTGCTGCTGGCCGCCGGTGCTCCCGCCGTGGCGGTTCTGCCGGTGCTGTTCCTGACGGTGATCTCGGCCCCGATGGTCATGGGTACCGCCAGCGCGCTGGCGATCGGCCGCGCCCGGCATGTTGCCGGCAGCGCCTCTGCGCTGATGGGTGCGCTGCAGTTCGGTCTCGGTGCGCTGGTCTCGCCCCTCGTCGGACTCGGTGGTCCGGGCACCGGCATCCCGATGGCCGTATCGATCGTGGTCGCCGTCGTACTGGGTGTGCTCGCCCGGCTGGTGGCGCGTAACGCCGGTCCCGTGCCCGAACCCGAACACTTCGGCAACGACGCCGTACCGGTTTCCGGCGGGACGTCCCCCGGCGTGCACAATGCCTGATGTGACAGTAGAGCTGCTGATCCTGCTTGTCGTCATTGTCACCGCGCTGGCTTTCGACTTCACCAACGGATTCCACGACACCGCCAATGCGATGGCGACATCCATTGCCACCGGGGCGCTGCGCCCCAAGATCGCTGTGGCCTTGTCTGCGGTCCTCAATCTGGTGGGTGCCTTTCTTTCGGTGGCTGTGGCGGCGACGGTGGCCGAGGGGATCGTGCGCCTCGACGCGGTTTCCGGGCACGAGCTGCTCATCATCGTGTACGCCGGTTTGGTCGGCGGCATCCTGTGGAACCTGCTCACCTGGCTGTTCGGCCTGCCCTCCAGTTCTTCGCACGCGCTGTTCGGCGGTTTGATCGGCGCCACCCTGGCCTCGCTGGGCTGGACCGGGGTCGTCTGGGCCGAAGAGGGCGGCGGGGTGCTCTACAAGATCGTCTTGCCCGCCCTGCTCTCGCCGGTCATCGCGGGAATGGTGTCGGCCCTCGGTACCTGGTCGGTGTACCGGATCACCCGCGGCGCCGACCCCGGCAAGGTGACCACCGGTTTCCGGTGGGGCCAGATCGGCTCGGCGTCACTGGTCTCGCTGGCCCACGGCACCAACGACGCGCAGAAAACGATGGGCGTGATCTTCCTGGCGCTGGTCGCGCACGGTACGGTCACCGCCGATACGGAAATCCCGATCTGGGTGATAGCCGCCTGCGCGATCGCCATCGCCGCGGGAACCTACCTCGGTGGCTGGCGGATCATCCGCACTCTGGGCAAAGGCCTGGTCGAGATCGAATCACCGCAGGGATTCTCGGCCGAATCGGCCTCGGCGGCGATCATCCTGACCTCCGCGAATTTCGGGCTGCCGCTGTCGACCACCCAGACGACCACCGGTGCGATTCTCGGCACCGGAATCGGCCGCGGCGCCGAGGTGCGCTGGGGTGTGATGGGCCGGATGGCGGTGGCCTGGCTGCTCACCCTGCCGGCCGCCGGAATCGTGGGCGCGGTGTGCTGGGCGCTGGCACATTACATCGGCGGACTCGCCGGAGTCCTCATCGTCTTCGCACTGCTCGTGGGGCTGGCGGGCCTGATGTACCGGCGTTCGCTGCGAGACCGCGTCTCCAGTCACAATGTCAACGACCCGGCACCACCCTCGACGCCCCCGCCCGGCGCGGCACCGGCGCCGCCCGAATCGCGGGCCGCGTTCCGGGCCCCTGCCGGAGAGGAGGCATGAGATGTCCACTCTGCTGACCCAGCTGCGGGCACTGTTCGACGTCACACTGGCGGCGCTCGTCCTGGGTGCCGCCGTACCCATGCTGTTCGCCCTGGGGGTGCGCTGGTGGTCGGGCGTCGAGGTGACCGGTCCGGACGGGGCGGTCCGGCGTAACCCGGTCGCACTGGCCGGTGCCTGCCTCTGCCTGCTGATCGTGCTGACGGTGGTGGTCGCCGGGGTGCTGTTCGTCGCCAAGGGCTTCCTCTCCGATCGGCTCGGTATCCACCTGTTCGGGGAGTCCTGATGGCCACCGACGAGGTGCAGCCGCCGCGGCAGGGCCTGCTGTCGCGGATCGTGGGATGGTTACGGGCCGGATACCCGCAGGGTGTCCCGCAGACCGACTATGTCGCGCTGTTCGCGGTACTGCATCGTGACCTCACCGAATACGAGGTTCTCCTCGTGGCCGAGGAGGTGCTGCGCGAACGGGTGGAACGCCAGGAGATCACGCACGCCGATATCGAGGCGGCCGTGCAACGGGTGGCCAAGGAACAGGCCGGTCCCGAGGATATCGCGCGGGTGGCTTCGCATCTGGCTGCCGGCGGGTGGCCGCTGGCCGCACCGGCACCGGAGGACCGGCCGCAATGATGCCCCGGATGCTGCACGCTGTGATCGATTGGTTGCGGCGCGGGTATCCCGACGGGGTGCCAGAAGCGGATTACATTCCGCTGGTCGCGCTGCTGCGGCGGCGGCTCACCGACGACGAGGTCGAGCAGATCGCGGCCGAGGTGTTGAATTCCCCCGCCCACCGGCTGGACCGTATCGATATCCGCGTGATGATCACCAAGGTCACCGATGAGATGCCGTCCGATACCGATGCGCAGCGCGTGCTGTCCCGCCTGGATCCGCCCGACTGGCCGGAATGACCCCCGGCAACCCCCGCTCGCGAAGTTGCTAACCCGGCTATCGCAGCTTGCGAACATCTTCTAAACTGGACATATGGCCAAGACCTATGTCGGCGCCCGGCTCCGGCAACTGCGCACCGAACGCGGGCTGAGCCAGGTGGCACTGGCCCAGCAGCTGGAGATATCGGCGAGCTATCTGAACCAGATCGAACACGATGTCCGTCCGCTCACCGTGCCGGTACTGCTGCGGATCAGCGAGGTGTTCGGTGTCGAGGCGACCTTCTTCTCCCCGCAGGACGACACCCGGCTCATCGCCGAACTGCAGGAAGTCGTGATGGACCAGGAACTGGGTATCGAGGCCGACGCCCGGGAAATCGCGGAAATGGTCTCCGCCCATCCGAGCATGGCCCGCGCCCTGGTCAATATGCACAACCGCTACCGCAACACCAGCGCCCAGCTCGCCGCGGCCACCGAGGACCGGTTCGCCGACGGCTCGGGCAGCGCCACGATCAGTAAACCGCACGAAGAAGTTCGCGACTACTTCTATCAGCGGCAGAACTATATTCACGAGCTCGATACCGCCGCCGAGGAGCTGGCCAACCGGATCCGCTTCCACGGCGGTGACGCGCACAGCGAAATCCCCAAGGTGCTGCGCAGCCACGGCGTGCGGATCATGGAACGGATCGACCTCGGCGAAGGCGTCCTGCACCGATACGATACGGAAAACCAGATACTCGAAATCGCCCCGCATCTCTCGGGCGGGCAGCGCCTGTTCAAACTCGCCGCCGAACTGTCCTATTTCGAATGCGGCCCGCTGCTGGACAAACTCGTGGACGAAGGAAACTTCTCCGGCCCCGACGCGCGCCGCCTGGCGCTGCTGGGCCTCGCGAACTACTTCGCGGCCGCGACGGTACTGCCCTACACCTACTTCCACGAAGTCGCCGAGGACTTCCGCTACGACATAGAACGGCTCTCGGCGTTCTTCACCCAGAGCTACGAGACGATCTGCCACCGGCTGTCCACCCTGCAGCGACCGGAACTCCGCGGGGTGCCGTTCTCGTTCGTCCGGGTGGACCGCGCCGGCAATATGTCGAAACGGCAGTCCGCCACCGGATTCCACTTCTCCTCCAGCGGCGGCACCTGCCCCCTGTGGAACGTGTACGAGGCCTTCACCTACCCCGGCAAGATCATGACCCAGATCGCTCAGATGCCCGACGGCCGCAAATACCTGTGGGTGGCCCGCACCGTCGAACGCCGCGCCACCCGCTACGGACAGCCGAGCAAAACCTTCGCCATCGGCCTGGGCTGCGAAATCCGCCACGCCGCACGGGTGGTGTACGCGGACGGAATCGATACGCGCGAGGTCAACGCCACTCCGATCGGCGCCGGCTGCCGGGTATGCGACCGCGCCAACTGCCCGCAACGCGCCTTCCCACCGCTGGGCAAAACCCTCGACATCAGCGAACACCGCAGCTCGGTATCGCCCTACGTGCTGAAATAATTGCGCCGCCTTCGGCGGCGCGGGTTTCGGCCCCCTTGGTGCCCGCGGTGGGGCCCAGGCCCCACCCGGGGGGGCGCCGGCGGGGGGGGGGGGGGCCGCGGGGGGGGGTGGGTGGTGCCCCCGCGCGGCACCATGGGGGCCTAAACCCGCGCCGCCGAAGGCGGCGCAATTATTTCAGCACGTAGGGCGATACCGAGCTGCGGTGTTCGCTGATGTCGAGGGTTTTGCCCAGCGGTGGGAAGGCGCGTTGC
>NZ_JARWNW010000047.1 GCF_029868325.1 Nocardia carnea
TCGTGGCGGCAGGCCGATATCACCGTGACACCGCTGCCGGCTCGCTCGTTCGATCTGGTGTCGGCGCACTACTTCCCGATCGCACACGAATCCGACCATGCCACCGTGCGTGGTCTGCTGGAGTCGGTCGCGCCGGGTGGCTAAAACCCGGGCACGGGCCAAAACCTTTCAGGGCCTCGCTGAACTCGGCTGCGCCTTTGGTTGCGTTGGTTTCGGTCGTGGGACGAAACCTTCAGGGCCTCCTAGGACTTTGCGGCGGCCTTGGTTACGTGGAGGTGCCCTCAACCGACTGATTCGAGGCGGTTTTGCGGGGCGCTGGGCGGCCTACTCGTACCGAGGTCGAGCCGCGAGGGTGATCGCCGGTGAAGTCCCCCCGGGGGGTGGGGCGCCGGTTCAGGCTGCTCGGTCGAGGTGGGTGTGTATCTGCTCGCGTAGCCCGGTGAGGGCGTCGGCACCGCCGAGGAGTTCGGTGGCGGCGGGGGTGGGGGCGCGCAGGATGGCGAGCAGGATATGCCCGGACTCGATGGTTTTGTCCTTGCGCGCCACGGCCTCTCGCAGCGAGAGTTCCAAGGCCTTCTTGGCATCGCGGCTGAACGGGATATGCCCGAACCGCATACGGCCGCGGGATTCCTCCGGTGGGATGGCACGGTCGAGGGCGTCGGCGCCGAAATTGGCTTCCAGGCTTTCGCGTACCGCGTCGAGGTCGATCCCGATGGAACGCAACGCCTCGGCGTCTTCCGCGCCGAGTGGTTCGGCGCGGGCCGCGGTGGTGAGGTCGTTCAGCGCGGTGTCGTGGGCGATTCCGTTACGCTCCAGCAGGGTGCGTAAGGCCGGTTCGGCCTCGTCCAGCAGACCGAGCAGCAGATGCTCGACGCGGATATCGGGCGACCGTAGTTCGCGAGCGTGTTCCTGGGCCGCGACAACCGCCGATCGGGCACTTTTGGTGAATCTCTCGAACATCTATCGGCTCCTGCCTTTCCGGTTGTATTTCTGATGGACCGCCTGTTTGCTGACCTCGAGTGCGTCGGCGATGGCCTGCCAGGACCAGCCCTGATCCCGGGCGTTGCCGACCTGGATGGTCTCGAGCCGGTCCAGCAGTCTGCGCAGCGCCAGAACCGCCCGTAACCCCACCGCGGGGTCCGGGCTGCCCGCCGCCGCGGCCAGTGTGGTTGCTTCCGTCATGCGTCAATTTTGATTGACGATCCGCGCACTGTCAACAAAAATTGACGAAAGGTCGCCGCAATCGCCGCGCAAGGGCGGTGCAAGACGGGGACGCGATCGTGGTCACCATGACGAATCACGTATCAGCGGCGCCGCTCGCCATCGAGGCAACGGGCCTGGTCAAGGTGTTCGGCACACAGCGCGCCGTCGAGGGAGTGAGCCTGGCGGTACCGCAGGGCTCCGTCTACGGCGTCCTGGGACCGAACGGCGCCGGTAAGACCACCACCATCCGCATGCTCGCGACGCTGCTGCGGCCCGACGGCGGCAGCGCGCACGTATTCGGTCACGATGTCCTGCGCGAACCGTCCACCGTCCGCTCACTCATCGGGGTGACCGGCCAATACGCCTCGGTGGACGAGGACCTGACCGCCACCGAGAACCTGATGATCTTCTCCCGGCTACTCGGGCTGAGCCGGTCCGCGGCTCGCCGCCGGACGGCCGAGCTCCTGGAGGAATTCGCGCTCACCGAGGCCGCCGGAAAGGCGCTGAAGAACTTCTCCGGCGGTATGCGCCGCCGGCTGGACCTGGCCGCGGGCCTCATCGCGACACCCCCGCTGCTGTTCCTCGACGAACCCACCACCGGCCTGGACCCGCGCACCCGCGCCCAGATGTGGGAAACCATCCGCAAGCTGGTCCGCAACGGTACGACGGTGCTGCTCACCACCCAGTACCTCGACGAGGCCGACCAGCTCGCCGACCGGATCGCGGTGATCGACCACGGCCGGGTGATCGCCGACGGCACCGCCGACGAGCTCAAAGCCTCCATCGGCGGTTCCTCGCTGCATCTCACGCTGGCGGTGAGCTCCCAGCTCGACACCGCCCGCGGCATCATCGCCGAAGTACTGGGCAGCGAACCGCAGCCGACCCCCGAGGCCGGCCGGCTCACCGCCGCCCTGCCCGACCCCAACGACACCACCGAACTGCTGGTCCGGTTGCGCGAACGCGGTATCGCGGTCGACGAGATCACCGTGAGCAAACCCAGTCTCGACGAAGTCTTCCTCACTCTCACCGGCCACCCGGCCGATACCGATATCGATACCGAACGGACGGCGGCATGACCACCACCCTCATCGAACCCACCACCGCACCGGCCCGGCCGGCGCCCCCGCCGGCCGGCCGGGGCGGGCTGCGCCGGACCCTGGACAACCCCCTGACCATCGCCTATAGCGGGCGCCGGATCCTGTCCGGGTGCCAGGGTGACGGTGAGGCGGTCCCCGCCGATCGAGGATTTGAGTTCGTCGGCCGAACCGCGGGCGATGACGCGGCCTTTGTCGATCACCGTGATCT
>NZ_JARWNW010000048.1 GCF_029868325.1 Nocardia carnea
CTGGCGGCGATGGCGGACTCGGGTGGGCCGCTGGACCTCGTCGAAAAGTTCGCGCACCCGATCCCGGCGCAGATGATCTGCGAGCTGCTCGGGGTGCCGTTCGCGGAGCGGGCGGCTTTCGAACACCATGCGCTCGCCGTCAACAGTGCCGACAGCAGTCAAGCCGATCAGCTCACGGCCTTCGCAGCGATCGAGGAGTATGTGCGCGGTCTGGTCGCCGCGAAACGCGCGGCTCCGACCGACGATCTGCTCAGTGATCTGACCGCCACAGACCTCGGCGACGACGAACTCGCCGGAATCGGCACCTTTCTCCTCGGCGCCGGCCTGGACACCACCGCGAACATGCTCGGTCTGGGCACCTTCGCCCTGCTCATCCACCCGGACCAGTTCGCTGCGCTGCACAACGACCCCGGCCTCGCGGACCGCGCAGTCGAAGAACTCATGCGCTACCTGACCATCGTGCACACCAACTCGCGTGTGGCACTCACCGATATCGAGCTGGCCGGCCGGACGATCGCCGCGGGCGAAACCGTTGCCCTGTCGCTGCAGACAGTGAACCGGGACGCCCGCCGGTTCGATGACCCCGATACCTTGGATATCCACCGCAACGCCACCGGCCATCTGGGCTTCGGGTACGGCCCCCACCAATGCCTGGGGCAGCAACTCGCCCGCGTGGAGATGCGAGTAGCTCTGCCCGCACTGGTGTCTCGCTTCCCGGAGCTCCGCCTCGCGGTAGCGCCCGACGCCGTACCGCTGCGGCACGGCGCGGATGTCTACGGCGTGCACAGCCTGCCGGTCATGTGGTGAGCCGGATGCGGGTATCGGTGGACCGCCGGTCGTGTATCGGTGCAGGAATGTGCGTACTGAACGCGTCCGAGGTCTTCGAGCAGACCGACGACGGCAGGTCGGTGGTGCTCGACGCAGAACCATCGCCCGAGCTACACGTCAGGGTGCGGGCGGCCGAACAGGAGTGTCCCGCTGCCGCGATACAGCTGTCCGAGAGCCCGTGACCGGTCCCGTCGTAGAGGGCCGCGTTCGGATCGTGGTGGGGTCGACATCGGGTAGTCGCGCGGCCCCCTCATGTGGCGACGGTCCGCGCCGAGGTGATGTATGACCGGTCTACCGTCACCGCTCGGGCGAGCCGGGGCGCGCGGAACGCTCTGCCGCAAGACTCTGGTACAGGCCGGTGAGGTCCAGGGAATCGGCCGGACCCGTACGGACGTGGGCAGTGCGGTCCACCTGGCGGTGCAGCGCTTCCATCTTCTCGTCGAGCTGCGTGGCGACTTCGGCGGCCTGCGCGAGATCGCTGCGTAGATTCGGGGGCACCTCGCCCCGGTACTTGTAGTAGATCTTGTGTTCCAGGCTGGCCCAGAAATCCATGGCGATGGTGCGGATCTGGATTTCGACCGGTACCCGTTCGGTGCGTGCGGAGCGGAACACCGGGATCGACACGATCAGGTGCAGGCTTTGGTAGCCGTTCGGTTTACGGTGGGCGATGTAGTCGCGCTCCTCCAGGAGGGTGATGTCTTCCTGGCCGACCAGCATGTCCCGGATCGCGGCGATATCGGAGATGAAGCTGCAGACCACCCGGACCCCGGCGATATCGAGCACATTTTCTCGGATCGCCGCCAGATTCATCGGGTAATTCTTGCGCTGCACCTTCTCCAGCACGCTTTCGGGCGATTTCAGTCGCGATCGCACATGCTCGATGGGGTTGTACTCGTGGGTGCTGTTGAAATCCTCGCGCAGGATATTGATCTTCGTGGTGATCTCGTCGATAGCGAACTTGTAGCCGAGCACGAAGTCGACGAACTGTTCGCGCAGCGCATGGACATGCTCGATATCGACTCGCCCCGACTCGCCGGAGAAACCATCGACGGCTGTGGTGTCCGGATGCCAGGGCTTCATTACGCCCATTGTGCCTTCACCAGCGATTTACCCGCCACCTCGAGTGATATCCACCATGATTCCGGGCAGGCTGGATCGGCGGCGACGGCACGGGGCGGATATCCCACCGTTGGGCCAGGTCAGGCGACAGAATGTGGCGATGCGAACCTATACCCGCGTGCTGCCGGCGGTCCTCGCCGGAGTGCTCGTCGTCTTCGCGCCTACCGTCGCGGCCGCCCCGGTTCCGGGTGGCTCGGCTCAGCTCCCGTTTCCGCTGACCCTCCAGCCGGAGGGCGTCCAGGCGTCCGGGGCGGCGCTGGCGGAGGCCCATACCGGTGTGATCGTGTGGTCGCGGCAGCCGGATACCCGGTTGCCTATCGCCAGCCTCACCAAGGTGATGACGGCGGTGGTCGTGCTCGAATCGGGTGATCTGGAACGGCCGGTCACGGTGTCGCAGGCGGCCGTCGACTCCGCCGCCGCTTACGGGGGCAGTACCGCGGGCCTGGTGGCGGGGGAAGTGCTCACAGCGCGGCAGTTGCTGTACGCGATGATGTTGCCGTCCGGTTGCGACGCCTCTTACGCGCTCGCCGAAGCGTTCGGACCCGGCCGCGACGCTTTCATCGCCAAGATGAACGCCACCGCGCACCGGCTGGGTATGCCGAATACGCATTTCACCGACCCCAGCGGTCTGCCCGTCCCCGACGATTTCGCCACCTACTCCACGCCGGCAGAGCTGGTGCGGCTGGGCCGGCACGCGATGGCGAACCCGGTGTTCCGGCAGATCGTCGGAACACCGGTCCAGCACCAGCCGGCCGGGCCCGCGAACCGGCATCACGTCTGGGAGAACACCAACGGCCTGCTCCAGGAGTATCCGGGCACCGCGGGTATCAAGACCGGATCCACGAACGCCGCCGGGACCTGTCTGCTGTTCGAGGCGACCCGCGGCGGCCAGCGGTTGATCGGGGTGGTTCTGAACAGTTCACCGCACGACCTGGACGCCGCGACAGCCGACGCCCGCCGCATCATGGATTGGGGTTTCGTCCCGATCCTCAGCTCGCTGCCCATCGGCTGACCGGGACAGCGGCTGCTGAGCAGTCGAGTCGGTCCGGCCCCACCGACTACCAGTACTGATGACATACCGATTCGCCGATCGCCGACCCGCCTCGCCGGGGTCCGCGTGTCGATCGTTCATTCGACGATGATGCGGGCGCGGGCCAGGTTGTCCATTCGGGCGTAGGGGGTGGCGGGGTCACCGTCCGGTTGGGCAGAGGCGCGGACGGTGACGAAATATGTTCCGGGCTCGGTGAAGACGTGGTCGCGTTCCACCGTGACAGTAGCGGCAGGGGAGAGGCCGGTGGTGTCGGTGAAGGAGCCGGTGCCGTCGGAATCCCAGGCGAGGGAGACGATCAGCCCGGCGCCCGGCGGTGTTTCGGCGACGGCTTTCAGCCGGACGGGCCGGCCGGTGGTGGTTTCAGCGCGGTCGGCACCGTCTGCGGTGAGGGTGACGACCGGCTGGACGCCGCGGCGGTCGGCGGCGCGGGCGGGGACGTGGACCTGGCCGTCGTCGACGGTGTAGCGGGTGGTGGCGGTGGCCGGCCGGCCGGTTTCGACCCAGGCGCTGAGTTCGCGCAGCGCCTGGTGCAGTACGCCGAGATAGCTGACGGTGCGGGTGGGGTGTTCCTGGCGGTCGTCGTCGCCGTGCAGGGCGTGGTCGACGTACCAGAGCCGGAAATGGTCGTCGGTGCGGTCAGCGAAATGGTCGCGGACCTGCCGGTGGTACCAGTCGGCCTGCCAGGGGAACGCCTCGCGGTCCAGCAGGCAGGCCACGACGATCATCTTCCCGGTGAAACGGCCCGTGGGCAGGTGACCGGAGGCGGCCTCGGTGAACAGCGGGCCGAGCAACAGTGGGCGCTGCGGGTACAGCGGGGTTCCGTCCTGTTCGCAGAACTGGTCCCATACCGGGTAATCGGGGCCGGGTACCTGGTGGCGATGGTAGGTCTGGGCGGCGAGGAAAGCACTGTTGTCGATTTCGACGGTATCGCCGGGCTCGAGCCCGGCCAGGGTGCTGTCGGGGGTATCGAGCACCGCGATTTCGCCGTGGAGGCCGGTGACGGTGGCGCGGGCCCCGGCGGCCGGGCCGGTGAGTACCACCAGGTCGGCTCCCTGGATCGGGGCATCGGTGGGCAACCCGGGTACACCGACAGCGACGACGGCGCTTTCGGCTCCGGCAGGACCCTTGAAGGCCACATCGACTCCGCCCTGCGGTGTTCCGGCCGCCCGGTGATCCGGGATGCCGCGCGCGGTGGCCTGCTCGCGGGTGAGGGTGCCGGTGGTCCGGCAGCGGTGACGGATGCGGTCCGCGTGCACGGAGGCGGAGGGGTCCGCGCCGAGGTGGCCCGGGGTGGTCCAGTAGTCCTCGAAATACGCCGGGTCGACGCCCCGGACATGCGGGTAAAGGGCGCCGAACGCGTGGAATCCCATGGTGCGGTGGCCGAACCAGGAGCGCGTCGGGAAACCCATCCGCGTCACCTCTGCCAACGCTGCGCGCTCGTCCTCGGTGAGGCCGTCCTCGACGGCGTGCGGTGAACCCGCGTCGGCGGCATCGGCGATTCGATCGAGACTGTGGCGCAGAACCCGCTGCGCGTGCATGCGGACGGCGAAAACGTTCGGGATGGCCATCGGGCTGCCGATGACGTAGGGCACGAACCCGTCCCATACGCCCTCGGTGCTCTCCGCGCCGCCGATGGTGCGGTAACCGCCGCCGCTACCCCCGTAGGCGTAGCCGTACGGGCGATGGTCGCCGTAGACGCTCCGGGCGATCTCGCGGGAGTGCTGTGCGGCGGCGGCGTTGGCGCGGTAAGCGGTGACGGTCGGATCGCCCGCGCTGCCCGGGGTCGCGGGACTGCCGCCGCCGTTGGTCTCCAGGAAGTAGGCGCCGCAGGAGAACGCGAACCCGATCTTGTCCTCGCGGCCGGTGGCGCTCTGGGCGAGGTGCTCGCTGTCGGGTACCGGCGTGATGTGCTGGAAGAAGCGGCCGCCGTAATGCTCGGCAGGCGGCAGGTACACCGAGAACCGGGTGTCGGTGCCGCCGAACCCGCCGTGCACGTAACGGTGGGGCACGGGGTTTTCGCGCCACTCGTCGATATCGGTGTAGGGCGCGGTGAAGTCGGGATCGGGCGCGTGAACCACAGAGTCTCCTCAGGGGGCAAAATTCGAGTACATCACTGTAGATCTCGCAAGGATTGGCGTCTACGCTGCTATCGTCACGTGAATCGCGATATGAAAACGATGGTGTACTCAGAGTTCGGCTCCGGATAGAGTCGCAGCATGTCGACAGCATCGGCCCGCAGCCGCGGTACCTACGCCGGGACCGCGGCCCGCCGCCGGACGATCGCCCGTGCGGTCCTGGACCTGGTGCTGGAGAAAGGGCACACGGGCGTGACCACCGCCGGAACCGCGGCCCGCGCCGGCGTCGCCGAGGCCACCGTTCTGTACCACTTCGCGACCCGTGACCATCTGCTGGTGGCGGCGTTGCGCCAGGCGTTCGACGAAGACGAGGAACGGGCATCGCCCGTCGGGAACACGGCGTTGGATCTGGAACGACTGCGGAACTACGCGACAAGACTCCGCCCGGAGCTCGCCCAGCTCTATACGACATTGGCCGGATACGCCGGGACGCCCGGCCATCCGGCGCAGGAATTCTTCGCCGAGCACTACACCCGGGCGCGGAACAGATGGACCGCGATCATCACCGCACGGCAGGAGGCGGGCCTGGCGCATCCGGGTCTGGACCCCGCCGAGGTGGCCCGCCAGTTCCTGGCCACCTGGACCGGTTTGCAGACCCAGTGGTCGGTCGAACCGTCGTTCGACCTCGGCACGTTATTGCTGGACGCGTTCCGACGCTTGACCGGGCAGAACTGGATGGCGGCCAGACAGCAGCTGCTCGATCCCGAGGCCGGTCTGTGAGAACCGGCTGCGCCGGCCCGTCCCGGATGGCTGGGGTCGCGAGAGCCACAGCGGATGGTCAGCCGACCGTGAAACCGCCGCTCGGATCGGTATAGCGGGCTTCGTCGACACGGTGCAGCAGGGCCGCCATCTCACCGACCAGCCGGCACATCGCCTCGACCGCGGTGTTCTCGGCGGTGTCGCCGGCCCGGAATTCCGGGGTGCCATTACTCATCGGGTTTCTCCTCGGTGGTCGGTGGGGTTCTGCAGGTGGTGATCGGTTCGGCGCTGGAAGGCATCTCCGGCGCGCAGGACCGCCGCCTCGGCGAAATGCTTGCCGGAGAGGGACATCGACAGTGGAGTGCCGGCGCTGGACAGCCCGATCGGCACCGCGAGTGTGGGATTGCCGAGCGGGTTCCAATACGGTGTGTGCAACGAGGGCAGCACACCGAGCGGGTCGAGCGGATCCATGGCGTCCAGCGCCGGTGCGCCGAGGTGACCGGTCGGTGTGACGATCAGGTCGACGGCGGCGAGCAGTTCCGCCATCCGCTGCTGTGCGATGCGTCGGACACGTTGCGCCTGAACATAATCCGCGCCGCTGATACCTGTGCCGCCGGCGAGGATGATCCGGGTGGCCTGTCCGTAGTCCGACCATCGGGTGCGCAGGGTGGGTTGGTGGTAGGCGTGCGCTTCGGCGAGCATGACGACGATATCGATGGCGGTGAGCTCCGGATACATCGGCACCTGGACCGGTACCACCGTTGCGCCTGCCGCCTGTAGTTGGTCCACCGCCGCGGTGAACAATGCGGGCTGGGCGGGGTCGATACCGCCACTCGCATAGCGATCCAGATCGTCCACACCGATGGTGACGCCGTGCAGGTCGCCGGTCAGCGCCCCGAGATAGTCGTCGATGGGCGCGCGTGAACTGTAGGGGTCAGAGCTGTCGTATCCGGCGATCGCGGCCAGAACGGCGGCGCAGTCGGCGGCGCTGCGGGCCATCGGGCCGATATGGTCGAGGGTGTAGCCGAGTGGCACCACACCGGATTTGGGGACCCGGCCGAAGGTCGGTTTGAGGCCGGTGATTCCGTTGAACGCGGCCGGGATCCGGATACTGCCCGCGGTATCGGTGCCGATCGCGGCACAGAACATCCCGGCGGCGACCCCGCTACCGGATCCCGAACTGGATCCGCCGGCCCATCTGCCGGTATCCCAGGCGTTGCGCGGCACCGGGAACGGTTTGTCCGGGTCCGGTGCGCCGATGGCGAATTCCATGGTGGTGGTTTTGCCGGTGACGATCGCACCGGCTCGCTCCAACCGGCGAACCACGACACAGTCGCCGGTCGCGGCGCCCCACGCCGGGTCCAGCACCAGGCTCTGTGCTGTGGTCGGCCCCTTGGAGTACGCCAGAATATCCTTGATACCCACCGGGATTCCCGCGAGCGGGCCCAGTGGTCGGCCGGCCGCGATCTGCTCGTCCGTGCGGGTCGCCATCAGCCGGGCGTGGTCGTCGAATCGGGTGAGGTACGCCCCGATCTCGCTGTCGGCCGCTTGCGCGGCCGCGATCGACTGTTCGATGAGTTCGGTGGCCGTTGTTTCTCCGGCCCGCAATGCTGCCGCGGCGTCGGTGAGTGTCGGCAGTGCGGGTACCGGGATTGTCGTGGTCATGGTGGTCCTCGTTCTCGGGGTGGAGCTCTGGCGCGATGTGCCGGAGGGGTGGTGCTCGGCCGGGCCGTTGCGGATCGGCCGAGGTCAGTGCGGGCGCGACAGCGCGCCGGTCGCATCGATACGGGGTATACCGCCGATCTCGAGTTGGAGTTCGGCGCGGCAGGTGCCGAGCGCGTAATCGATCGCACAACCTGCCGGGTCGCGAATCGTCTGCTCGACCAGCAGGACGGGTTCGCCCGGCAGGATGTGCAGCAGCGCCGCCGCGCATTCGTCGGCGTGTCCGGCCTGTACGCCGACGTCACAACCGGTGAGATCGACCCCGCTCGAGTACAGCAGGGTGTAGAAATCGTCCCGGAAGGTGGCCTGGTCGAGTCCGCTCGCCTCGGGGGCGCGGAGATAGTTCGTGAATACGGCGAGTGGGCGGTCGTCGAGTAGCAGTACGTATTCGATACAGAGGCAGTCCGCACCTGCCGCCACTTCGCCGAGGCGGCCCGCGATCACCGGGGGTGCGGGGTGCCAGGCCCAGTGCAGCAGTCGCGGCGAGATCCGGCCAAGGCCCAGATGTTCTTCCAGCGACCGGTCCGCCGGCGGTGGTGCACCCGCGACGATGTACTCCTCCCGGATTGCGACGGTTCCGAGCCCGCGACGGCGTTCGATCAGTCCGTCCTTGCGCAACAGGTCGAGGGCTGCGCGGACGACGTCACGGGAGGCGCGGTGCCGGGCCATCAGCTCGGATTCGCTGGGTAGCCGCCCGGTACCGAAGGCGCCGGAGCGCAGTTCCGCACGCAGTAGATCGCGTAGCCGGCGAGCTGTCAGGGCTCCCGAGGTGGGGAGCAGCCGCCCGACCTGTGCCGCGAACGCGGATCGGTCGCCTGACCGCTCATCGGGGCCGAGCCGTTCGCCGAGGCTCGTGACGTGGTGGCTTCCGGCGATATCGTGCATGCCGGTAGCGTGCGACCGGGCCCGGTTACGCGGCAAGGCTCCGGGGTAAACGTCCGGTTACTTCCTGCCGCGGGCCGGATACAAGGGTCTGAGCTGGCGGTTTCCGATTTGCTGCAGCCGGTTCGGAGCACGCGGATGCTCTGCCGGTGCCTTCGGTCGGTCTTCCTGCGCAGTTACGCGGTCGAGGTGGGCAGACGCCTGCGCCGAGCACTCGTGATCCCGGTATGGGATCGGCACCTGCGAACCCGTGGGATTCAGAGCTGTGAGCCGAGCGATGTGTCTCGGCGGATCGCGATGTTCCCGGCGCTCCGGTTCATGCCTGTGACCAGGTGGTTCGCGGCTCGATAGGCGCTCGGGACACCGCGCCTATTGTCATATCTCAAATCATATACGATCATTCTCGCATTACCGGGCGAGACCCACCTCACAGCGACATCACAAAGGAGTGCAGATGTCCACGGATCTTTCGACCGTCTCCGCTGTCGACCGCAGACGCGTCGCTTTCGCCACCGTCGTCGGTACGGCGGTGGAGTGGTACGACTACTTCATCTACGCCTCGGCCGCCGGTCTGGTGTTCGGGACGTTGTTCTTCGAACCGGCCGGGTCCGGTTTCGGTACGATTCTGTCCTTCCTCACGGTCGGCGTGAGCTTCCTGTTCCGGCCGCTGGGCGCATTCCTTGCCGGTCATTTCGGCGATAAGGTCGGCCGGCGGCCGGTGCTGGTGGCCACGCTCGTCCTGATGGGTACCTCGACCGCGCTGATCGGCCTGCTGCCGACGTACGAGGCGATCGGTATCGGCGCGCCGCTGTTGCTGGTGCTGTTGCGGATCCTGCAGGGTGTCTCGGCCGGTGGCGAATGGGGTGGGGCGGTGCTGATGGCCGTCGAACATGCGCCGCGCAATCGCCGCGGCCTGTTCGGTGCCATGCCGCAGATCGGCGTGCCGCTCGGATTGCTGATGGCCAGCGCCATGATGGCGCTCATGGATATGCTCTTCCCCGGTGATGCGTTCCTGAACTGGGGCTGGCGTATTCCGTTCCTGTTCTCGGTTGTGCTCATCCTGGTGGGTTCCTGGTTGCGCCGCAGTGTCGAGGAGAGCCCCGTTTTCGCCGAGATCGCGGAGCGCAAGGAGCAGACCAAGGCGCCCATCGTCGAACTGTTCGCGCGCTTCACTCCGCTGGTGCTGCTGTCGGCGCTGGTCTTCGTCGGTAACAGTGCTGTCGGGTATATGACCACCGGCGGCTATATCCAGGGCTACGCCACCGATCCGGACGGCGCCCTCGGGCTCGATCGCGGGGACGTGCTGTGGGCCGTCACCGTCTCGTCGATCAGCTGGCTCCTTGCGACCCTCGCCGCCGGGTGGGTCTGCGATCTCATCGGCCGCCGCACCACCTACATCATCGGCTGGTGTGTGCAGGGCGTTTTCGTGCTCACGCTGTTCCCGCTGGTGAACACCGGAAACGTGCTGTTGCTCGGAGCCGGCCTGGTGCTGCTCACGCTGGGGCTCGGCTTCACCTACGGCGCCCAGTCGGTCTGGTACACCGAGTTGTTCCCCGCGTCGGTGCGGTTCTCCGGGGTGTCGATCTCGTATGCGCTCGGTTCGATCCTCGGTGGTGCCTTCGCTCCGACGATCGCGCAGTGGATCCAGCAGAGCACCGGCTCGTCGACGAATGTCGCCTACTACCTGCTCGGTATGACCGCGCTGGGTCTGGTCGGCACATTGCTGCTGCGGGACCGCAAGGGTATCGATCTGAGTCCCGCCAATGAGGCAAAGCAGCAGGTGGGCATCTACGCGTGGGATAAGTGACCCCGGGCCGGGGCCGACTTGTGTGAGAGCCGGGTCACCGCATACCATCGATCGCAACAGTCAATATTAGAATTCGCTGTTCTATTATCGAACAAATGCGACTCGCCCGCAACGGAGTGAGGAGAGCCCGTGCAGTTCCACCACCACGGCTACGTATCCGGTGACCCGCGCATCCAGGCGCCCGCCGGTGTCGGCATCGACCGTCCCGCCGAACTTCCCGACGAGGTCGATGTGCTCATCGTCGGCTCCGGCCCCGCGGGCATGATCGCCGCCGCGCAGCTCGCTCAGTTCCCGAATATCAACACCCGTCTCGTGGAGCGCCGGCCCGGCCGGCTCGAGGTCGGGCAGGCCGACGGGATCCAGGCCCGCAGTGTGGAGACCTTCCAAGCGTTCGGTTTCGCCGAGCACATCATCGCCGAGGCCTACCGCATCACCGAGATGGCGTTCTGGAAGCCGGATCCGCAGAACCCGGCGAATATCGTCCGCGCGGCCCGCGCTCTCGACGACGAAGCCGGAATCAGCGAATTTCCGCATCTGATCGTCAATCAGGCGCGGGTGCTCGACTACTTCGCCGAGGTGGCCAGGAATTCACCGACGCGGCTGGAACCGGATTATGGTTACGAATTCGAGGGTCTCGAGGTGGCCGAGGACGATGTCGACTACCCCGTCACAGTGACGCTTCGGCATACGGCTGGTGAGCATCTGGGGGAGAGCCGGAATATCAAGGCCAAATACGTGATCGGGTGCGACGGCGCACACAGCCGGGTCCGGGAAGCCATCGGCCGCCGGTTCCTGGGCGAGAAGGCCAACCACGCCTGGGGCGTCATGGATGTCCTCGCCGAGACCGACTTTCCCGATATCCGCCTGAAATGCGCCATCCAATCGCACGACGGCGGCAGCATCCTGCACATCCCGCGCGAGGGCAACCATCTGTTCCGGATGTATGTCGACCTCGGTGAAGTAGCCGAAGACGACGGCGGAAAAGTCCGGCTGACCTCGCAGGAAGAGGTCGAGGCGCGGGCGAACAAGATCCTGCACCCGTACACGGTGACGGTGAAACATGTGGCGTGGCGCAGCGTGTACGAGGTCGGCCACCGGGTGACCGACAAGTTCGACGATGTGCACCCCGACCGCATCGGCACCCGGACCCCGCGCGTTTTCATCACCGGCGATGCCTGCCATACCCATTCGGCGAAAGCCGGACAGGGAATGAACGTGTCGATGCAGGACGGCTGGAATATCGCCTGGAAACTGGGGCATGTGCTCGACGGCCGGGCACCGGAATCGATCCTCGACACCTACTCGGCCGAACGTCAGGTGATCGCGCAGAACCTCATCGACTTCGACCGGGAATGGTCGACGCTGATGGCGACCCGGCCCGAGGAGATGGAGGATCCGTCCCAGCTCGAGGAGTTCTACGTCAAAACCGCGGAGTTCCCGGCCGGTTTCATGACCGAATACACGCCGTCGATGCTGGTCGCCGGGAACAGCCGGCAGGAGCTCGCGACGGGGTTCCCGGTGGGTAAGCGGTTCAAGTCGAACCTGGTTACGCGGGTATGCGACGCGAACCCGAAACAGCTCGGCCATCACGCAACGGCCGACGGTCGTTGGCGTATCTATGTTTTCGCCGATGCGCCGGCCGCGGGCGAACCCTCCCGGACGGCCGACCTGGCCGAATGGCTGGTCACCGCACCGTCCTCACCCCTGCTCGCGCACACTCCCCAGGATGCGGACCTCGACGCCTGGTTCGACGTGAAGGTGATCTACCAGCAGGCCCACGCCGATGTGGACCTTGGCAAGGTGCCCGCGGTGTTCCTGCCGAAGGTCGGGCCGTTCCAGCTCACCGACTACGAGAAGGTGTATGCGACCGAGCCGGCCGACGATATCTTCGCCGCGCGCGGCGTCTCCCGGGACGGCGCGATGGTGATCGTGCGGCCGGACCAGTACGTCTCCCATATCCTGCCGCTCGACGCCACCGGCGAACTCGCCGACTTCTTCGCCGGGATCTTCGTAACCCGTTCCAGCGCGGTCTGATTCGTTAGCCGCCGAGCGTCCGCGCGACCCGCCCCGCCGCGGTCCGCAGGCGCTCGGCGATCTCGGCCTCGGGCCGCGGAAACGACACATGGATCGCGGCAATGGAACCTCGGGGCTGGCCGGGAATCACGAGCGGAACCGCCACCGACCGCAGCGACGGCACCACCTCGTCACTGCTGACGGCGAAACCGCGCGCGCGACTGGTCGCCAGTTCGTCACGCAGCTCCGCCGGCCAGGCATGTTCGTCCAGTTCCATCAGGATCGCTTTACCCGGACCGCCCCGGGTGAGCGGATGCCGGTGGCCGGGACGGTAGGTCACCGCGACGCTCTGCTCAGGGGCCGCGCTGGTGAGGGTGACGGCCTCGTCGTCGTCGAGCCGCACCACCAGCAGGCACGTCATCCCGAGTTCGTTGGCGACCGTCCGCAATTCGGGTTGCGCCGCCTGCTGGAGGTCGAGGGACACCCCCGATGCGAGGGCGGCCAGGCCCGCGCCGAGCACGATCCGGCCCGACGGTTCGCGGGCGACCAGACCGTGGTCCTCCAGTGTGCGCAGCAGCCGGTAGGCCACCGAACGATGCACGCCGAGCGTTTCGGCCAGTTCATCGATACTCAGGCTCCGCCCCGCGGCGGCGAGGATTTCGAGCAGCCGGATACCTCGTCGCAGTGTCTGCGATCCGGCGGACTGTCCTGGTTTGTCGGCCACGAAGCCGCCCCTTCTCCTGCATCCCGCGCGGACCCGGCCGCGCCGGTCCGCGAGAGAGTAGAATATGTAATTAGGTATTCGATAAAACGGCGCGGGCCCGCGCTGTCACCGAAAAAAACCAGACCCCGCACTTCATCGGCGACCTCGCGCTCTACGACCGCGAACTCAACGAATCGCTCCGTCTGATCGCCGCGGAAACACAGGGCGAGGTGCTGCTCATGGGACATTCGACCCGCGGCCTGGAGGCAACGCTGTGGCTGGATCGGCTGCAGCGCGCGGGAGGCACGGCG
>NZ_JARWNW010000049.1 GCF_029868325.1 Nocardia carnea
TCTACGTCCTGCACGACGCGGCCCCGGCAGAGCTCGCCTTCCCGGACCGGTTACCCACCCTGACCGACATTCCCGAGGGGGTCGATATCGTGCCGATCGGCTTGCGCCCGCCCCAGACCCCGCCTCTGCACCTGACCCATATCCGCACCACCGGCCGGGGCCGGGCCGGGGGGCCGGGGGCGCGGCCCCCCCCCCCCCCCCCACGATCCTCAGCCGAACTGCGGATCCTCGTCGCGGGTGCGCTTGAGCTCGAAGAAATGCGGGTAGGCCGCCAGCGTGACCACCGCGTCCCACAGTTTGCCCGCCTCCTCGCCCCGCGGGATCCGCGACAACACCGGGCCGAAGAACGCGACCCCGTTCACGTGGATGGTCGGCGTACCGACATCGGGTCCGACCTTGTCCATGCCGGCATGATGGCTGACCCGCAAGGCCTCGTCGTAGTCGCCGCTGTCCGCGGCGGCCGCCAGTTCGGCCGGCAACCCCACCTCGGCGAGCGCATCGGCGAGGATCGCCGCGAAGGTCCCCCGCAGATCACCCTCTTTCTCGTACTCGGACCGGCGGTCGTGGAACCGGGTGCCCATGGCCGTGTACAGCGCCGGCAGCACCTCGTCGCCGTGCTGCTGGGCGGCGGCGATCGCGACCCGCACCGGCCCCCACCCGTTCGCCATCAGTTCCTGGTATTCCGCCGGCAGATCACGTCCCTCGTTGAGCACCGCCAGGCTCATCACATGGAACCGCGTCTCGATATCGCGCACCTTCGCGACCTCGAGGATCCAGCGGGAGGTGATCCAGCACCACGGGCACAGTGGGTCGAACCAGAATTCGGCAAGGTCCTTCTTATCGGCCGTATCGGTCACGGACGTTCCTCTCCTTCGGTCGTCGACGGGCACTGCGCCGCAGGCCCGGCCTCTCACCGAGCAACCGCCGCCGTGCCGTTTTCGTTCCCGATCCCGGGCGAACATCGCGGGCGGTCTCAGTAGGCTGGCGCCAGAGGTTCGGATCGTCGCTGGAACAACTCACGACAAGGGAGTCCGTCCATGACATCTGCACAGCGTTTCGTGATCGTCGGCGCCGGCCTGGCCGGGGCGAAACTGGCACAGGAGTTGCGCGGCAACGATTTCGACGGCCACATCACCCTCATCGGCGCGGAGGAGCGGCTGCCCTACGAACGCCCGCCGCTGTCGAAGGAGTACCTGGCCGGGAAGAAGACCCTCGACGAGTTCACCGTGGCCGACGCCGCCTGGTACCGGGACCACAATGTGGAGCTCCTGCTGGGTACGGAGGTCACCGCCGTCGATCGTGGCGCCCGCACGGTCGCGCTTCCGGACGGCTCGGCCCTGCCCTACGACAAACTGGCTCTGGCCACCGGTGCCGCCTCCCGGTCGCTGCCCGTTCCGGGCGCCGACGAGCCGGGCGTGTACACCTTGCGTACCGTCGAAGAATCCGACGCATTGATCGAACTGTTCGGCACGGCGCGCCGGCTGGTGGTCGTCGGGGCGGGCTGGATCGGGCTCGAGGTCACTGCGGCGGCGCGGGCGGCCGGGGTGGCGGTGACCGTGATCGAAGAGACGTTCGCGCCCCTGCTGGGCGCGCTGGGCCCAGAGATGGGCGAGGTATTCGCCGATCTGCACCGGGAGCACGGCGTGGAGTTCCGGTTCGATGCGCGCGTCGAAAAGATCACTGTTTCCGACGGCCGAGCGCGGGGCGTGCAGCTGGCGGACGGAACAACCGTGGAGGCGGACGCCGTCCTCGTCGCGGTGGGCGCGCGACCCCGTACCGCACTCGCGGAAGCCGCCGGTCTGCTCACCGGCACCGGTGTGCTCGTCGACGCGGGACTCACCAGCAGCGACCCGAATATCGTCGCCATCGGCGATATCGCGGAACAGGACCATCCCCTACTGGGCCGCCGGATCCGGGTGGAGCACTGGGCGAACGCCCTGAATCAGCCCGCGGCGGCCGCCCGCACCATGCTCGGCAAGGCGGCCCTCTACGACCGCCTCCCCTACTTCTTCACCGACCAGTACGACCTCGGTATGGAATACACCGGTTTCGCCGCCCCCGGCGACTACGACCGGGTGGTGGTGCGCGGCGATCTCGGCGGCCGCGAGTTCGTGGCGTTCTGGCTCGACGAGCAGCAGCGGGTCCTGGCCGGGATGAACGTGAACATCTGGGATGTGGGCGACCGCATCAAGGAACTCATCCTCTCCGGCGACCCGGTCGACCCCGACCGGCTGGCCGACACCTCGACCCCACTCTGAACAGACGGCCCGACACAACGTTGCGGCCGTCTTGCCGAACGGAATCGATTGCGGAACCCGCGGGATGCTTCACCAGGTGCGGCCGGTGATCAGCTCGTAGGCCTGGACGTACTTATCCCTGGTGGCGGCGACGATATCGGCCGGAATCTCCGGGCCGGGCGGTTCCTTGTCCCAGCCGGTCGAGGTGGCCCAATCGCGGACGAACTGTTTGTCGAACGACGGCTGCGGGCGGCCCGGCTCCCATTCCGCGGCCGGCCAGAACCGGGAGGAGTCGGAGGTCAGCAGTTCGTCGCCGAGCGTGAGAACATCACCGTCCCAGCCGAACTCGACCTTGGTATCGGCGATGATCACGCCCCGTTCGGCGGCGTGCGCCGCTCCCCGCGCGTAGAGGTCGAGGGTGCGATCGCGCAGTTGCTCGGCGATCTCGCGCCCCTCCTGGTCGACCACCTGGTCGAACGTCATCGGTTCGTCGTGGCCGGTATCGGACACCTTCGTGGTCGGCGTGAAGATCGGCTCGGGCAGCCGGTCACCTTCGCGCAGCCCGGCCGGTAGCGCCACCCCGCATACCGAACCGCTGCGCTGGTACTCCTTCCAGCCCGACCCCACCAGGTATCCGCGCGCCACGCATTCCACCAGCACCATCTTCAATGGCTTCACCCGCACCGCCCGGCCGGCGAATTCCGCCGGCACATCGGTGGTGGACAGCACATGGTTGGGGATATCGGCGAAGAACTCGAACCACCAGTTCGACAGCTGCGTCAGCAGCGCACCCTTGTCCGGGATCGGTGTGGGCAGTGAGACGTCGTAGACCGAGACCCGGTCCGAGGCAACCAGCAGCAGCGTGTCACCGTCGGTGTACAGGTCGCGCACCTTTCCGGCGTGCACATGCTTCACGTTGCGGCTCCGATCCTCTGGTCATCGACTGGAGTCGAGTCATCCGACTTCACTGCAAGCAAACCTTACCGACGTGGCATTGTGGACAGCGCTCGTGCCCGCACCTCTGTGTAATCGAAGGAGCCCGATGTCCGCACCGAACCTCACCCGCGAACAGGCGATCGAACGCGCCGGCGTCGTCTCGGTCGAGAATTACCGTATCGACCTCGACCTGACCGACACAGCGGGAAAACCGGGCGAACAGACGTTCTTCTCGCGCAGTACGGTCACGTTCACCGCGAAACCGGGGTCGCGGACCTTCGTCGATATCGTCGCCCGCGGTATCCGTTCGGCGGTACTCAACGGCAAACCGCTCGATATCGCCGAGTACGACGAGTCGACCGGTATCACCCTGCCCGACCTGGCCGAACGCAATGAACTCGTGGTGGAGGCCGACTGCGAGTACTCGCATACCGGCGAGGGCCTGCACCGGTTCGTCGATCCCGCCGACGGGGCGGTCTACCTGTACTCCCAGTTCGAGACCGCCGACGCCAAACGGATGTTCGCCTGCTTCGACCAGCCCGACCTCAAGGCCACCTTCGATATCGAGGTCACCGCCCCGAGCGACTGGAAGGTCATCTCCAACGGCGCCGGCAGCGTCGAGGGCGGCCGGCACCGGTTCGCCACGACACCGCTCATGAGCACCTATCTGGTCGCGCTGATCGCCGGTCCGTACGCGGAATGGACCGATACCTACACCGACGACCACGGCAGCATCCCGCTCGGCATCTACTGCCGCGCCTCGCTCGCCGAATACATGGACGCCGACCGGCTGTTCACCGAGACCAAACAGGGTTTCGGTTTCTACCACAAGAACTTCGGCCTCCCCTACGCCTTCGGTAAATACGACCAGCTGTTCGTGCCGGAGTTCAATGCCGGGGCAATGGAGAACGCCGGTGCGGTGACCTTCCTCGAGGATTACGTCTTCCGGTCCAAGGTCACCCGCGCCTCCTATGAGCGGCGCGCCGAAACCGTCCTGCACGAGATGGCGCATATGTGGTTCGGCGACCTGGTCACCATGAAGTGGTGGGACGATCTGTGGTTGAACGAATCGTTCGCAACCTTCGCGTCCGTGCTGTGCCAGGCCGAGGCCACCGAGTACACGAGCGCCTGGACCACCTTCGCGAATGTCGAGAAATCGTGGGCCTACCGGCAGGATCAGCTGCCGTCGACCCACCCCATCGCCGCCGATATCCCCGACCTGGCCGCTGTCGAAGTCAATTTCGACGGCATCACCTACGCCAAGGGCGCGAGCGTACTGAAACAGCTGGTGGCCTACGTCGGGCTGGAGCCGTTCCTGGCCGGGCTGCGCGCCTACTTCGCCGAGCACGCCTACGGCAACGCCACCTTCGACGATCTGCTGGCGGCCCTGGAGAAATCTTCCGGACGCGATCTGTCCGACTGGGGCGCCCAGTGGCTCAAAACCACCGGCCTCAATATTCTGCGGCCCGATTTCGAGGTCGACGCCGACGGAAAGTTCACCTCGTTCACCGTGATCCAGGAGGGCGCCGCCCCCGGAGCCGGTGAGCAGCGGGTACATCGCCTGGCCATCGGCGTCTACGACGATCAAGAGGGCAAACTGGTCCGCACGAAGCGGGTCGAACTCGATCTCGCCGCCGCCGAACGCACCGAGGTTCCCGAGCTCGTCGGCGTACCGCGCGGCAAGTTCGTGCTGATCAACGACGACGACCTCACCTATTGCTCGGTCCGCCTGGACCCCGATTCCCTCGACGTCCTGATCAATCACATCGCCGATATCGCCGAACCGCTGCCCCGCACCCTGGCCTGGTCGGCGGCCTGGGAGATGACCCGGCAGGCCGAGTTCCGGGCCCGTGATTTCGTGGCGCTGGTGCAGCGCGGTATCGGTGCGGAATCCGAGATCGGGGTGGTCCAGCGGCTGCTCATGCAGGCCAATACCGCCCTGCGCAGCTACGCCGCCCCGGAATGGGCCGACACCACCGGCTGGCAGGATTACGCGAATCGCCTGCTGGAATTGGCCCGCGAGGCCGATGCCGGCTCGGACCACCAGCTGGCGTTCGTCAACGCCCTCACCGGGGCGAAGCTGGCTGCCTGGCATACCGAGGTGCTGCGCGAACTGCTCGACGGCGACCCGGCCGGAGTGGGTCTGCCCGGACTCACCGTCGATACCGACCTGCGCTGGCGGCTGCTCACCGCGCTCGCCGCGGCCGGGGAGATCGACACCGACAGCGCGGACGCCACCCCGGCCATCGACGCCGAGTTGCGCAACGACGAAACCGCCGCCGGCCGCCGGCAGGCCGCCACCGCGGCCACGGCCCGCCCGATCGCCGAGGTGAAGGCCTCGGCCTGGGCGACGGTGCTGGAGGACGATTCGGTGCCCAATATCACCGCACGCTCCATCGTCAACGGTTTCGCCCCCGCCGGTCAGGACGCCCTGCTGCAGCCCTTCGTGGAGCGGTACTTCGCGGAGATCCCCGCGGTATGGGAACGCCGGTCCAGCGAGGTCGCGCAGACCGTGGTGATCGGGCTGTACCCGTCGTGGGCGATCAGCGAGGAAGCGGTGGCCCGCGCCGACGAATTCCTGGCCGCCGACCATCCGCCCGCCCTGCGGCGGCTGGTACTCGAAGGTAAGGCGGGAATCGAGCGCTCGCTACGCGCCCGCGCCTTCGATATTTCCTGACCTGGAAACGGACGACGGGGGGGGGCCCCGCGGGGGGGGGGGGGCGGGGGGGGGGGGGGGGCCCGGGGGGCGTGCCCCGCGGGGCGCGGCCCCCCCCCCCCCCCCGGGGCGCCCCCCCCCGGGGGGGCCGGCGCCGTCGTCCGTTTCCAGGTCAGGAA
>NZ_JARWNW010000050.1 GCF_029868325.1 Nocardia carnea
CGGCGGCGACCCGGCCCCCCCCCACCCCCCCACCAACCCCCCCGGATCCGGACCCCCCCCCCCCCCGCCCGCCCCCCCGCCGCCACCGCCGCCCGCTCCGGCCCCACCGGCGCCTGCCCCGGCTCCCGTGCCGCCGCCCGCGCCGGCGCCGCCGGCCGTGCCCGGCCTGCCGTTCCCGCTGCCGGAGATCCAGCTACCTCAGATTCCCGGGATTGGAGGCGGCTGATGCTGCTGTCCCGCTTCGTCAAAGCCCAGCTGATCATCTTCAGTGTTCTCTCGGTGATCGGGCTGGTGGTGATGTCGGTGATGTACATGCGCCTGCCGACTCTCGCCGGTATCGGCACCATCGGGGTCACCGTGGAACTTCCGGAGGCCGGCGGCCTGTACCGCTTCGGTAACGTGACCTACCGCGGGATCCAAGTCGGCAAGGTCACCGGGGTCGAGCTGGCGGGCGACGGTGTTCGCGCCACACTGGCGATCGACGGTTCCTACCGGATCCCCACCGACCTGACCGCCGAGGTGCGCAGTGTCTCCGCCGTCGGCGAACAGTACGTGGACCTGCTGCCGCGCACCGATTCCCCGCCCTACCTCTACGACGGCGCCACCATCGAACGCCGCGATACCGCGGTACCGCAACCGGTGGGCCCGATGCTGGACAAACTCAGCGCCCTGGTGGACACGATCCCCAAGGACGATCTCCGGCGCCTTCTCGACGAGATGTTCGCCGGTGTCAACGGCGCGAGCTACGACCTCGATTCGCTGCTCACCTCCGCCGAGAAACTGACCGGGGAGATGAACGGCGTCGGCGATACCACCAGAACCCTCGTGCAGGACGCCCAGCCACTGCTCGACTCACAAGTGCAGACCGCCGACGCGATCCGCATCTGGACCCGCGCCACCGCCGATGTCACCGGACAACTGATAGCCAACGACCCGGAGATCCGCACCGTGCTGCATTCCGGCCCGGCCTTCGCCGACGAAGTGTCGGCGCTCCTGGATTCGGTGGATCTGACGCTGCCGGTGCTGCTGTCCAACCTGACCTCGGTCGGGCAGCTCGGCGTCACCTACAACGCGGGCCTCGAACAGCTACTGGTCCTGCTCCCCCCCGTGGTTTCGCTGGTTCAGGCCGTCCAGCCGACCAAGAACGCCTCCGGTCTGGGGATCGGTGATTTCCGGGTGAGCGGCGTCTCCGATCCTCCCGCCTGCACCGTCGGCTTCCTCCCGCCGTCGGAATGGCGATCCCCGCAGGACACCACCACCATAGACACCCCCGACAACCTGTACTGCAAACTGCCGCAGGACCATCCGGTCGGTGTCCGGGGCGCCCGCAATATCCCCTGCGCCGACAACCCGGCCAAACGTGCCCCGACCGCGGCCATCTGCAACAGCGACCAGGAATACGTGCCGGTCGCACCCGAACAGCCGGTGGTCGGCCCGTATCCCCGCGACCCCGAACTGGAAAGCCAGGGCATTCCGCCGGATTCGCGTTTCGACCCGCCTCCCGGTAACGCCCCCGCCGCCGCAACGACCCCCGCCCCGGCCACCGCGCCCGCCGTCGCCTACGCCCAATACGATCCGGACACCGGTGAGTACCTGGCCCCGGACGGACAGCTGTACCGCCAGACCGATCTGGTGGCCGACAGCCACGGCAGCTGGGAGGAAATGCTCCCGCGCTGAGGCATAGCAACACGAGTCGTCGATGACCACCGACCGAACGCTGCACCGAATCGGCGAGGCAGCTCAGCTCGTTCACGGCCGAGCAGGAAGAGGCACGTCTGCTGCTCGCCGCGATTGGGGACGAGATCGGCAGGTGAGGAGGGCGAGCTGATCCGGGACGGCCTGGCGCGGCTGACCGAGCAGCTGCGCTGATCCGGCAGCGCAGCTGCTTCGCGACGGGGGCCGTCCGGCGCCGGCGGTCAGCTGCGGGGCAGGCCGAGGATGCGCTGGGCGATGATATTGCGCTGGATTTCGGAGGTGCCGCCCGCGATGGTTCCGGAGAAGCTGCGTAGATAGCGTTCGAACCAGCTCGGTGCGTGGTCTTCCAGGTTGAGCAGGCTGTGCCGGGAGGTGACCGTGGGATGTTCGAGTCCTTCGGCGCCGGCGGCGTCGAGGGCGGCTTCCAGACCGCGCTGCACACTCTCGGAACCCAGTAGCTTCAGTATCGAAAGTGCGGCCACATCCGCTTCGCCGCGGGATTCTTTGGCCAGCGCCGTCGAACCGAGCAGTTCGAGTGCCTGCAGATCCATGACCACGCCGGCGAAACGGTCGATTTCGAGTTCGGTGCGTGGCCGGAAATCCTGTACCAGCATGCGCAGGCGTTGCGCGAAACTCATCCACAGCAGGGTGCGTTCGTGGCCGAGCGAGCCGGTGGCCACGGTCCAGCCCCGGTTCAGTTCGCCGACCAGGTTCTCCACCGGGATCCGGGCGTCTTCGAAGAAGACTTCGTTGAAGTCCAGATCGTCGCCGGCGCAGGCCGAGGCAAATGGGCGGCGGCGTACGCCGGGCGTATCGGTGGGGATCAGCAGGACCGAGATGCCCTTGTGTTTGGGGGCGTCCGGATCGGTGCGGACGAAGGTGAGGATCACATCGGAGTCGTGGGCGCCCGAGGTCCAGACCTTCTGGCCGTTGACGACGAAATGGTCGCCGTCGCGGACTGCGCGGGTGCGCAGGCCGGCCAGATCCGAACCAGCGCCGGGTTCGCTCATTCCGAGGGCGGCGGGCATTTCCCCGCGCAGGATCGGTACGGCCCAGCGCTGCTGCTGTTCGGGAGTGCCGAAGGTGATGAGGGAGGCGGCGATGATGCCCTGTCCCTGCGGGTTGCAGCTTTCGTAGATCTTGCGGCGCCCGAGTTCCTCCCGGTGCACGTACTGCTGCAGAACCGTGGCATTGCGGCCGCCGAATTCGGGTGGGTACCCGGGAACCAGCCAGCCGTGGTCGAACTGGGTGCTCTGCCAGGCGCGTGACCATGCGGGCACGTGTGAGCTCGACTGCGGGCGCTCGGTGGCAACCGCCTCGGGCGGCAGATGCTCGTCGAGGAACGCGATGAACTCGGCGCGGAACTCTTCCACGTCCTCGTCGAAAGTCAGCTGCACTGTGTACCTCCTTTGGCCGATTATGAGAATATCATTCTCGCAACCGGATATTCTAGTTTCCGCGGCCGGTAGCCGGGCCGGGCAACGGGTCCACTCCGGTGGTTCCCGCCGCGGTACGAGTGAGCGGCCGGCGCGCGACCGTGCGGGCCGATCGACGGATACGGCAATCGGAGGTACGGCCATGCGGAGTACCGGTAGCGGGCTGACCCTGCAGCAGCGGATCGATGCGCGTTCGGTGCGCACCACCAAGCTGTTCGGCAGCGCGCAGGTGCAGCGCTTCCTGGATGCGGCGCGCGCGCTGATCACCCAGCGGGGCAGTACCGATTTCACCATGCACGAGGTGGTCGACGAGGCGGGGCAATCGCTGCGCAGCTTCTATCTGCTCTTCGACGGGAAGCACGAATTGCTGCTGGCTCTCTACGAGGAGGCCATCGCCAAGGTGGCCGGTCAGATCCGCGAAGCCACCGGAAACGATGCCGATCCGCTGGACAAGCTCCGCACGGCGGTGGAACTGCTGTTCGAGTTCTGCCGGCCCGACCCGGGCGCGCATCGGCCGCTGTTCACCGAATTCGCGCCCCGGTTGCTGATGTCGGATCCGATCGAGATCCAGGTCGCGCATGCGTCGCTGTTCGAATTGCTGGCCGATCTGGTGGGCGCCGCCGATGTCGCGGGGTACCTACGCGCGGGTACTCGTCCGCGGCGGCTCGCGGCCATGACGCTGCAAACGGTGATGTTCGTGGCGCAGGGGGCCCGATCCGATGACGGTGCCCATCCGATCACTGCGACGGAAGTGTGGAACCTGTGTGCGTTCGGTGTGCTGAGCGGGGGTGTGCGGGGGTGAGTACGGTACGGACCGGCTGGTTGGTCGATCCGGACTCCAAGGCCAGCGGATATGTTATTCTCGATTTTCGAGAATATCGATATCACTACCGGCCGGTCGCTGTATCGCGGCGTCCGGCATTCAGGAAGTAGTCGTATGAGTATTTCGCTACTGCTGGATATGGCGGCGTCGAACAATCCCGATCGGGCAGCCGTCGTATCGGGCGAATCGCGGTGGACCGGCGCCGAACTGGACGCGCTGGCCCACGGGGGAGCGGGCGCGATCGCCGGCTCGGGAGCCCGCAGTGTCGCATACGTGGGTACCGGCGGAGCGCTCCTGCCGCTGCTGATATTCGCCTCGGCCCGGGCCGGTGTGCCGTTCACGCCGCTGAACTACCGCCTCAGCGGCGATAAACTCGCCGAACTGATCCACCGGCTCGACGCGCCGCTGGTAATCCACGACGACGCCTACACCGGCGCCGTGACCGGCACTGCCGAACTGCTGTGGGATTCGGCGCGTTTCCTGGCCGCCGCCCGCGATACCGAACCGGCCGGCACCGAACCCGACCCCGATTCGCCCGCCGTCGTACTGTTCACCTCCGGGACCACCTCGCAGCCCAAAGCGGTCGAACTCTCGCACAACAACCTGGTCAGCTATATCACCGGCACGGTGGAATTCGCCTCCGCCGCGGACGACGACGTCTCGCTGATCTGCGTCCCGCCCTATCACGTCGCCGGGGTGGGGGCCGCGCTCTCGAACCTCTACGCCGGCCGCAAAATGGTCTACCTGCGCAGTTTCGATCCGCGCGAATGGATCCGGCTCGTCGAGACCGAACGGGTCACCACCGCGACCGTGGTCCCGACCATGCTGGACCGGATCGTCGGCGCGTTGAAAGCCACCGGATCGGGACTGCCCACCCTGCGCACCCTGGCCTACGGTGGCTCCAAAGTCGCGCTGCCGCTGGTGCGGACCGCGCTGGAGCTGCTGCCGGACGTCGGTTTCGTCAATGCCTACGGGCTCACCGAAACCAGTTCGACGATCGCGGTACTCGGCCCCGACGACCACCGGGCAGCGCTCGGCTCCGGCGACGAGAAAGTGGCGCGGCGGCTCGGTTCGGTCGGGCAGCCGGTACCCGGGATCGAGGTGCAGATCCGCGACGAGACCGGCGCGGTTCTGCCGGCCGAGGTCGCCGGGGAACTGTTCGTCCGCGGTCCGCAGGTATCCGGGCGGTACACCGGGATCGGTTCGGTACTCGACGCCCAGGGCTGGTTCCCGACCAAGGACCTCGCCGTACTCGACGCCGACGGCTACCTGTTCATCCACGGCCGCAGCGACGACACCATCATCCGCGGCGGTGAGAACATCGCACCCGCCGAGATCGAGGACGTGCTGGTGGAACATCCGGCCGTGCACGACTGCGCGGTCGTGGGCGTCGAGGACGCCGAATGGGGGCAGATCATCGTCGCGGTCGTGGTACCCGCCGAACCCGGCCGGACGCCGGACCCAGAAGAGCTGCGCGGCTATGTCCGCTCCGGACTACGCGGTTCCCGCACCCCCGACCGTGTGGTGTTCCGGCCCGAACTACCCGCCACCCCGACCGGGAAGATCCTGCGGCGCGAACTCGTCGCCGAACTCACCCGCGAAACCGCCGGCGCGTAACCGCCGCACGCGAAAGGAAGAAGATCATGGCCAAAACCGGGACCCGGCTACGGAGTCAGGTGTGTACTACCGAGGTGATCATCGTCCGGGCCGCCGACAGCCTCGACGATCTGCGGGCCGGCGGCGTACCGATGGTGCCCATCGACGGTGGCGCGGCCCCGTCGGACGGTGGTCCGCAGGAAGGTTTCGCCGACGGCAACCTGATCGGTAAACGCTACGTCGACGACCAGGGCGCGGAGGTCCTGGTGACCAAGGCGGGGGCCGGCACCCTCAGCGTGGGGGCCACACCGCTGACCATCAAGGAAGCAAAGCCGCTGCCCGCAAGCGACTGAGAGTGATCGAGGTGGGATAGATGCCCGAAACCGCCACCGACCCGATGATCCTGGCGGCCGAACAAGCCGATGCCGAGGCAGCGGCGGCGGAAGCCGAGGCGCTGGCCGCGCAGGCATCCGCGACCGCAGCCCGGGCTCGGGCCCGGGCCGCGAAACTGCGACGCGAGGCAGGGGAGCACCGCGCCGCTGCGGCCGATGCGGAATCCGCCACGGCCGGTAGCGCCGCGGGATCGGCGGATTCGGGGATATCGGATCCCGGGCCCACCGCGAACACCACGGACACGGATGCGGTCGGCGAGAGCGGTTCGGTCGCGGACGAGTCCGAGCGGGTAGCTACCGCCGCCGCATCCGCCACCGAAGCGGCGTCATCCGGGGCTAAGGCCGCGTCGCCGGAAAGTCCTGGTTCGGAGCCCACGGTCACGCAAGCGGAGGACGCCTCGAGTGCCACGCCGGAGCGCGGTACCGCGGCACGCTCGGGTTCGCACGCCGAGGTATCGCTGACGGAAGGCTCCGGCAGCGATACCTCGGCGGATTCCCGTTCGAGCAGAGGGGCGTCGAAAGGCTCCGATTCCGCCGCCGTCACGAAGAACCGCGCTTCGAAGGTCGCGGGCCGGTTGGCGGCCGCGGGGCGACGGGTGAAATCGAGTACGGTGCGGCGGCCGAGTGGCCGGGCGGTTGCCCGGGCGGTGGTGGCGGTGATCGTGCTCGTATCCCTGGCGGCCGGCGGGTATTCGATATGGAACCACCAGCAGATCACCGCGGCGCAGGCGCGGGAGGACGAGTTCCTCAATGCCGCCCGGGAAGGTGTTATCGCGCTCACCACACTGGATTCCGGTAAGGCCGCCGATGATGTGAAACGCGTCCTGGACCATTCCACGGGTGCCTTCCGCACCGATTTCCAGACGCGGTCGGAAGATTTCACCAAGGTCGTGGAGCAGTCCAAGGTCGCGACCCAGGGCGAGATCACCGCGGCCGCGGTCGAATCCATGACCGACGAATCGGCGGTCGTGCTGGTATCGGCCGTGTCCCGGGTCACCAACACGGCAGGCGCACAGCAGGAACCACGGGTGTGGCGGCTCAGCGTCACCGTCACCCGTGAGGACTCGGAGTTGAAGATGTCGAAAGTGGAGTTCGTACCGTGAGAATCCCCAGCCTGCTCCGCAAGGTCCGCCGGTCCCCGGAACCGGTTCTGCTCACCCTGCTGGCCGTGGTGGCGGTGGCCCTCGCCGCCGCGCTGCTGGTCTTCCAGTACCGGCCCGATTCCCGCGGTGACGCGGCGAAGAACGAGGTGCTCTCCGCCGCGACCGAGGGGACCGTGGCCCTGCTGTCGTATTCCCCCGAATCGCTGGACCAGGATTTCGCCGCCGCCAAATCGAGGATGACCGGGGATTTCCTCAACTACTACACCCAGTTCACCGAAAAGGTCATCGCGCCCGCCGCGAAGGAGAAATCGGTGAAAACCTCCGCGAGCGTCGTGCGCTCGGCGGTCGCCGAAATACATCCCGATTCAGCGGTCGCGTTGCTGTTCATCAACCAGACCACCACCAGCGCCGAGAAACCCGATCCGGCGCTGGCCGCCAGTAGTGTCCGGGTGACGCTGTCGAAGGTAGAAGACTCATGGCTGATCTCGTCGTTCGATCCCGTCTGAACACCGGCGACCCGGACCGCGCGGTCCGGGTCCGTGCCGAAGCGCCGGTGCTCGTCACCGTCTACCCGGTGCTCGACTACTTCTCGGTCTGCCCACGCTGCGGCTATACCGCCGAAGCATCGACCACGGTACGCACCTTCGCCGACGGCACAACCGACAGCGAAACACATATCACCTGCGGAATGCCTTGCGGCTGGCAGGAAACGCGCTGATCCTCACCACGGCACGGGGCCGTCCTCGGCGAAGAATCCGCCGGTGGGCCCGTCGGCGCCGAGGGTGGCCAGGCGTACGAGGATCGCAGCGCCCTGGGGCGGTGTCAGGAATCCGGTGTGGTTGTTGCTGTCGGTATCCACATACCCGGGCGCCACAGCGTTGACCAGGATGCCGTCCTTCCGCAACTCGTTCGCGTAGTTCACGGTCAGCGCGTTGAGTGCCGTCTTCGACGGTGAATACGCCGCCGAGGGCAGCAATCCGGCGAAGGGGCCTTCGGGGTCACCGATGAGGGCAAGTGAGCCGGCGTGGCTGCTGACATTGACGATGCGCGCTGCCTGAGACCGCCGCAGGAGCGGGAGGAAGGCGTTGATCACCGCGATCACGCCGAAGACGTTCGTCTCGAAGACCGCCCGCACCATATCGAGGTCCACGGTGCTCGGGACCTGGTCGTAGGCCTTGTCGGGGTCGACCTGCCGGTAGCCGGTCATACCGGCGTTGTTGATCAGGATGTCGAGCCGCCCGAACTGTTCCGCGATGTGGTCGGTGGCCGACCGGAGGGTGGCCCGGTCGGTGACATCCAGAGTTATCGGGTGCGCGGCACCGCCCGATTTGCGGATCGTTGCGGCCGCCGCCTCGCCACGTTCGGGATCCCGGGCGCCGATCAGGACGGTGCAGCCCTGCGCGGCGAGCAGTTCGGCCGCCGCGCGGCCGATGCCCTTGTTGGCGCCGGTGACGAGCGCGATCTCGGCGGTGTGATGATTGCTCATTGTGTCCTCATATGTGGTCGCTGTGCGTTGAACGACCACAAGATGCCGACGACCCCTGCGCTTGTGACAGTGCACCGATGTGTTGTGAACCACAGTCCGCAGATGTCACAGGACGCGATCGGGCGGCGTCCCGTGTGTGTTCTCCGGAGTCGAGGAACGGACAGGAGTCGCCATGAACGAGCACACGGACCCGGCCACCGAGGCCTTTGTCGCCCACCGCAACCTGCTCTTCACGGTCGCCTACGAAATGCTGGGCTCGGCCGCCGACGCCGAGGACGTGCTGCAGGAGACCTGGCTGAAATGGGTAGGGGTCGATCTCGCAACGGTGCGGGACCCGCGCGCGTACCTGGTGCGGATCACGACCCGTCAGGCGCTGACCCGGCTGCGTACGCTCGGCCGGCGCCGGGAATCCTACGTCGGCCCGTGGCTCCCGGAACCACTGCTGACCACTCCCGACGTCGCCGACGACGTCGAACTGGCCGAGAACATGTCGATGGCGATGCTGCTGGTGCTGGAAACCCTCTCACCCACCGAACGCGCGGTATTCGTGCTGCGCGAAGTGTTCGATCTGGCCTACGACGAGATCGCCGAAGCCGTGGACAAGACCCCGGCCGCGGTCCGCCAGATCGCCCACCGGGCGCGCGCCCACGTCGCCGCGCGTCGGCCCCGCGGAGTCGTGTCACCGTCCGATACCCGCAACGCGCTCGCCGCTTTCCAGCGCGCGATCGAAACCGGAGATCTTCAGGGCTTGCTCGACCTACTCGCTCCGGACGTGGTGCTGCTGGGCGACGGCGGCGGAGTGAAAGAGGCGGCCCCGCGCCCGATCATGGGGGCCGGGGCGGTGGCGCGACTGCTGACGGTCGGCCTGCCGCGATTCGGCGATGCGCTCACCGCCGAACCCGTGCATATCAACGGCTCCCCGGCTCTGATCGTCCGCTCCGATGGGCAGATCGACGATGTCGTGGCGCTGCGAATCGACAACGGCAGGGTGACCGGGCTCTACATCGTGCGCAACCCGCAGAAGCTCGCGCGGGCGCACGAAGAGACCTCGTTGACCCGGTGAGTGCGCTATCTCGCTGGGGGCCGGTCGCGCAGGAACGGCGACCAGCGTCGCAGGCGTTCGAGGTCGTCCTGCGGAGCGCTCTGCGGCTGGCAGGAAACGCGGTAGTCGTCAGTGTGGTGTGCCGCCTCCGGCGCCGTATTTGTTCATGTAGACCCCCATGAAATGGGACCGCCAGTAATCGCCGTACGACTGAGTCGTGCCGCTGCCGGTTTCCTCCAGATCATGGAACCCAGCTATCAATTCTCGGGCCTGGTCCCTGGACAACGCACCTTCGGTGAATTCTTGGTAGATGCGTTCGTATTCGCTGTAGTGGCGCCCACCGACCGGGATGTAGGGCCCGCCGTTGTGTTGGACCTCCAGGAAGACCTGCACGCCGAACAATTTGGCCTCACCCTCGTCGTTCAGGTGTTCGGCGACATTGTGTTCCACCCATTCTTCCGGATCTCCGCCGCGATAAGGCAATTCACGGGGCGGATTCGGATTGGTGGCGTGCCCGACTTCCTCGGCGAGGATAGCGGTCTGCTTCCGGTTGTCGTTCTGCCATATCGGGTCGACGACGATCCGCTGAGACTCGCGGTCCGCGTAACTTCCGTCACCGGGTCGCCCGTATTCGATCGTCCAGCCTGTCCGGCGGATTTCGGACAGAGCCGTGGTCAGGGTGGGGGACAACTTGGCCAGCTCACTGACCTCCTCACCGAGTTCGGGCACGAGCCGACCACGGTGCAGCAAGGCGTCCGGCCGGGTGTTGGTGGCAGTAGGTGGAGCGGAATTTTCCTTCCATACTGCGGGTTCCGGGCGGGTGGTGGCGTCGGAACCGGCGGCCACGTGGCCGACCCGGTGCTCCCCGCCGCGGTCGGCGCCGGTGCTCTGGTTCACCCCACAATGTAAGGTTCGGGTGAAGGATCGGTACGTTCGGTCGGCGATACCGTCTGTCGCGACGTACAGAGCACGTTCGGTGCGCTTGAGTGCCAGAGTGAATGCCTGTGTCACTGCGTTGTCCATGGGCGGTGGGACTCTGTGCTCGCCATCGAACCTTGTGGTTTCGCGGCAGTCTCTGAGCCGTATCGGACGATATCACGGTCGCCGCAGGGAAAGTGGCCGATTCGGCACCGAGGGGCCGGGCACATGAGGATCGCGACGCTCGGGCGGGCGCCAGGAATTCACTCCTGCACAGCACTCGCCGCACCCCCGACGGATTCGCCCCCCGGCCGGTTGCGTTCGGGCAGGGTGGTGATGGCGTGGACCGGGCAGTCGAGCAGTGCCCGGGTTACCGCGGGCTCGTCGCCGGGGGCGATGACCGGGTCGCCGGCGAGCGAGGCGTAACCCCAGTCGTCGAGGGGGAAGTGTTCGGGGGCGTGCTTGGCGCAGATACCGAAGCCGTCGCAGAGTGTGCGGTCCAGCTTGATCTTCACAGGAGAGCCTCCGTTTCCACGCGGTAGGGGGCACGATCGGTGGCGGGAGTAGCGGCGCAATCCGGGCAGTGGTTTCCGAGATGTGCGGCGACCTCCTGCGGGAAGCGGTCCAGCAGGCTCGCCGCGGTATTGCAGGCGGCGTCCAGGGTGCCGCAGGCGCCGCGGCCACGCAGGACCGTCGACCAGCGGCGCAGCCGGTCCAGATCGTCCTCGGCGGCACGACCTTCGGCCAGTGCGGTCGTGACGGCGGCCATGGCGGCGGTGCCGTTGAAGCAGGAACCGCACTGTCCGGCGTTCTCGCGGTCGAAGTAGTTCAGGACTGCTGCCGCGACGGCGACCGGGCATTCCTCGGTGAGGACCGCGAGGGCACCACAGCCCAGCCCCGAACCGGCACGGCGCAGTGTTTCGTGGTCGAGCGTCAGGCCGGTGAACGAGCGGTCGAGCAGGCCGGTGAAGTATCCACCGACCAGGGCCCCGCGCACCGAATCGGCCGGAATGCCGTGCAGGGCGAGCAGATCGGTGACCGGCAGGCCGTAGGGAAGTTCGTACAGGACCGGAGCCCGGTGCGCGGCGGTGACGGTGGCCAGGAAGGTGCCCGGGGAGAGCGCGGTGCCCGCGGCGCGGTATGCGTCGGCGCCCCAGCGGTCCAGGAAGGGCAGGTTGGCGAGGGTTTCGACATTGCTGACCAGTGTCGGCAGCCCGGCCACACCGGCTTCGTAAGGCCGGGGCGGTTTGTCGGTGGGTACCGCACGACGGCCGTTGATCGCCTGTACCGCGGCGGTTTCCTCACCGGCCACGTACCCGGGATCGACCCGGACCACAGCGAGTTCCGGGCCACCGGGCACCGCGCCGCCGAGCTCGTCGAGTGCCGCTACCACCGATCGTTCGGATTCCGGGTCCGATACGTAGACGTACCCGCGCCGGGCGCTCACCAGGGCGGCGGCCAGCCGGATACCGTCGAGCACCAGATGCGGGCGGTTGCGCAGCAGCCAGCGGTCTTTGAAGGAGGCGGGTTCGCCCTCCTCACCGTTGGCGACGACAACGGTTTCCGTCCACCCGGCGGGCGCGCCGGCACCGGCCGGGCTCGCGGCGCGGACACTGTTCACCTTCACCGCGAACGGAAACCCGGCGCCGCCGCGCCCCCGCAACCCGCTGCGTTCGACGGTATCGGCCAGCGCGGTAACCGCGCCGATCGGCCGGTACCCTCCGCTGTCGCGGTATTCGTAGGCGGTTTCGACCCCGCCGCCGAGCCGCAGCAGCCGCGGTTCGCTACCGGGGTAGGGAACCACCGCCAGACCCCCGGCCGACGAGAAGGTGTGCTGCATCGTGCCTCCTGAGTGGACGCGGCACCCGGGCCGCTCTGATGATGTCTACGTCCGCAGCAGCTCCGAACGTGCGCCTGACCGGGCGGCCCACCCATCTCACCGAGCGGTGCGGTTCCCGGCGTATCTGCGCATTCACGGAACCTGTCCGTGCCGGCCGCGTCGATGTCTGCCGCTTGGTCGGTCGGGCCACCGATCGCTGATGACGGGAAGCACACTGATTCGTCGATACCGCGACTGCCGGCCCGTGTACCGGCTCCTTCCTCGCGACCGTGCCCGTTCCGGGGGTGGGCCGGGCCCGTACGCGCCGGTTAGGCTCGTCGGCATGCGAACTGCGGTGTTGCGGGTGAATATCGATCCGGCCGGGGAACTCACCGGCGAATCGCTGGCCCGCGGTATGGCGGATCTGGCCGGTGCGCTGACCGAAATCGAGGGCGAAGTCCTGGAGAAGGATCTGGGGGCGGCCCCGCGGTCGCGGCGGGAGGTGCAGGTGTTGCTCGATACCGGGGACGCGGCGGCGGATACGGCGCGGGTGGTCGAAATCTGTGCCCGGGTGTTCGGCACCGAACCGGTTGCGGGTGTCGTCACCTATGTCAGTCGCGGTACCGACGACGACGCCTACGGGGTGCTGGCCGGGTTCGGGCTCACCGGGGAGATCATCCGGCTGCCCGGCAGCGACGGCTACGACATCCTGCAGGTGCGTTTGCGTGAGGCCGATCTCGAGCGGGTCCCGGAGAGCCGGATCCACACCGCGCTGGAGGCCTCGACGAATTGTGAGGTCCGGATCAGCACGGTGTGACGCCGCGGGGCACCGACTCATCGGTCGCCCAGGAATTTCAGGATCTCCGGGGCGGCCAGTACCCAGGTATCGAACATGTTGTACTGCTTCGCCCGCCCCTGCGCACGGTCCTCCATGGCGCGCTCCCAGGCGTCTTCGGGCCACGGTGGATCGATCAGTATCGAGCCTTCGATCAGGCAGTGCACCTCGAGCGACGTGCGTTTCGGATGGTCCATATCCTTCGCGCCACCGCGGATGATCAACGTGGGTACCTGGATCCGTTCGAACATCTCGTCGTCCACGCCGGGGATCGTCTGACCCGGTTTCGGTACGTAGGCGTTGAGCCAGCGCAGCGAGAGTTTCACGAACTCGTCGGAGTCCAGGGCGCGCAACCGCTGTTCGTTGTCCGGGTTCGCCGCGATCAGCTCCTGCCATTCCTTCATCCGCAGCAGACCCTCGGTCCCCAGCGCCCGCACCGTCTGCAGGCTGGGCAGGACGTAGTAGGCGCCGAGGTTGAACGTGCCGTAGACCCCGCCGACGATATTCCACAGGACGAGATCGGTGACGAGCTCGGGGTACAGCATCGTGGTGAGCATCGAATCCCGCGCACCGCCCGATCCGCCGGCCAGGATCACGGGTCCGGTACCCAGTTCGGTCAGCAGTCCGTGCAGCGTTTCGGCGCGCATATGCGATTCGGTCTGCCCGTAGAACTGCACATCGGAGGCACCGCAGTTGGGCCGGTCCCACAGCAGGACCCGGTAACCGCCGGTGACCAGGGCCTCGGCGAGCGGTCGCAGCCCGGGAATCTCTTTGCTGTAGCGGCCACCCGGGGTGAGCACGATGAGATCCCCGGTGTCACCGAGGATCTCGTAGACCACTTTGCCGCCGTTGACCGTTACCGCGGGCATAGCACACTCCTGCCAAGGGTTCGGGGAGCCGCCGGGGCGGAAACTCCCGCGGCCGGCCGTGTGGACGGCGGGCCGGGATCAGCTGTTCGGGTCAGGCGGTGACCAGTACGTCGTCGCCGACGACCCGCACCGGGTAGGTGCGGATACTCCATTCGGGTTTCACCGCGGTGGTACCGGTGGCGAGCTCGAAGCCCCACTGATGCCACGGGCAATAGATGAATTCGTTGTCCCGCACCATTACTGAATCGCCGGGTACCGATTCGTCGACCACAGTGCGGGCCGCCGGGCCGGCGCCGGGCCCCGGGGGCCCGGGGGCTACCCTAACCGCTACTAAAATGGTTTTTCAGCCGGGGATGGACGCGGATTTGATCACAACGTTCTCCGTCGGCACATCCTGGTGCA
>NZ_JARWNW010000051.1 GCF_029868325.1 Nocardia carnea
GCCGGGATCGGGTGGCCGTCGGTCCCGGTACGGACAAGATGATCAGCCGGGATCGGGTGGCCGTCGGTCCCGGTACGGACAAGATGATCAGCCGGGATCGGGTGGCCGTCGGTCCCGGTACGGACAAGATGATCAGCCGGGGTCGGGTGGCCGTCGGTTCCGGTGCGAACAGGCGTCACCCGGAGATCGGGCCGCGGACCCGTGGGGATGCCCCGGATCCGGGCGCAGGCGCGACACCGCTCACCGGCCGGCTCCCGGAACCGCGCGACATCGGCACCTGCGGTCCCGGGCGGGCAGGCGGTGCGTCCGCTGCCGCCTGCTCTCTACGGTGACTGCTGACCAACCGGCGTCCAGTCCTGGGCACCGGACTCGGCGGGTAGTCGGACCCCCACAGCCTCCTGCGGTGCTATCCGTCGGCACTGGTACTTCCGCAACGAAACAACGGCCCGGTCGAATCGACCGGGCCGTTGCTGTCGTCCAAGGCGGCACCTACTCCGCGAAGACCGCTTTGCGTTTGCCGAGCATGGCGGCGGCGCCTTCGAAGAAATCGGGCGATTGCAGCAGTTCCACCTGTCCGGCCTTCTCGTCGGCCAGTGCGGTGTCCAACGCGGCCAGTGTGGCGCGATTGAGGGCCTTCTTGGTGAGTTCCAGCGCCCGGCGCGGGCCGTGGCCGATCTTCTCGGCGGCGGCCTCGACGGCGGCGTCGAGTTCCTCGGTGGTGGCCAGGACATCGGTGAACAGTCCCTCGGCCCGGGCGGCGGGAGCGGGGAGGCGTTCGCCGAGCAGTGCCAGGCGCGCCGCCAGTGGACGGCCTGCGGCCGCGGCGACCAGGGCCGCGGCGCCGCCGTCGGGCATCAGGCCGATATTGATGAAGGCCAGCAGCAGGTAGGAGTCGGCTTCGGCGTAGACCAGGTCGGCGGCCAGTGCGATACCGACACCGACACCGGCGGCCGCGCCGCGGATCCGGGAGATCACGGGGACCGGCATATCCACAATGGCGCGGACGAGGCGGTTCGCCGCATCCATCACCATTTCCGGGGTGACTCCGCGGGCACCTTCTTCGGCGCTGGCGGCCAGATCGGCGCCGGTGCAGAAATCGCTACCCTCGCCGGTGAGCACCACGACCCGGACGGATGTGTCCTGGGCCGCGGCGAGGAAGGTATCGCCGAGGGCGACCAGGCTGTCGTAGTCGAGGGCGTTCTTGCGTTTGGGTTTGGTGAGCGTCACCCGCAGCACCCGGCCGTCGTGCACCGCGGAGAAACCCGCCGGCTGTGTGGTGGGGGAATCTGTGTTGACCATCTGTGCTCCATCGGGTGCTGTCCGGTGCCGACCGGCTGGCGAATACCGGTTAACATTGCGAATTGTGGTTAACTTAGGTTGACTTGTCGGGCGCTGTCAACACCGGCGGCGCCGCCGAGGCGAACGGAGAATGCATGGTCGCGGAGAGCAGCCGGGTGGACCCGGTGCGCATTCGTCCGGCCGACCGTGGCAACGGCCAGGGCGGGCGGCGGCGCCCCAAGGACCGCAAGGTGCAGATCATGCGCGCGGCAGCCCGCGCGTTCAGCGAGCGCGGCTATTACCCGGTCGGCGTGGACGAGATCGCGGCCGAGGTGGGGATCTCCGGTCCGGCGCTGTACCGCCATTTCGCCAATAAATACGCGCTGCTGGTGGCCGCGGCCGAAGAAGGTGCCCGGCAACTTCTGGACGCCGCGCGTGGGGCGGGCGAACCCGGCGCGACCCCGGAACAGCATCTGGACGCCCTGATCCGCGCGGTGGCCGAACACACCATCGAGATCCGCCGCGAGGCCGGCCTGTACCGCTGGGAAGGCCGCTACCTGGAGCAGCCCGACCGCGCCCGGATCCGTACCCTCTACAACGAGATCAACCGGACCTTCGCCGGGCCGATCGAGAAGTTGCGACCGGATGCGCCACCGGAGGACGTCGCATTGCTGGCGGCCGCGGTGCTCAGTGTGATCGGCAGTATCTCGGCGCATCGCACCGCCCTGTCCAGCGCCAAACTGCTGCCGCTGCTGTGTGATATGGCGTGGGCGATCGTGCGTACCGAACTCCCACCCGCACCCGGTCCCGGTGAAGCGGATCCGCAGCCGCGCGGTCTACCGGTGACCTCCAAACGGGAACAGTTGCTCACCGAGGCGATCCGGATCTTCGGCCGCCGCGGCTATCACGAGGCCAGTATCGAGGAGATCGGCGCCGCCGTCGGTATCAATGCCTCCAGTGTCTACCGGTACTTCAGCAGTAAATCCGATCTGCTGGCCGCGGCGTTCCACCGCACCGGCGACCGGCTGGCGTTCGCGATCACCGAAGCGCTGGCGGAGGCCAGTGGTCGCGCGGACGCGGTGAACAAGATCGCCGACCGGTATGTGCGGCTCAGTTTCGCCATGCCGGAGATCATGCCGGTGTACTACGCGGAATTTCCGAACCTGCCGCAGGCCGAACAGCACAAACTGCGCGCGATCCAGCGGCAGAACGTGCACGAATGGGCGAACCTGCTCGACGACGACCCGACCGAGGCGCGCTTCCGGGTGCATTCCGCGATCGGTCAGGTGATCGATGTGGGCCGGTTGATCCGCTTCGATTCCCGCCCGCAGCAGATGGCCAGGTTGCACGCTCTGATGATGGCTACGCTGCTCGGTTCGCAATCACGCTGAACCGTACCGGCGTCCGGCCCCGGAGGGCGGGCGCTCATCCGTGCCGGAACCGGAAAACGGCGCGTGCGAAGCGCAGTCGCCGGGCGTTCCGGTAGAAGCTGGACAGTCCCAGCGCTTCTCCGTAGCGGTTCCGGGCGATGGACAGGGTCCGGCTGAATTCGCGCAGGCCCAGATCGCCGTGGCTGTGGCCCTGCCCGTACTCGCCCACACCGCCGAACGGTAGCGCCGGGATACTCGCGTAGGTGGTGGCGGTATTGACCGTGACCACGCCCGCCCGCAATCGTTCGGCATAGATTTCGACCCCGGCGATATCGCGGGTGAACACCGAGACCGCGATACCGCGACCGGCATCGTTGATCCGGCTCACGGCATCGTCGAGATCGCGCACCTTGTTCACGATGAGGACCGGGCCGATGCCCTCCTCGGTGATGGCGATGCTCTCCTCCGGGACATCGGCCAGGACGATGGGTTCGACGTAGGGCTCCCGAATCGAATCCAGGCCGCCGACGACCGCTCGGCCGCCCCGGGCGAGGGCGTCGCGGACCTGTTTACGCACCACCTCGGTCTGCGATTCCAGAATCATCGGGCCGTAGGACGACCGGCGGTCGGCGCCGGGACGCAGCGCCCGCGCCCGGTCCACGACCAGATCGAGGAACTGGTCGTATATCGACGCCGCGACATAGGCGCGCTGGACCCCGGTCGCGTTCTGGCCCGCATTGGCCATGGCGCCGAACACCGCCGCCTCGGCGGCATCCTCGATTTTCGCGTCGACGTGCACGATCATGGCGCCTTTGCCGGAGTTCTCCACCACGACCGGGGTCATGGTCTGTGCGCACAGTGAGATCACCTCCCGGCCCGGCGCCTCGGGACCTGCGTAGGCGATCTTGTCGACACCGGCGCGGCACAGCGCGGCAGCGGTGGAATCGTCGCCGGTGACCGCCGTCAGCACCGGTTTGTCCGGCGCGACCTCCCGCCAGGTCGAAGCCAGCCACAAACCGGTACCGCTGGTGAGTTCATGGGGTTTGAAAACCACAGCGTTACCGGCGGCCATGGCATACGCGATGGACCCCATCGGCGTGAAAACCGGGTTCTGCCAGGGGCCCAGCACGCCCACCACGCCCAGCGGCAGATAGCCGACCGACGCGTGCTGGTTGCGGGTGAGCCAATTCGACGCCAGTGTGCGCCGGCCCAGTACCCGGCCCGCGTTGCGCGCGGCCCAGTCGAGGTTCTCCACCGCGAGCATCACCTCGATCGCGGCATCGGCCTCGGGTTTACCGGTTTCCTCGCGCAGAATCTCCACCAATTGTGCTGCGCGGCGAGCGATAACGCGTTTCCACTCCAGAAGCAGTCGTTTGCGTGGGCCGAAACCCGCTGTCGACCACCAGCTCTCGGCCGCGCGGGCGTCGGATACGGCACGTTGGAGTTCGCCCGGCCCGGCGATGTTGTAGTTGCCGACGATCTCTCCGGTGCGGGGATCGTAGGAGGTGAGCACGCTCGGTCGGCCGGATCCTCCCGAACGCGCCGCCACCTCGGGCTGCGCGGTATCGGCCATGCACGTCAGATTATGGTGGTGGCGGCCACGCCGACAAGGCACGTGCACTGCCCGTGCGCTGTCAATGCACCGCCGACCAGGCGTGATAGTCAGCCCAAACGCTGCTGTGACCAAACGCACAGTTGGTCCGGATGTGGTTTCGGGGTACCGGCGGCGACCGGGCTGCCGAAACGGCGATCGGTAACATCGCGACCGGCGCCGGGGATCATCCAGCGGGATACCGATGCGCCGGTCCGCCCCACCGCCCCATCCGGCCGATAGTGGAGAGTTGATGCCGAGTTCGAATGATGCCGGGACAGCCGCCCGCAACGTTGTCTCTCCGGCCGCGCCGGATGGTGCGTCCGCCGAGCCGGCCGAGAGCGCCGTGGCCCGGCCGGACAATCCGCCCACGGAGGCAAACGGGACGGCCCCCCGGATGCCCGGCCCCGGCGCGACCGCTGGTGCGGCGACGGTCGAAGTCGACGGAATCACCAAATCGTTCGGTGAGGTCCACGCGCTGCGGGGGGTGAGCTTCACCGCCGAGCGGGGCACCGTACTCGGCATCCTCGGCCCCAACGGTGCCGGTAAGACCACCACCGTCAAAATCCTCTCGACCCTGCTGCGGCCGGACGCCGGACAAGCGATCGTAGCCGGTCACGATGTCCGGCGGGATCCGGCGGCGGTGCGCCGTTCGATCATGATGACCGGCCAGTACGCGGCCCTGGACCTGAACCTGTCGGGCCGGGAGAACCTCGAACTGTTCGGCCGGTTGATGGGCCTGAGCAAATCGGCGGCGCGCAAACGCGCGGATACCCTGCTCGCCGAATTCGATCTCGTCGCCGCCGGCCGCCGCCCGGTGCACCAGTATTCCGGTGGGATGCGACGCCGGGTGGATATCGCCTGCGGGCTGGTGGTCCGGCCGGAAGTGGTATTCCTCGACGAACCGACCACCGGTCTCGACCCGCGCAGCCGGCAGGGCGTCTGGGAGCTGGTGAACGCGCTGAAGGAACAGGGCATCACCGTTCTGCTGACCACCCAGTACCTGGAAGAAGCCGATGTGCTGTCGGACAACATCATCGTGATCGACAAAGGCACGGTGATCGCCGAAGGCACTGCCGACGAGCTCAAGGAGAAGACGGGCGGCAGCTACTGCGAAATCGTGCCGCTGGATCCCGCCGAGGTACGTCGCGCCGCCGCCGCCCTGGGGGATCTCGTCCCGTCCGCGGTCGCCGCCGATCTCGACGGTTCCGAACGGCTGTCCATTCCTGCGCCGGAGGGCGCCGCAACACTCGCCGAAGCATTGCGCCGACTGGATGCCGCCGAGATCAGGCTCGCCGATATCGGGCTGCGGCGCCCCTCCCTCGACGATGTCTTCCTGTCCATCACCGGCCACACCGGCACCGAGCGGCCGGGTGAGCCCATATGAGCGCGCCCGCCCTCGACCGCACCGGGCTCTTCGCCGCCGAACTACCGCGCACGCACGTCTCGTACTTCGCGCAGTGGCGGGCACTCACCGGCCGGATCGTCTGGACCATGATCAGCAAAGGTGAGTTGATCGGCGCGATCCTCACGCCGCTCGTCTTCACCGTCGGCTTCTATCTACCGCTGCGCCTGGTGATGCAGTTCCAGGGCATCGACTACGCGCAGTTCGTCATGCCCATCGTCGTCCTGCAGACCATGGCGTTCACCATGATGTCGAACGCGCAATTGGCGGCCTTCGAGGCGCGCACCGGATTCACCACCCGGTTGCAGACCATGCCGATCGGCCTGCTGGTGCCGTTGACCTCGCGGATCGCGGCCGGACTCGTCCGATCCGTCGTTTCGCTGACCGCCGCGCTGATCTACGGGCACATCATCGGATTCGAATTCACCGCCGGGTGGGGCCAAACCATCGGATTCTGTGCCTTCGCGCTCGCTGTCGGCACCATGCTGGCCGTCGGCGCCGACGGTCTGGGCAGCCTGACCAAGAGCCCGCAGGCGCTGAGCCAGGCGCTGACCCTGCCGACCTTGATCTTCGGCATGATGTCCTGCGGTTTCGTCCCGGAAACCCAGTTCCCCGAATGGGTCCAGCCGTTCGTCCGTAATCAACCCATCACCCAGTTCGCCTATGCCCTGCGCGATATGGCGGGCGACGGCGTGAGCTGGGAGGTGCTGCGGGTCGGGTTGATCTGGCTGATCGCCGGGGCGGTGCTGTTCGTCCCGTTCGCGGTCTGGGCGAGTGTGAGGCGAGCATGAGCATTGTCGATACCCCCGCGGGCCGCGAACGTTTCGCGCCGACGGCCGCCGCGATCGACCTGCCGAAGGTCGCCACCCGCGCCGAGAACTCGCCGGCGGCGTGGGCCGTCCACAGCTGGCTCGAATGCAAACGGCTGCTGACCGCCTGGCTGCGCGATCCGTCGACCACCATTCAGACCATCGTGTACCCGGCGCTGACCCTGCTGATGTTCTGGATCGTCCTCGACGAATCCATTTCGAGTTTCTCCGGGAAACCCGCCGTCTACGGCACCGTCCCGATGATCACCCTGATCGCGGCGATGATCGGGGCCGTGGTGAGTGCCCTCGGCTTCAAGAACGAGAAGGCCACCGGGCTCCTCGGCCGGTTCTGGACCATGCCGATCCATCGTGCGGCCGGGCTCACCGGCCGGTTGCTGGCCGAGGCGATCCGGGTGCTGGTCACCACGCTGATCGTGATCGCGGTGGGTTTCTGTATCGGTTTCCGGTTCGAACAAGGGCCGTTGGCCGCGCTCGGGCTCATCGGGATCCCGATCCTGTTCGGTATCGGATTCGCGGTGTTCATCACCGCGATCGCCACCGTCACCGAAGGACCTCTGCTGGTGCAGCTGGTCGGGCTGCTCACCAACCTGCTGCTGTTCTTCAACTCCGGTTTCGTGCTGATCGAGGCCTACCCGACCTGGCTGCAGTCCACCGTGGAGAACCAGCCGATGAGTTGCGCCATCGAAGCGATGAAGGGGCTGTCCTACGGCGGCCCGGTCGCCGAACCGCTCATCGACACCCTGCTGTGGGTGGGCGGGGTCATCCTGATCTTCGGCTACCCGGCGGTCCGTGGTTACCGGAAGGCTTCGGAAACCAGCGGCTGAGTACTTCGCCGCCGCGGCGAGTACTGCGGGCCGCCATCGGAGCGGACAAAGCATCGGACCAGCCCGTGGGCACACTTCTGGCAGCCGCGTCGGCGACCGCTTCCGGCGTCGGCAGGGTGGTTCGGGGCTGCTGCTGTGCGCACGGTTGACGTTGATTCCGGCAGGTCGGCCGGATGGCTCCGCGGACCGCCGACTCTGCCGGGACTACCGCCGCGGCCGGCGCCGGCGTTACTCCCAGTAGTTGGTCGGTCCCGCTGGGGTTACTCCGGCTGTCGGCGGTTCTGCTCGGGATTACTTGCGGCTGTCGGCCGGCACCGCGGGGGCGAAGGGGTAGTCGACCCACCGGTTGCGGTTGGTCCAGCCGACGAGGTCGTAGCGCCAGCGGAACGGCCAGGTGTGGGCGACGGTATTGAACAGCACCGCCCCCAGGACGGCGTAGTCGTCGTGCGCCGACAGCAGGGCCCGCTGGCCGCGCGGGGAAGCGGAGAAGAAGGAATCGAACATGGCGACGGACTGCTCGGTGGTCAACCTGCCCAGCCCCCACAGTCCGCGCATCCGCATCCAATAGGTGAGGCGCGCCTGCCACGGCCACAACGCGGCGATCGGATCCTCGCCGCGCCCGATCGCGGCGACCGCGGTATCGGCCAGCGCGAACGAATCGGCCACGCTGTAGCCGGTGCACGGATGCATCATCCCGCCGCGGGAACCGAAGGGCACCACCCGCCCGACACCCTTGGCCGGCGGCGGCGTGTCCAGCGGATAGTGCGCGGCCTCGCTCGGCTCCTCCCCGGTCAGTTCGATACCGTGCGCGGCCAGCCGGTTGAGGGTGCGTTTACGCAGTTCGTGCTGCGGCATCCCGCCCCGCAACCCGAGGCTGGTCTCCTCGAAGATCACAGTGCCGTCGCCGAGCGGCACCGAGTACAGGAACGACGGCGGCTCGTCGGGTCCGGCGCCGTTCTCCGGCCGCCAGTCCAGCAGCAGCCCTTCGCCCTCGCGGACCATCGGCTCGGCGGTTTCGGCGGCGACGAAGATCCCGTGCGCGCTGGCCGTACGGCGGTCACCGGGCCCCGGCATACCGCGGGAGTCGACCACCACCGCCGCGCGGAGCACCGTGCCGTCGGCGAGTTCCACCTCGTGCGCATCCACCCGGGTCGCGCGCTGTGCGAACACCCGGGCGTCGTCCAGCGACAGCGCGTCCCGCAGCAGCGGTTTCGACAGCACGCAGTAGGGGCGTTCGATCCGGAGCTCGGAAGTGGTCCAGACGACCGGTGCCGGGATCCGGCTCGCGATCACGCTGTGCGGCAACCACTCCGGTAGTTCGTCGATCCAGCAGGAGAACGTCGGCGGCCACAGCCGGTCGGGGCGCGGATCCACGGCCGCCACCCGCAGCCCGGCGACGGTGGCGCGGTGGGCGAGAGCCCGGCCGGACGGGCCCAGCCCGACGACGCAGAGATCGAATTTGTCGGTACTGGCTGACATGTAACGCATTCAACGGCGTCCGGCGGGGGAGAGCAACTGCCTTGTCAGTTCTTGGGGGTCACCCACGTGGTGATGTCGGCGTGCACGACCTCGCGGCCGGTTTTGTCGTAGATGGATACGGGGACGGTCAGGTCGCGACCTTCGGTGATGTCGGCGAAGTCGGGGATCTCGGTGAGCTCGGCCACCGCGCGGAGGCCGGTGGTCGCTTTGGTCAGGTACTGGACCTGCATCGCCTTGGGGATCCAGCGGTGGGTGGTGGGGACCGTCGCCTCGCTCAGCATGCCCATGGCGATCTCCGCCAGGTTGCAGGCGGCGATGGCGTGGAAGGTGCCGAGGTGGTTGTGGACGCCGAACCATTTCGGGGCCTTGACCTCGCACCGGCCGGGTTCCAGCCGGATCACCCGGGGCAGGACCGTGGCGAAATACGGCACGCGGGCCACCATCGACAGGGAGAACAGGCCGTGGCCGACGGCATTGTCCGGCAGTTTGCGCCAGCCGCGGTAGGTACCGGTGAGGTTCGACATGCCGCTATCTTACTCATCGGTAAGATTGCGGTTCGGCGGTATGGCTGTCGCAGTGCCGGACCTCGGCCGACCCCGATTTGAAACGCCTCGGGGGCCTCATGCATACTGTTCGGGTTGCCTTGCCCCGGGTCGCCGTCGTTTCCATGAAATGGCACGGCTGGGCGGGGTGAGTAAAACCAGCGAGTACCTCACCGTATGCGGTGCGGGTACGTCCGGGACGAAGTTCCGCAGGCCACGATCGAAGTTTTCTTCCGGGGCCGAGGAATGAGCGGGAAGGCGACACGCCCGACCGCGTGGACCGGAGAACCATGACAGATGAACAGCGGCACGGACTGGGTTTTCCCTGGTCGTGGTCTCCGCCGTGTTGGTCTGGTGCCCAATCGGGGCCCTGCGTGATAACGCAGGCTGCCTCCTCCGGGCCCTGACCGATCGGGCACGGGACGTCATCGTGTGTTCGGGCTGTGCAAATGAAGGTGGTACGGACGCCCTAGCCGGTATCCGGATCACGGACGAAAGCGGAGAAAAGGACACTTAGCGTGGCGGGACAGAAGATCCGCATCAGGCTCAAGGCCTATGACCACGAGGCGATCGATGCGTCTGCGCGCAAGATCGTCGAAACGGTGACCCGCACCGGGGCCCGGGTCGTCGGGCCGGTGCCGTTGCCGACCGAGAAGAACGTGTACTGCGTCATCCGTTCGCCGCACAAGTACAAGGACTCGCGCGAGCACTTCGAGATGCGTACGCACAAGCGGCTGATCGACATCCTCGACCCGACGCCGAAGACGGTCGATGCCCTCATGCGCATCGACCTGCCGGCCAGCGTCGACGTCAATATCCAGTGACGGGGACTCTCGATATGACTGACAACAAGAGCAGGCCCGCGGCCGGCATCCTGGGCACCAAACTGGGCATGACCCAGGTGTTCGACGACAAGAACCGGGTCGTCCCGGTCACCGTCGTCAAGGCCGGACCGAACGTGGTCACCCAGATCCGCACCGTCGAGCGCGACGGCTACAGCGCCGTGCAGGTCGCCTTCGGCGCCATCGACCCCCGCAAGGTGAACAAGCCGGAATCCGGCCAGTTCGCCAAGGCCGGTGTCACGCCGCGCCGGCACGTCGCGGAGATCCGCGTCGCGGACGCGTCCACCTTCGAGGTCGGCCAGGAGATCTCGGCCGACGCGTTCGAAGAGGGCACCTACGTCGACGTCACCGGCACCAGCAAGGGCAAGGGCTTCGCCGGCACCATGAAGCGTCACGGCTTCCGCGGCCAGGGCGCCTCCCACGGTGCACAGGCCGTGCACCGCCGCCCGGGTTCCATCGGTGGCTGCGCCACCCCCGGCCGCGTGTTCAAGGGCATGCGCATGTCGGGTCGTATGGGTAACGACCGCGTCACCACGCAGAACCTGTCGGTTCACAAGGTGGACGCCGAGAACGGCCTGCTGCTGATCAAGGGAGCGATCCCGGGTCGCAAGGGCGGCGTCGTGATCGTCAAGAGCGCCGTGAAGGGTGGTGCGCACGCATGACCAGCCTCGAGAAGAAGGCCAACCTGACGCTGCCGGTCAAGGAACTCGGTGGCAAAACCAACGGCACCGTCGATCTCCCCGCCGAGATCTTCGATGTGACCGCGAATATCGCGCTGATGCACCAGGTGGTCGTGGCCCAGCAGGCCGCCGCCCGCCAGGGCACGCATTCCACCAAGACCCGCGGCGAGGTCCGCGGTGGTGGTAAGAAGCCGTACCGCCAGAAGGGCACCGGCCGCGCCCGCCAGGGTTCGACCCGCGCCCCGCAGTTCGCCGGCGGTGGCACCGTGCACGGCCCCAAGCCGCGCGACTACAGCCAGCGCACCCCCAAGAAGATGATCCAGGCCGCCCTGCGTGGTGCGCTGTCGGATCGGGCGCGCAGCGAGCGGATCCACGTGATCAGCGAGCTCGTCGCAGGCCAGGACCCCTCCACCAAGACCGCGAAGACCTTCCTGTCCGAGCTTTCGGACCGTAAGAAGTTCCTCCTGGTCGTCGGCCGCGAGGACGTCACCGCCTGGAAGAGTGCCCGCAACCTGGAATACGTGCACACCATCGCACCGGACCAGCTGAACACCTACGACGTGCTGGACAGCGACGAAGTCGTGTTCTCCGTCGAGGCGCTCAACGCCTTCGTGCACGGCCCGGCTGAGGCTGCACAGGAGGAGAGCAAGTGAGCACCATCGCCGATCCGCGCGACATCCTGCTGGCGCCGGTCATCTCGGAGAAGTCCTACGGCCTGATCGAGGAAGGCACCTACACCTTCCTGGTCCACCCGGACTCCAACAAGACCCAGATCAAGATCGCGGTCGAGAAGGTCTTCGGGGTGAAGGTCACCAGCGTCAACACCGCCAACCGTCAGGGCAAGCGCAAGCGGACCCGCTTCGGTTACGGCAAGCGCAAGGACACCAAGCGCGCGCTCGTGACCATCTCGGCCGACAGCAAGCCCATCGAGATCTTCGGAGGCCCGGTCGCGTAAGCGCCTGGGAGTCCAGAAAGCAGAGAAGAACTCATGGCAATCCGTAAGTACAAGCCGACTACCCCGGGCCGCCGCGGGTCGTCCGTCTCGGACTTCGCCGAGATCACCCGGTCGACCCCCGAGAAGTCGCTGGTCCGCCCGCTGACCAAGAGCGGTGGCCGTAACGGCCACGGCCGCATCACCACCCGCCATCGCGGTGGCGGTCACAAGCGTGCCTACCGGCTGATCGACTTCCGCCGGCACGACAAGGACGGTGTACCGGCCAAGGTCGCTCATATCGAGTACGACCCCAACCGCACCGCCAATATCGCGCTGCTGCACTACCTGGACGGCGAGAAGCGCTACATCATCGCCCCCCGGGGCGTGGTGCAGGGCACCAAGATCGAGTCCGGCCCGACCGCGGATATCAAGCCCGGCAACAACCTGCCGCTGCGCAATATCCCCACCGGTACCACCATCCACGCGGTGGAGCTGCGTCCCGGCGGCGGCGCCAAGATGGCCCGCTCGGCCGGTGCCAGCATCCAGCTGCTGGGTAAGGAAGGCCCCTACGCCACGCTGCGTATGCCCTCCGGTGAAATCCGCCGCGTCGACGTGCGCTGCCGCGCCACCGTCGGCGAGGTCGGCAACGCCGAACAGTCGAACATCAACTGGGGCAAGGCCGGCCGTATGCGCTGGAAGGGACGCCGTCCCACGGTCCGTGGTGTCGTCATGAACCCGGTCGACCACCCGCACGGCGGTGGTGAAGGCAAGACCTCCGGTGGTCGCCACCCGGTCTCGCCGTGGGGTCAGCCGGAAGGCCGCACCCGTAAGCCGAACCGTCCGAGCGACAAGCTCATCGTCCGTCGCCGTCGCACCGGCAAGAAGCGCTAAGGAGGAGGTAAGAAATGCCACGCAGCCTCAAGAAGGGCCCGTTCGTCGACGACCACCTCCAGGCGAAGGTGGACGTGCAGAACGACAAGGGCACCAAACAGGTCATCAAGACCTGGTCGCGTCGTTCGACCATCACCCCCGATTTCATCGGTCACACCTTCGCCGTCCACGACGGCCGTAAGCACGTGCCGGTGTTCGTCTCGGAGAACATGGTCGGGCACAAGCTCGGTGAGTTCGCGCCGACGAGGACGTTCCGTAGCCACGTGAAAGAAGATCGGAAGAGCAAGCGGCGATGAGCACAGAAACGCAGAATCCGACTGCGCGCGCGACCGCCAAGCACGTGCGCGTGACCCCGATGAAGGCTCGCCGGGTCGTGGACCTGGTCCGCGGCAAGCGCGTCTCCGATGCGCTCGACCTGCTGCGGTTCGCCCCGCAGGCCGCCAGCACCCCGGTTGCGAAAGTCGTGGCCAGCGCCGCGGCCAACGCCGAGAACAACCTCGGCCTCAACCCGGACACCCTGGTCATCTCGACGGCCTACGTCGACGAGGGCGCGACCATGAAACGGTTCCAGCCGCGGGCCCAGGGCCGGGCGTTCCGGATCCGCAAGCGCACCAGCCACATCACCATCGAGGTCGAGAGCGTCCCCACTGCCGGTGGCACTCGTGGCCGCCGGAAGGGAGGGGCAAAGTAAATGGGACAGAAGATCAACCCCCACGGCTTCCGCCTCGGTATCACCACCGACTGGAAGTCCCGTTGGTACGCCGATAAGCAGTACTCGGACTACGTCAAGGAAGACGTCGCCATCCGCAAGCTGCTGAGCACCGGCATGGAGCGGGCCGGCATCTCCAAGGTGGAGATCGAGCGCACCCGGGACCGGGTTCGCGTCGATATCCACACCGCGCGCCCCGGTATCGTCATCGGTCGCCGTGGCGCCGAGGCCGACCGGATCCGCGCCGCGCTGGAGAAGCTCACCAAGAAGCAGGTCCAGCTGAACATCCTCGAGGTCAAGAACCCCGAATCGGATGCGCAGCTGGTTGCTCAGGGTGTCGCCGAACAGCTGTCGAACCGTGTGGCGTTCCGTCGCGCGATGCGTAAGGCCATCCAGTCGGCCATGCGTTCGCCGAACGTCAAGGGCATCCGCGTGCAGTGCTCGGGCCGCCTCGGTGGCGCCGAAATGTCGCGCTCGGAGTTCTATCGCGAAGGCCGCGTCCCGCTGCACACCCTGCGTGCCGATATCGATTACGGCCTGTACGAGGCCAAGACCACCTTCGGTCGGATCGGTGTCAAGGTCTGGATCTACAAGGGCGATATCGTCGGCGGCAAGCGTGAGCTGCCCGCCACCAGCGCCCCGGCCGGCGATCGTCCGCGCCGGGAGCGGCCGAGCCGCCCGCGTCGTTCCGGTTCCTCCGGCACCACTGCGACCAGCACCGAGGCCGGGCGCGCCGCTACCGCGGTGGCCGAGCCCCCGGCAGAAAAGCAGGAGGGCTGACCCATGCTGATGCCCCGCAAGGTCAAGTTCCGTAAGCAGCATCACCCGAGCCGCAGCGGTCTCTCCAAGGGCGGCACCTCGGTGGCGTTCGGTGAGTTCGGCATCCAGGCTCTGGAGCCGGCGTACGTGACCAACCGGCAGATCGAGTCCGCGCGTATCGCGATGACCCGCCACATCAAGCGTGGCGGCAAGATCTGGATCAACATCTACCCGGATCGCCCGCTCACCAAGAAGCCGGCCGAAACCCGTATGGGTTCCGGTAAGGGTTCGCCGGAGTGGTGGGTCGCGAACGTCAAGCCCGGTCGCGTGATGTTCGAGATGAGTTACCCCAACGAGGAGATCGCTCGTGAGGCCCTGCGCCGCGCGATGCACAAGCTCCCGATGAAGTGCAGGATCGTGACGAGGGAGGAGCAGTTCTGATGGCTACCGGTACTCCGGCCGCAGAGCTCCGCGAGCTGACCGAGGACGAGCTCGTTCAGCGCCTGCGTGACTCGAAGGAAGAGCTGTTCAACCTGCGCTTCCAGATGGCGACGGGTCAGTTGACCAATAATCGCCGGCTGCGTGTGGTGCGTCACGAGATCGCGCGTATCTACACGGTCATGCGTGAGCGTGAGCTCGGTTTGGCCACCGGACCCGCTGACAAGGGAGATGCGGCATGAGCGAGAAAGAGCAGGAGCAGCGCGGCCGCCGCAAGGTTCGGGTCGGTTACGTTGTCTCCGACAAGATGAACAAGACGATCGTCGTGGAGCTGGAAGACCGTAACCGGCATGCTCTCTACGGCAAGATCATCCGCACCACCTCCAAGGTGAAGGCGCACGACGAGAACGAGGTCGCCGGTGTCGGCGACCGCGTGCAGCTGATGGAGACCCGGCCCACGTCGGCCACCAAGCGGTGGCGGCTGGTCGAGGTCCTGGAGAAGGCCAAGTAAGGTCCTCTTCTCGGCTGTCGAGTCGATAAACGTAAGGCCCGCTTCCCATTCCGGGAGGCGGGCCTTCGTCGTGCTCGGTGTTCGATTGATTCCGGTCCCAGCCTTCACCGGTCGTCGGGATGAGTCACCGGGACCACTGTGACGAGGCCGTCGAGCGCGCTGAAGTCTTTCGGGTTCACCGTGTAGAGCGGGATGCGGTGGGCCGAGGCGATCGCGGCGATCATCAGGTCGATTCGGCGCGGCCTAGGATTGCGCCCTGCTTGTAGGCTGGCGGCCACCAGGTGTCCGTAGCGGCGGCCGGCTGCCGTGTCGAAGGGGAGCGGATCGAAGTGCGCTTCGGCATTCTGGAGTCTTTCGATGCGTTCGGCGCGTTCGAACGGGTCGTCGGTGTAGTGCGGTCCCGCCGCGAGTTCGGCCATGGTGATCGTGCTGACCGAAATCTCGTCGGGAAGTTCTTCGGGGATCAAGCGACTGACATCTGAGACCAGCCCAACTGCTACGTGCTTGCTACACAAATGCTACAGGTGCCTCTTGGTGGTATACCGCCACCTCATCGTTGCTATCGGGCGGTTGGAGCGGTGCTTCGCCGATACTGCTCACCCCAGGATTCGAGTAGTCCGGCCACCGGTCGCAGGTTCTCGCCGATCTCGGTGAGGTCGTATTCCACCTTCGGTGGCACCTCGGCGTAGACGGTGCGGCGGATCACCCCGTCGGCTTCGAGTTCGCGGAGTTGGCGGGTGAGCATGCGCTGGGTGATGGTGGGCATGGCGCGGCGTAGTTCGCCGAAGCGCATGGTGCCGTCGAAGAGGTGGTTGACGATGGCCATCTTCCATTTGCCGCCGACCACTTCCATTGCGGCTTCGATGGTGCAGTAATCCGGTGTGTTCTCGATCATGTGGGTTCGCTCGGCATGCATATGACCTCCATTGGTATACCGAATGTGCCTACGACACATAAAAGACCGTACTTGTAGGGATTGCCGGTAGCGCGGAATCTGGTCCCGAACCAGTTGCCCAGTGTGTACGAGGAGATTCCCGTGACTGTCCATCCCGTCCTTTCCCCTGCACGAGTCGGCGATCTGCGGCTTCGCAACCGAGCCGCGGTGGCCCCGATGTCGCGGGTCAGTACCGCGGGCGACGGGGTGCCCACGGCGGCCATGGCCGAGTACTACGCGCGGTTCGCCGCGGGTGGATTCGGGCTGGTCATCACCGAGGGCACTTACACCGATGAGCGATTCAGTCAGGCATATCCCGATCAGCCCGGGATCGTGACCGCAGAACAAGTCGAGGGCTGGCGCCGGGTGGTCGAGGCCGTGCACGCAGCGGGCGGAAGTATCGCGCTGCAGTTGATGCACGCCGGAGCGCTTGTTCAGGGCAACCGGCACAGCGAACGGACGATCGCGCCGTCCGCAGTGCCGCCGAAGGGGGCCAAGATGTCGGCCTACGGTGGCGAAGGTCCGTTCGCGTTGCCCGATGCGGCCTCCCGGGCGGAGATCGGTGATCTCGTCCAGGGGTTCGCGTTCGCGGCCGGGCAGGCTCGGGCGGCCGGATTCGATGCGGTGGAGATCCACGGTGCCAACGGGTACCTGATCGATCAGTTCCTGACCGAATACACCAATCTGCGTGACGACGAATACGGCGGTGACGCTGCCGGGCGTGTGCGGTTCGCAGTAGAGGTGGTCGAGGCTGTACGGGCGGCGGTGGGAGCCGGGTTCCCCATCGGGTTGCGGCTCTCGCAGACCAAGGTGAACGATTTCGGTTACCGCTGGTCCGGGGCGGCGGAAGCCGAGACGATTTTCCGGGCGGTCGCTGCCGCGGGAATCGATTACCTGCACCTCGCCAGCGAGGGGCGGGACTGGTATGAGACCGCCACCTTGGATACCGGCGAAACGATCACGCGACTGGCCAGGAACGTCACCGGCCTTCCGATTCTGGCGAACGGTGGTATGCACGCGCCGGAACTGGCGCGGACGGTGCTCGACGAGGGCCATGCGGACGTGGTGACGCTCGGCCGGGGCGCACTGGCGAATCCGGATTGGCCGCAGGTGATCGCCGCGGGTGAGCGTCCCGCGGACTTCGATCGTGCGTTGCTGACTCCCGATGTGACGCTGGCAAGCCAGAAATCCTGGAACGCTCGCGTCATGGCGACCGCTGTGTGATCCGATAGCCGGGTGGCGACCATCGACGAAGCGGCGGGTCCCGCACGAGCGCGGCTGGCGGCCGGTGCGCTGTTCGTCCGGGATGACGACATACTCCTGGTGCACAAGACCTACGGGAACGGCTGGGATATCCCCGGGGGTTATCTGGAGCCGGGCGAGGCGCCGAGTATGGCGTGTCGTCGTGAGGTTCGGGAGGAACTCGGGATCGACCGGGCGCCCGGGAGGCTGTTGGTGCACGATTGGGCACCGAGTTCCGGTGAAGGCGACAAGATCCTCTATGTGTTCGACGGTGGCGAACTCGGCGCGGTCGCGGATTCGATCGTTCTCCAGGCAGCCGAGCTGGACCGGTGGGAATGGGTCGATATCGGCGTAGTCGGTGATTTCGTGGTGCCGAGGTTGGTTCGCCGGCTCCGCCGAGCACATGCCGCCAGGTCGAGCAGGGTGCCGGTTTATCTGGAACACGGTGAGCCGGTGCGGGTTTCGGACGGATTGCCTCGAACGTGAGGTGGAGTCGCGCGAGGCGAAGCGAAGGCTGTCGACCTGCTTCCGGACGATATCGGCGAGGACAGAGCGGCGGGCCGGCCGCACTGGCACCGGCTGTCCAGGACAGGACGGTCATGCGTGCGATGGCCGTTGCCGTGGCGGTCGAGGAATGTGAAATGTGATATAGGGGAGGGCGGTTGATCGAGTGGGGAGGGGTGGCGCTACGGTGTACGGGCTATGAGGGACGCTGCGACAACGATTTCGGGGGCCTGGCGGAGCGAGGACGGAACGGCGGTCGCCTTCCGTGATGCCGCAGTGGCCTGGGCTATGGCCGCTCATGAAGTGCTGGCGGAGACCGCGACGGAGTACGGGTACTTCGTCACGGTGCAGGAGCTGGCAGAGCGGGTACAGGAGATGTCGGGGGTGCGTACCGACGCACCGACCCGCACCTGGATGGACGCGATTCTGCGGAAGGTGGCCCGGCGCTGCCACAACGCGGGGGAGCCGCCGCTGACGGCGCTGTGCGTGAAGCGGAATCTGAAGGTGAGCGACAGCTACAAGTATGTGCTGGAGTTGGCCGCGCTGCCGGTGCCGGCCGATATCGAAACCCACGCCGCGTATGCCCGCTGGGCCTGCTATGCCGCGCACGGTGCCGATGTTCCCGCCGACGGTGGCACTCCGCCGCTGATTTCGCGGGGCGGGCCGGCCAAGCGTTCCAGTGGAGCTGTCGCGACCCGGCCGGCCCCGCCGAAAACCGAATCGCGGACGGTCGTGTGCAAGAGCTGTTTCATCCAGCTGCCCGCCACCGGTATCTGCGAGCACTGCTGACACCCATCGACCTGTCCGGCGGCGATCGGACGCCTGCGGTATCGAGCGTCGCTTTCGACGGCCAGGTGCGGACGTAGCCGCCCTGCCGTGGGAGCGAGTACTGGGCTTCCCGGCCCGCTGCGCGGATTCCCGATGCATTCGACGCAGTTGCCGACCGTGCAGGAGCAGGTATCGGAAGCCCGCCGCGGGTCCCGACCGGCGTCCGGCCCGGCGCGACCGAAGTACCGCACGCGGTCCCGCCGTCATCGACGGTCAGCTGCGGTCCGGAGTTGCGCAGTTCAGGCCAAGGTCGTATGCCAGAGGAAGGCGGCGGTGAGTGCACCGGCGCCGTTCACTGCCCAGTGCAACGCGATGGGGGCCAGTAGGCTGCCGCTGCGGTGGCGGAGCCAGGTGAATACGACTGCGGCGGCCGCGGTGGCGGCTACGGCCAGCAGGATTCCGGCGAGCTGGCCGAGCAGGCCGCCGCCGAGCACACCGGACAGGCCGCGGTTACCGGTGGTGAGGCCGAAGGACGAGGCGATATGCCAGAGGCCGAACAGTAGTGAACCGGCGGCGAAGACACCGCGGGCGCCCCATAGCCGGTCGAGTGTGCCGTGCAGTACTCCGCGGAAGGCGAGTTCTTCCGGGATCACGGTTTGCAGGGGGATGACGATCATCGAGGCGATGAGCGCGCCGGAGATCGTGGCGTAACGGTCGGCGAGGAAGAACGGCCGGGTCAGGGGGAGGGCGGCGCCGATGGCGACCGCGGCCAGCACCACCCCGACCGCGGCGAGAGCGTATTTGGTTCCGGTGCGCCAATGCCGTGGGGACAGGCCGAGCTCCGACCAGTGCATGCCCCGGCGCCGCATCAGCGCCAGCAGCACGAGGGCGGCGACCGGGACGCTGACGATATTGGCCCACGCCGTGGTGAAGTGGGCGATCAGGTTGGTGCAGACGAGTACCACCACCACGACCGCGACATCGATGTAAGCGTGGATTTTGTGCCGCGGAGCAGCCGTTTTCTCGGGAACCGGGTGGAGCATTCGGCCCAGTGTACGGATCGGCCGGAGGCACTCGCAGGGACGTGCCGGGCGACCGCGTTCACCCGGCGGGACCCCGGGAGCTCGATTAGCATATGCGGCGCGGCAAGGCCGCGAACTCGATCTGCCCAGTGGTACAACCAGCTGTTTCCGGGGAAAGTGGGTTGTGATGTCGAGCGGCGATACCGACGCCGAGCGGCGTTCCGGCCGTGCCCGGTGGCGGGTGGTGGGGTGGCTGCTCGCGGTGATCGTGCTGGTGGCCGTGGCGCCGGTATTGGCCGGTGATGGGATGCGGTTTCCGTATTACAGCCAGGAGCTGGAGTGGGAGTTGTGCGATACGCCGTCGGTCGATACTCCCGGTGTCGAATGCGCGGATGTGGTGGTCCCGCTCGACTACTCCGACCCCGACGGCCGCACCCTGACCGTGGTGATCTCCCGGGTGCCGGCCACCGACCCGGATCGGCGGCGCGGAATCCTGATGTCGAACCCGGGCGGCCCGGGTGCGGCGGGGTTGGACAGCCCGGCGCTGCTGGGGGATGTGCTGAGCCCTGATGTGCTCGCACAGTACGACCTGATCGGCATGGACCCGCGCGGTATCGGTGCTTCCGATCCCGCGCCGCCCTGCGGCTGGCCGGTCTCGGAAGCGGTTCGGTCGGCCGGGCCGACGCCTGCCGGTTTCGACGAAGAAGTGTTGTTCGCCGGTGAGCTGGCCGCGGCCTGCCTGGACGGCGATACCGAGAAGCTGCGTCATCTCACGACTCGTAATACGGCGCGCGATATGGATCTGATTCGCGCCGTGCTGGGGGAGGAGAAGATCAACTACTTCGGATTGTCTTACGGGACGTATCTGGGTGCGGTGTTCACCGAGATGTTCCCGCAGCGCAGCGACCGGATGGTGCTCGACAGCGCGATCGACCCGGACCGCTACTGGACCGGCCTCGTCCAGGATTGGGGCCCGGCCGACGAGCTCGCCTTCGATGATTGGGCCCGCTGGGCCGCGGCCCGCAACACCACCTACCGTCTCGGGGCGACCGCGCCGGAGGTCCGCGCGACGGTGGACGGGCTGTATCAGCGGACGGCCCGGGAGCCGATCATGGTCGACGGCTACGCGATCGACGACCATATCTTCCCCTTCATCCTGCACAACCTGCTGCGCAGCTATCAGGTGAACGAAACACTGGCCGCGACGGTGCGCGATATCGCCGCCGCCACCGCGGGGGATACGCAGAGTTCGGCCGAATCCGGGCTCGCAGACCTGCTCGAGGCGCTGTTCACCGGCGAGAACTCGGAACTGATGTTCGTCGCCTGCGGGGACGCCGACGCCCCGGACGACCCGCAGTGGTACCGGCGCAATATCGAAGCCACCCGCGCCACCCAGCCGCTGTTCGGGGCGCTGGCGAACAATATTCAGCCGTGCGCGTTCTGGCCGCCGCCCGTGGAGCCGGCGACCGTGGTGCGCAACGATGTGCCGGTACTGATCGTCCAGGCGACCGGTGATCCACGTACTCCCTATGGGGAGGCGGTTCAGCTGCACCGGCACCTCAGTGAGTCACGGCTGGTGACGCTGCGCGATGTCCGCATCCACCTCACCTTCCGGCCCGGGCTCAGCAGCTGCGTGAACAATGCGATCAACGGCTATCTCGGCACCGGGCAGCTACCTGCCACAGATATCACCTGCACCCCGAATCAGCCGGTTCGATGACCTGAGACCGGCTCACCGGGGCGGCCTGAGTCGACCTGCGGAGTGGGCCCGAACCCGGAGTGCCACAGGATCGGCCCACGCCGCGATGTAGACGCCCATGGCGCGAGCGGGCGAGCCTCCGAAGTGACAGGCAGCCTTTGGAAAGGTACGGGCCCGCAGCGATCGCGGACTCCCCCGCCGGACAGCGCGACGGCGGAGACAACCCGGCAGTGGCCGGTCGCCGCGGCTATCCGGGAGGATGCCCGCTTTTCCTCGGACCGCGGGCGATACGCCTGCCGTTCACTCTGCCGCCGGCGGTCCGGCTGCCCAGCCGTCGGGGTCGGTCCAGGCCTGTAGTGACCGTGTGGTTTCGAATCGACGGGGCTTGCCGGTGCGGGGATCGGTGAACTCCAGGGTCGCGGCCAGTAGCTGGAGCGGGCGGCGATAGTCGTCGAGCTGTTTATCGGTGATCACCGGGTAGAAATCGTCGCCGAGAATGGGGATACCCAGCGAATTCATATGCAGGCGCAGCTGATGGGTGCGCCCGGTCGCCGGATACAGCCGGTAGCGGCCGAGCTCACCGCGCTGTTCGACGAGTTCGATGCGGGTGCGTGCGTTCGGCGGGCCCGGCACCTCCTGGGCCGCGAGGATATGTTTCTCCTTGATGATTCGGCTTACCAATTCGACCGGGAAATCCAGGTCGGGCCGCAATCCGGCCACAGCCTCGTATTCCTTGCGGACGTGTTGCCGCTGAAACATCGTCTGGTAGGCGCCGCGGGCTGCCGGATCGATCACGAACAGCACCAGCCCGGCGGTCGCGCGGTCGAGCCGGTGCGCGGGAATCAGGTCGGGCAGGTCGAGTTCGCGGCGCAGCTTGACCAGGGCGGTCTGCAGGATATGGCTGCCGCGGGGGATGGTGGCCAGGAAATGGGGTTTATCGGCGACCAGGATGGTGTCGTCGCGGTAGACGATCGGGATATCGAACGGGACCGGGTGTTCGGCAGGGAGGTCGCGATGGAACCAGACCGCACCGCCGGGGACATACGGGGAGTCGAGGCCGAGCGGGCCGTCCAGGTCGACGATTTCGCCGGCCCGCAACATTTCGTCGATCCGTGCCGGTTCGACGCGGGGCAGCCGGTGGATCAGATGTGCGCGCAGGCTCGGCCAGTCACCGTCTTCGGGGAGCCGTAGCCGGGCCGGGTCCAGTCCGTACCGCTTCGGCAGCGGGGGCTGCTGCCTTCGTCGCATCGTCGCAGCATAGTCGGCGCGACCTGGGCGGCTGCGATGCGGACCGGCCGGTTACTTCCAGTAGCCCTGGGCTTTGATCCGGTTCTTCGGCAGCGTGGCGCGCAAGGTTTTCACTACGGCGCGGGTGGTGGCGGTATCGCAGGCGACCCAGGCGAACGCATCCTGGGCGACGGTGAGTCCTTCGGCCGCCTCGCGGATGGCGCGGCCGTCGTCGATGCGCTGGAGCCAGGTCACCGTGTGGTGCGGTTTGTTGCGCACGGGCAGGGTGGGGTCCGATTCGTACTGCCATTCCAGCCACACCCGCGCCGGGGTGTCGCCGATGGCTTCGAGCAGGGTGTTCACCGCGGGTAATGAGGCGCTGTCGCCGAAGATCAGGTATTCGCCCGGGGTGACGGCGGGTAGCTCGAAGTGGGAGCCGAGCACGGAGGTTTCGATGACCTCGCCGATTTGTGCCCGCTCGGCCCAGGCACCGGCCGGGCCGGTGTGGACGGCGAATTCGATGTAGAAGTGGTCGTTCTCGGGATCCTGGTCGATCAGGGTGTAGCCGCGGTGGTGGAGTTTGTCGGTTTCGGCGTCCGGGATCCACAGCCGGATGAACTGGGTGGGGTGGACCGGATGGTCGTTCAGCAGACCCCCGGCAGTGAAGCCGATGCGGATGTATTTGTCGGTGATCCGCTCGGTGGAGGTGACCGTCAGCCGGTAGTCGTCGGCCCGCCACACCTTCATGATTACGCCATTACTGCCTCTGCCCATATAGGTTAGCTTAACCTAACTTCGCGGGCGTGTCGGGGTTTGTCGAGACTCCTTGGCGGCTGGTGGATTCGTCCACTTGCGTGAATCCGGTGGGATCCTGTTCGCACGACACCGGCAGGGCTGTTAGCTTAGCCTAAGCGAATTGTGAGTTGAAAATGCGGAATGCCGATATGGAGAATACCGCTCTCGCAATGTAAGGTAAGCCTAAGCGCAATATGGTGTCAGGGTTCGGTGGTGACCGTGCCGAGCAGTGAAGCGGGAGCGGTGGTGAACGATCCGGTGGTGATCGGTACCCGGGCGCTGCCCGCGCCAGGAGGTGACTGATGACCGTCGTCGACGATATCCGGGGAATCGATTCGCTCGTTGCCGCGAGCCCGACAGCCGGTGAACGGGAACGCATCCTCGGTGAATGGGCCACCGGTGTCGAACCGTATGACCTGTCGCCGCTGGTCACCGTGATCCGGCACGGACATATGGTGCCCGGTACGCGGGTTGCGGCCCGCTGCGGCGGCGAGGTGGTGACCTACGGCGAACTGTTCGGCCGGCTCGACGGGATCGACGCAGTACGCGGTTCGTCCGCGCTGCCCACTCCCGCCGGACTCGCTGCGCTGCTCGCCGAATTCGTCACCGCCTCCCGGGTCGGTACCGGCCGTTTCGGTTGCGCCGGACTGCTGCTCGGCGCCGATGCGCTCGCGGTGGCCGTTGCCGACCGTCGCGGTGTCGCCGCCGACCGCCGGCTGCGCCGAGTGGATCCCGCGATGCGGCCTGCCGATGTCCGGCTGCTGGCACTGCCGTGGGGCGATCCGCAGAACACTGCCGACCTGCTGGCGGCCTGGTCCTCGGGTGCGACTGTCGTGGTGCCGACCGAAACCCAGCGCCGCGACCCCGCCGCGCTGGCCGCGCTGGTCGAGACCCACGCGGTATCGCAGATAGTTGCCGAGGCCGAACTCCCGATCCGTCTCGCCGAGTCCGGCGTGGACCGGTTGCCGGCCGTGGCGCGGTGGGATCTGGTGGGCACCGAGGGTGGTTCGGCGCTGCCGGAAGCCGTGCGCCGGTTATCGCCGGATGCGGTGGCAACTGTCGCGTACCACGCCTCGGCCTACCTGGGTGCGGTCGCACGCGGACCGCTGGCGGCGACCGCCTGGACCCGTCCGGTACCCGGCGCGAAAGTGCTGCTGCTGGACGAAGGACGGTTGGTTCCGCCGGGTGTTGTCGGTGATGTTCATATCGGCGGCCGCGCGCTGGGCGCCGAATTCGCCGGCGGTGTCGAACGCGAGCGGTTCGTCAGCGATCCTTACGAACCCGGTGCGCGCCTGTTCCGGACGGGAGACCGGGGCTGGTGGACCTCCGAGGGCCGGTTGATCATCGAATCCTGAGCCCCGGACCACGGGCGGGGTTCGAATGTGGTTGTCCGCACCGTGTGGACAGTATTGCTGGTGCCGTCGGGTGTCGGCCGACCGTGAGTGAGACACGCCGGCCGCATGGTGGCCGCTGTCGGGGGCCGAAGACCGGGCGCCCCGCGGTGTTCCCTACGCAAGCTCCACCGCTGGCCTCGAATTGCGGCTGTTGGGACAGGTATTCGCGCTGTTCACGGGCTGTTCGGCCGTGCTGACGGCCAATTTCCGATCGGAGCCGAGGGTTTCGCGACCTCTCCTCATGTAAGGTAAGCCTATGCGAACTCGGGTGGTTCGGACTGTCCCGTGCGACAGGCACCACCGCGTACAACGAGGCGCGACGCCATCGGGCTGTCGGGAAAGTGGGAGAACCAGTGGACAGACTTCTGGTGGTCGGTGCGGGTCCCAAGGCCATGGCGGTCGCCGCCAAGGCGTATGTGCTGCGCGAACTGGGCCTGCCGGCGCCGCAGGTCACCGTGGTGGAACCCAATGCGGTGGGCGGGAATTGGCTGGCAACCGGCGGGTGGACCGACGGCCGGCACCGGTTGGGGACAAGCCCGGAAAAAGATATCGGCTTCCCGTATCACTCCACCTGGGCGCGCGGCCATAATCACGCCGTCAACCAGGCCATGATGGCTTTCGGATGGACGGCCTTCCTGGTCGATCGCGGCACCTACGCGGAATGGGTGGATCGCGGGCGGCCGAGTCCGGAACACGCTCTGTGGGCGAAATACCTGCAGTGGGTGGCACGTAAGTCCGGCGTGGAAGTCGTGCGCGGCCGGGTGTGCACCATTCGAGCCGAGGGAGCCGGCTGGCGGGTCACCGTCGAAGGAGCGGACGGGGAAACCGCCGAGATCGACGCGCAGCGGTTGATGGTCACCGGTCCGGGTGACAGCGGGCGAGCGCTGGCCGAGCATCCGAAGCTGTTGAGCATCGCCGACTTCTGGGATCTGGCCGGTCGGCGGAAACTGCCGCCGTCCTCCCGGGCCGCGGTGATCGGCGGCGGCGAGACGGCAGGCTCGGCCATGGACGAACTGGTCCGCCATGATGTGCTGACGGTGTCGGTGATCTCGCCCGCGGCCACCATCTACACCCGGGGTGAAAGTTATTTCGAGAACTCGCTGTTCAGCGATCCCGCCAAATGGCGGGCACTGAGTGTCGCCGAACGCCGGGATGTGGTGCGGCGGACCGACCGGGGGGTGTTCTCGGTGCGGGTGCAGGAAACGCTGCTCGCGGACAACCGAGTGCATCATCTGCAGGGCCGGGTGGTCCGGGTGGCCGATCAGGGCGACGGTGTGGCGCTGACCTTGCGTAACGAATCCCGGCCCGATCAGACGCATGCCTTCGATCTGGTGGTCGACGCGATCGGCGGCCAGCCGCTGTGGTTCCTGGACCTGTTCGACGACGAGGTCGCGGATCTGTTCGAACTGGCGGTGGGCGGCCCGGTCACGCAGGCCCGGATCGAGGCCGTGATGGGGTTCGATCTGGCGGTCGAGGGTTTACCGGCGAAGTTGTACCTGCCGAATATGGCCGGTCTCGCACAGGGGCCGGGGTTCCCGAATCTCAGTTGCCTGGGCGAACTTTCCGACCGGATTTTGGCGAGTGCGCCGGTATCCGCGGGCGCGGCGGTGCGCTCGGAGCTGCCGGAACACGTCCCGGCACACTGACGGCCCAGCCCTAGGCTAGGCTTGCCTTACTTTTGCCCAGCAACATATAGATGAGGTTCGTTGATGCGTATCGTGTCGTTCGGGTTCCAGACCTGGGGCCGAAAGACTCTGCAGGCGCTGATCGATTCCGAGCACGAGGTGGTGCTCGCGGTCACCCACCCCGCCAGCGAGGATTCCTACAAGGGGATCTGGTCGGATTCGGTGGAGGAACTGGCCCGCGAACACGGTATCCAGGTCCATCTCACCGAACGGGCCGATACCGAGACGATCGACCTGGTCAAACGCGCCGAACCCGATGTGATCGTGGTGAACAGCTGGTACACCTGGATGCCGCCGGAGCTGTACACCATGCCCACCCACGGCACCCTCAACCTGCACGATTCGCTGCTGCCGAAATTCACCGGTTTCTCCCCGGTGCTGTGGGCCCTGATCAGCGGAGCCGACGAATTCGGCCTGACCGTGCACCGGATGGACGAACAGCTCGACACCGGCGATATCCTCGTGCAGCATTCGCTACCGATCGGTCCGGATGCCACCGGCACCGAGCTGGTCCTCGCCGGAATGGAACTCATCCCCGGCGCGGTGCACGAAGCACTGGAAGCCCTCGCTTCCGGTACGGCGCAGTGGCGTCCGCAGGACAAAGCTGCCCGCACCTATTTCCACAAGCGTTCCGACCGGGACAGCCGGATGGACTGGAATTGGCAGGCCGCGGACCTGGAACGTTTCGTGCGGGCACTGTCGGCGCCCTACCCCCGCGCATTCAGCCACTATCGCGGCGAGCGGATCGAGATCCTGGAATCCAGTGTGTCGGCGGCCCGCTACGGCGGCACCCCCGGCCGGGTCATCGTGCAGGAGGGTGGCGGAGTCGTGGTGTGTGGCCCGGATGCCTACCGCGGTGACAGCCAGGGCCTGCTGATCACTCGAGTCCGTACGGGCGACGGAACCGAGTACAGCGGTGCCGAATTCTTCCGGCGCGGCGGGTATCTGACCGATACGCCGGAATAGTGCTCGCCCGGCCGGTGCCTGCGTACCGGCCGGAGCAGCCGTTCGAACGAGTACAGGGCCGGAGAGAATCATGTCGATCATCGCCAACGACGCGGACCGTGCGGCCCGGCCGGACGAAGGCGACCGGACCCCGCCGAACCGGTACCCGCTCTCGTCCGGCCAGCGGCGCGCCTGGTTCCTGCAGGTCCGCGACCCCGGCGACACCGCCCTCAACCTGCCTGTCGTCTACAGGTTGCACGGCGCGCTGGACAGCGAACGCCTTCGCGCCGCCGTCCGGACCGTCACCGACCGGCACGAGATCCTGCGCACCACCTACGGGCTGGACTCCGACGGCGAACCGTATCAACAGGTACGCACCGACCTGTCCGTGCAATGGCAGGAACACGATCTCTGCGATCTGGCAGCCGAACCGGCCCGCCGCCGGGCCGAGGTGTTCACCCGGCGGGCGCTGGCCCGGCCCTTCGACCCGGCCGCGGAGACACCACTGCGGGTGACACTGATCCGGCTCGCCGCGAGCGAGTATCTGCTGTTGCTCGTGGTGCATACGATCGCGTGGGACGACGAATCGGCCGCCGTATTCGCCGCCGACCTGTCTGCCGCGTACAACGGCACAGCCCCTGCGACACAACCGGTGCGATTCGTCGAGGCGGCCGGAGGCGCGGCAGCAGATCTGCCGGTCCCTGCGCCGACCGCGGAACGCACCGCCGGCGATACCGCGCCGCCCGGCGGTCCGCAGTACTGGCGGCAGGCCCTGACTCCGCTGCCCGAGGCGCTGGAACTACCCGGTCGGCCGGTGTCGCGCGAGGACGGGCCGGTGGCGGTGGAAACCACGTCGCGGCCGCTGCCGGCTCACCTGCTCGACTCGGCCCGAAAGGCCGCCACCGAATCCGGCACCGGCGAAAACACCGTGCTGCTCGCTGCTTTCGCCGCTCTCGTCCACCGCTATACCGGCGCCGGTGATTTCCTGGTGGCCATACCGGCCGATACCCGCGGACCGCAGGCGGCCGGGGTGATCGGCTATTTCGGCAACACCGTACTGATCCGCGCGACCCCCGGGCCCGAACAGAGCTTCGCCGAATTCCACACCGGCCTCGCCGCCACGGTGGCCGATGGCCACGCGCACAGCCATATCGGTATCGACGAGGTGGTCCACGCGATCAACCCGGATCGCACAGGCGCGCGGGACGGGCTGGAACAGCTGGCGAGGATCGGCTTCGGTGTACGCGAGCCGATTGCCGTACCGGAACTGGCGGGGGTGCGTGCGACCCTGGAGAAGTCCGGTTCACCGGATGCGCGGGTGCCGCTGCGGATCACCGTGGTACTCGGCCGGGACCGGCCGCGGCTGGTTGCCGAACATCGGTCCGGGCAACTGGACAGGGCATTCGTCGCGCAACTACTCGGTCACTATGTTCAGCTGCTGGACAGCGCGCTGCACGATCCGGCAGCCCGGCTCGGTGAACTCGACCTGTTCGGTGACCGCGACCGGGCCGCGCTGCTCGCGCGATCGCACGGTGTGCTGGTGCCCGAGGCTCCGGCGACCCTCGTCGCGCTGGTGGAAGAGCGCGTTGCCGCTGCGGGGGAGGCCATCGCCGTCGTGGCACCCGCGGCGGCGGGCGGTGCCGATCTGGAACTGAGCTACCGCGACCTCAACAGCCGGGCGAACCGGCTGGCCCGCGGACTTGTCGCACAGGGCGTCGGCCCCGACGATCTCGTCGCCCTGCGGATCGCGAATTCCGCCGAGTTCGTGGTCGCGGTACTAGGGGTGCTGAAGTCGGGCGCTGCGTACCTGCCGATCGATCCGTCCTACCCGGATCAGCGGATCGACTTCCTGGACCGGGATGCGCGGCCCCGGCTGGTACTCGGCCGCGCCGAACTGGCGGCCGCCGAGGAGAGCGCTGCCGGTCTGCCCGGACACGACCTCTCCGATACCGAACGGGTGCGGCCACTACGGCCCGGCAACCTCGCCTACGTCATCTACACCTCCGGTTCCACGGGGACACCGAAGGGTGTCGGTGTCGCACACGCGGCGATCGCCGGCCACCTGCGTGGTTTCGGCGCCGAATGGGATATGACGGCACAGGATCGGCTGCTGCAATCGTCGTCGGTCAGTTTCGACGCCTCCCTGCTCGATATCTTCCTCACGCTCTCGCTCGGCGCCTGCCTGGTGATACCGAAACCCGATGCACTGCGCGATATTCCGTATATCTCGGAAATCATCGGCCGTTACGGGGTGACTGTGCTGCATATGGTGCCCTCGCTGCTCAGTACCTTCCTGATGCTGCCGGAGGTGACCGAATGGCGTGCGCTGCGCCGGGTCCCGGTGGGTGGCGAGGCGCTGCTCGGTGAGGTGGCCGATCGCTTCGCCGGAGTATTCGACGCGGAACTGCGCAATCACTACGGCCCGACCGAGGCCGTCGTCTCGGCCACCCATCTGACCGTGCGCGGGCCGCAGGGGACCGGGATGGTTCCCGTCGGCGTGCCCAACCGGAATGTGTACGTCTACTTGCTGGACAGCCGGTTACAGCTGGTTCCCGACGGGGTGCTCGGCGAAATCTACCTCGGTGGTGCCCAGCTGGCCCGCGGTTATCTGCACCGCCCCGGCCTGACCGCCGAACGGTTCGTCGCCGACCCTTTCCTGCCCGGGCAGCGGCTGTACCGGACCGGTGATCTGGCGCGGCGCAACAGTCGTGGCGAGATCGAATTCGCCGGCCGCGCCGACGAACAGGTGAAGGTTCGCGGGCATCGGATCGAATCCGGTGAGGTGCAGGCGGCGCTGTCCGCGCATCCCGGGGTCGGGGCCTGTGCGGTGGTCGCGTTCCAGGAGCCGGTCACCGGAACGGCGCTGGCGGCCTACCTGGTGCCCGCCGCGGGAACCCTGGATGTTGCCGAAGTCCGTGCGTTCGCGGCGAAATCGCTACCGGACTATATGGTGCCCACCGCATGGGCGGTGATCGAGCGGATCCCACTCACCGAACACGGCAAACTCGACAAACGCGCACTGCCCGGACCGCGCCGGTTCGGTAGCGGTGAGCGACGCCCACCGAGTACCCCCACCGAGGTCCGGCTGGCCGGTTTGTTCGGCGCGCTCTTCGGTTGCGCGGCGATCGGCGCCGACGATTCCTTCTTCGAGCTCGGTGGGCATTCGCTGCTGGCGAATCGGTTGATACTGCTGATCCGGGAGGAATTCGGGGTCGAGATCGATGTGCGTGCGCCATTCGATACCCCGACGGTCGCGGGGCTGGCGGCAGTCGTCGACGTGACACCGGTGACCGCGACGGGCCGGCCCCAGCTGGATCGCCGGCCGCGGCCGGACCGGATCCCGCTGTCCTACAACCAGCGAGCGGTTCTGGCCGGTGGCCAGAGCGGCGCAGCCCGGCTGGTCGCCCACTTGGACGGCCCGCTGGACCGGGATGCGCTCACGGCGGCCGTTCACGATGTGATCGAGCGCTACGAGATCCTGCGGACGGTTCCCACCGCCGTGGGTGACCAGTGGTATCAAACGGTCCGCCCGGGGCCGCTGCCCGATATGACGGTGATCGAAGCCACCGAGGAAGACCGGCCCGGATCGGCGCCGGCGGTCCGGTTCGATCGCGCGACAGGACCATTGCTGCATCCCAGGCTCTACGTTCTCGGCGGGGACCGGTATGTGCTGGAACTGACCGCAGACCGGTTCGTGGCCGACGAGTGGTCGCTGCGGATCGTGCTCACCGATCTGGCCACGGCCTACCGGAGCCGCGCCGGTACCGGTTCGGCACCCCGATGGCCGGGGCCTGCCGTCGATTACGCCGACTACACACTGTGGCAGGCGACTGTCGTCGAATCGGCGGGCCCGCAGCTGCAACAATTGCGCGAGGGGCTGCGTGGCCTGCCCGAACCTCCGGCGGCCCAGGTGACCGCACCGGCCGCCGAGCCCGCGCGGTCGGCAGAATTCACGGTGCCCAGCGCGCTGCGCCGCCGGTTGCGTGCCCACGCCGAGACGGTCGGGGCCTCCGAATACATGCTCTACCAGGCAGTGGTCGCTACTCTGCTGCACGCGCTCGGGGCGGGCGTCGATATCGCGCTCGGGGCACCGCTGTCCGGGCGGGCCGACAGCGCCGTATCCGAAGTGGCCGGGCCGCTGTCCGCTGCCGTGGTGCTGCGCCACGACCTGTCGGGCGACCCGGCCCTGCGCACCGTCCTGGACCGGGCACGCGGTACCGCGTTCGGGGTGTACGGCGGACACGACATGCTGATCGAGGCCATCGCGCCCGCCGTATGCCCGGGGCGCTCACCGTACGACCTGTGCCGGGCCGTCGTGGAATTCGGCGAACTCTGCCCGCCACAGCGGATCTGGCTGGGCGACGAAGTAGCAGCGCGGATCACCGGCCCCGCGTCCGGTATCGCGCACCGGCTCGTCTTCGCGTTCGGCTCGGCAGGCGACGGGGGACTGCACGTCACGCTCCGCGCCTCGCAGCACGACCGGCAGACCACCGAACTACTCGCGCGGCATCTCGAAGACCTGCTCACGGCCTTTGTCGAAGCGCCCGATATTCCGGTATCAGAGGCAGTCTCGCTCGACGGGACGCGTGCCGTGTGGACGGCGGACGGCGGCCTGACCCTGGAGCCTTCCGGATCCTGACAGGGCACCGCCACGCGGCGTGATCCCGGTGCCCGGAACCCGCGTAGAGCTCACAGCTCGACGCGCTGATCCTCGGGCAGGAACAAGGCGTCGGTTTCGACTACACCGAACGTCCGGTAGAACTCGGCGATATTGCGCACCACCTGATTCACCCGGAATTCGTCGGGGGCATGCGTATCCCCGTGAAGCAACCGCTCGGTGTACTCCGGGGTCGACTTCGAACGCCAGATCCGGGCATAGGACAGGAACATGGTGTGGTAGTCGGGCGGCGATATCCCCGCCCGCTCCTCGGCCAGCCGGAAGGCGGTCAGCGCGATCTGCAGACCGCGCAGATCGGCGAGGTTCTCACCTACGGTCAGTTCGCCGTTGACATGCTGATCCGGCGCGAGACCCTCCGGCACCAGCGCGTTGTACTGGTCGACGAGTTGTTTCGACTTGGCGTCGAAGGCGGTGCGATCAACCGGGGTCCACCAATCCCGCTGGTTACCGTCCCCGTCGAACTTCGAACCCTGATCGTCGAAACCGTGGCCGATCTCGTGCCCGATCACCGCGCCCACTCCGCCGTAGTTGACTGCGGGCACAGCATCCTTGTCGAAGAACGGCGGCTGCAGGAATGCGGCGGGGAAGACGATTTCGTTCGCGGTGGGGGAATAGTAGGCGTTCACCGTCTGCGGTGAGGCACTCCATTCGGATTTGTCCACCGGTTCCCCGAGCCGATCGAACGCCCGCTTCACCTCGAAATCATTGATGGCGCGCAGGGATTCGATCAACTTACCCCGGGTGACCGTCAACTTCGAATAGTCCACCCATTTGTCCGGGTACCCGAGCTTGAGGCCGATCTTCTCCAGTTTCTCGATCGACGCCTGCCGGGTCTCCGGCGACATCCAGGTCGATTTCGTGAAGTTGTCCCGGTAGGCGGCCATCAGGTCATCGACCATGACCTGCACCCGCTCCTTGGCCTCCGGCGGGAAGTACTTCTCCACATACAGCTTGCCGAGCTGTTCGCCGAGGTTGCCGTCCACCGTGCCGATCGCGGACTTCCACAACTCGGGCCGCTGCTGCAGACCGGACATGAGCCGGCCGTTGAAATCGAAATTGGCGTCCGACAGTTCCTTGGGCAGGAACCGCGCATAGGTCTGCAGGACCGACAGTTTGAGATATTCGCGCCACACCCCGATGTCGGTGGCGGCCCAGATCTTGCCGGCCTCGGTGACGAACGACGGCTGATTCACCACCAGCTTCGCGAACAGGTCGCGGGGGCGGTCGGTGATCCCGGCCAGCCAGGGCTCCCAGTCGTACTCGGGCGCCAGCCCGGTGGCTTCCGCCCAGGTCATCAGGTTGTAGGTGGCCTCGGTATCGCGATTGCGCACATTGTCCCAGTGGGCGGCGGCGATCCGGGTCTCCAGGTCGATCTGCCGGGCGGCGATCGCCCCGGGATCGGGGAGTCCCGCGCCCTTGGCGAGACGTTCCAAGTAGGTGCGGTAACCGGCGAGTTCCTCGGCGAACTGCGGATCGCGATAGTACTGCTCGTCCAGGCCGATCCCGGACTGGCCGATCGAGGCGATATAGGCCGAGGAGTTCTTCCGGTCGATACTCACCCCGATACCGATCAGCCCGCCGATCGGCAGCCGCCCCATCACCTCCGCGAGAGCGGGTTTGTCCTTCGCGGCATCGATCTCGGCGAACATCGAATCCAGCGGCGTCAACCCGAGCTGTTCGATTTCGTCGAGGTTCATCCGGGCGTCGTACAGATCGCGGATCTGCTGGGCTTCGCTGCCCGGCTCCGGATCGCTGATGCCTTCGACGATCTCCCGCAGCTGCGCCTGCGTGCGCTCCGCGGCCTCGCTGAACGCGCCGTAGGAGGTCTTGTCCGGCGGCAGCTGATACTCACGCAGCCATTTACCGTTGACGTGCCGGTACAGATCGTCCTGCGGCCGGATCGCCGGATCGGAGCCGTCCATGTCCACACTGACCAGCCGCACCGGCTCGTCCTCGGAACAGGAGGCCAGCCACGCGGCCGCGGGCACCAGCCCCAGGGCCACCAGGAACGAACGGCGATCGAGCGTCACCCGACGATCCGAAGACTTCAACAGAACTCTCTCCCCGATGCGGGACCCGCACCTCACTAGGCGAACCGGCCTCATGAGGCTACCGGCGCACCACCCCGCCGTCGCGCCGGGCAACACCCCCGCTGTCGCGCCGGGCAACACCACCCCGACTGGTTCACCGTCCCGGGTGGGGCCCGCCCGGTTCTGGAGCGACGGAGCGGGGGAGCGAAGCGGAGGAGCGGAGGAGTGAAGAACCGGGCCTCCAAGGGCCCCACCCTCGAGCCGCGGAGCGGCTCCAAAATTACAGCCCCGCCCTCAACGGCCGGTAGACCATGAATCCCGGATTCGGTACTGCACTCGCCCCAGCGCTGCCGGAGCCGGCGCCATACCAACCCCGATTTCCCCCCGAGCTGCGGGTTCGCTATCCTTGACCGGTTGCCTGCGGGCCCCGAGCCCGCGATTCGGCCGCGAACCCCCGGTGGTTGATCGCGTAGATCAGAGGAAACCGCTGGTAGGCGTGTGTTCGGGTGGTAACAGACCATGCCCGTCGGGTCGGCAATCCGGCGTGCTTTACGTCCAGGTCGAGGAGGCTGAAGTGATTCAGCAGGAGTCGCGGCTGCGCGTCGCCGACAACACGGGTGCCAAGGAGATTCTCTGCATCCGCGTTCTCGGTGGTTCGTCGCGCCGCTATGCCGGTATCGGCGATGTCATCGTCGCCACTGTGAAAGACGCGATCCCCGGCGGCAACGTCAAACGGGGTGACGTCGTGAAGGCCGTCGTGGTGCGCACCACCAAGGAACGGCGCCGTCCGGATGGTTCCTACATCCGTTTCGACGAGAACGCCGCCGTGCTCATCAAGCCGGACAACGACCCGCGCGGCACCCGCATCTTCGGCCCGGTCGGCCGCGAGCTGCGCGACAAGAAGTTCATGAAGATCGTTTCGCTGGCCCCGGAGGTGCTCTGACATGAAGGTGCACAAGGGCGATACCGTGCTCGTCGTCTCGGGTAAGGACAAGGGCGCCAAGGGCAAGGTCATCCAGGCCTTCCCGAAGGACAACCGGGTCCTGGTCGAGGGCGTGAACCGGATCAAGAAGCATGTCGCGAACTCCGCGAACCTGCGCGGCGCGTCGTCGGGCGGCATCGTTACCCAGGAGGCGCCCATCCACGTGTCCAACGTGATGGTCGTCGACTCCGACGGTAACCCGACCCGGATCGGCTACCGCACCGACGAAGAAACCGGCAAGCGGGTTCGGATCTCCCGTAAGAACGGGAAGGACATCTGATATGACCACCACTGAGAAGATCCAGCCGCGGCTGAAGGTGCGCTACCGCGAGGAAATCAAGGACGCGCTGAACAACGAGTTCAACTACGCCAACGTCATGCAGATCCCGGGCGTGGTCAAGGTCGTCGTGAACATGGGTGTCGGCGACGCCGCCCGCGACGCGAAGCTGATCAACGGCGCGATCGACGATCTGGCCCTGATCACCGGCCAGAAGCCGCAGATCCGCAAGGCCACCAAGTCCATCGCGCAGTTCAAATTGCGTGAGGGTATGCCGATCGGCGCCAAGGTCACCCTGCGCGGCGACCGGATGTGGGAGTTCCTGGACCGCCTGGTCTCGATCGCCCTGCCCCGTATCCGCGACTTCCGTGGCCTGTCGCCCAAGCAGTTCGACGGCAACGGCAACTACACGTTCGGCCTGAGCGAGCAGTCGATGTTCCACGAGATCGATGTGGACAAGATCGATCGCCCGCGCGGTATGGACATCACCGTCGTTACCACCGCGACCAACAACGAAGAAGGCCGTGCCCTGCTGAAGCACCTCGGCTTCCCGTTCAAGGAGAACTGAGACATGGCCAAGAAAGCACTGGTCAACAAGGCCAACCGCAAGCCGAAGTTCGCCGTTCGCGCCTACACCCGCTGCCAGCGCTGCGGCCGGCCGCACGCGGTGTACCGCAAGTTCGGCCTGTGCCGGGTGTGCCTGCGTGAGATGGCGCACCGCGGCGAGCTGCCGGGCGTGCACAAGAGCTCCTGGTGAGCTGATCCCGGGCGGCACTGTCCGACCGGGATCCGACAATCACTGAAAAGGACCCGAGCTACGGCTCGGGTCCTTTTCGCGCTTGCGGGCCATCAGCCGCTTCGCCCTGAGTGGCGAAGGCTCTGCGGCACATCCCGGGTGCTTCGGCGGGCCGTGGGCAGCGGGTTTTCCTGATCGCTGAGCCGTGCCCGGGGGCGGTCAGGTGTGGAGCAAACCACTGACGAGAAGTAACAGCGATTCCTGGGTCTGGCGGCGGGCGGTGTCCTTGTCGTCGGCGTGGGCGACGATCAGACCGGCCTCGGAGACGGCGCTCAGGATGAGTTGTGCGAGGGTGGGGACGGCGGTGGCGGTGATCAGGCCGGTTTCACGGGCACGTTCCAGTTCGGCGGTGATGAGGCCCAGGCCGTGGCGGGCTTCGAGTTCGCGCCATGCCTGCCAGCCGAGGACCGCGGGGGCGTCGAACAGGGCGATGCGGATCATCTCCGGGCGCTGGCAGATCTCCAGGAAGGTGTTCAGGCCGGCGGCCATGGCGGTGAGGATCTCTTCGGCCGGAGCGGCGCGCAGCGCATTCTCGATTTCGGTGGTGATCTCGGTTTCCAGCTGTTCCAATACCGCCAGGAAGAGGCCGCGTTTATCGCCGTAGTGGTGGTGCAGCGCGCCGCGGGTTACTCCGGCCTCGGTCACCAGTTGCTCCGCGGAGGTGCCCGCGAAACCGCGCTCGGTGAACAGGCGGCGGCCTGCTTGTTCGAGCGCGGCGCGGGTGGTGCGGGAGCGGTCCTCCTGGCTACGGCGTGGCATGCAGCCGAGTGAACTCCAGAATTCGTCCGGCGAGCAACTCGGGCTGGTCCTCGGGGATCAGCGTGTAGGAGTCGCCGATCAGGTCGAGGGTGGCGTCGGGCAGGTCGCGGACGAGGCGTTCGGCGTAGGAGACCGGGAACAACCGGTCCTCGCGGGCCCAGACGACGAGTATCGGCACCGTTACGGAATCGAATCGGGTGGCGGCATCGAGGGTGTAGCGGCGCCGCGCGTGCCGCAGGAAGCGGCGCAGATCGGCGCGGATGGCGGCCGAATCGCGGCTGGGGCGCAGATAGGAATCGACGGTTGCGGGTGGTAGTGGGCGTTTGCTCAACCAGCCCAGGGCGATCGGCAGGCGCTGCAGGAAGCGGAAGCGCAGCAGTTCGGTCATGAGCCGGGCGGATCCCGGTATGCGGGCCAGCTGCGGTAGCAGGGTGAACGGCTGCGGCAGGAAGCTCTCATAGGAATCGACCGCGGCGAGGACGACTCGGCCGATCCGTTCTGGGCGGTGGGTCAGCAATACCTGGGTGATGGCGCCGCCGGTGTCGTTGGCGACGATCGTGACATCACTGAGGTCCAGATACTCCAGGAAGTCGGCGATGAGGCCGGCCACGCCGAGTGGCGTGAGGTCGGCGTCCGGTACCGGGATCGAATGGGCTCCGAGCGGCCAGTCCGGGACGAGGCAGCGGTATCCGGCCGCCGCGACCGGCGGGACGATATGCCGCCACAGGCCGGAGTTGACGAGGAATCCGTGGACGAAAACGATCGGTGGCCCGCTGCCGGTATCGCTGTATCGGATCGCTGCGGTGGGCAGGTGGGCTATATCGGTGCGGCCGAGTTCGTTGGTGTTCGACATATTTCCTCCCGGGTCGGTTCCACATCCGATAGTTACATACATACGGCATGTATGTCTATGGTCGGACCGTGGATTCCCGTGCCGATCCGCCTGACCACGGATCGGCACGCGTTACGTTCAAGGCTGCGGTTGTCGAGTCGCCCCGGCGGGGCGTCCGGGGCCGAGGTCGATCGCCGAGAGGGTTATGCGAAGTGGGATTTGTAGATCTGGCCGTGTACACCGACCGTGCGGTCCACGACCTGGGAGACGGTGAAATCGGCCGCCGCCGAGAGATAGGCGTACGCGGTGGCGCGGTCCATCCCCTTCTCCTGCTCGAGGAAGTAGAGTGCGTTGACCACCGCGCGGCGCATGGCGATATCCAGATCGCCGGACTGGCCGCCCAGTGAACCGTCCGGATCGGAGAGGCCGATCGGGATCCAGGCGTCCTCGGTTTCGCCGAACGGGTAGGTGTAGGCGACCTCCGGCGCGTCCCCGGACCCGGGTTTGCAGACTGTGAGCCGGAAGGTGCCCCGCAATGAGCCCTCCATTGCGGTGAGCGCGGCTTCGCCGTCCCCCATGGCCATATGTGGATCGCCGACATAGAACAACGCGCCTTCGGCGAAAACCGGCAGATAGAAAGCGGATCCGGCGCCCAGCAGGCGGATATCGATATTGCCGCCGCCGCGGGTCGGGGGAATCGAATTGGCCGAGGCAGCTTTCGGGTCGGCATCGGAGGAGAAGGCCACGCCCATCATGCCCATGAAGGGTCGCAGCGGGAAGCGGACCTTCGCATCGCCGTAGGGCATAACGCCCAGGCCTTCCTCGATGGCGGTGAAGGTGGAGATATTGCCGTAGTCGCGCGGATCGCCGGCGGGCCGGCCGTCGGTCGAGACGGGCGGCATCACCTCCGCCAGTGAAATACCGGCGGGAGCCTCGCCTTCAGCCGTCCGCGCCAATGCGCCCTTGCCGTGCCGGCTCGACACCACACCGTACGGCACGCGCGGGACTGCCTCGAGCGTCTCGATCTTCAGTACATCGCCCGGTTGCGCGCCCTCGACGAAAACAGGGCCGGTGACTATATGCGGGCCGTCGGCATCGAAATCCCGCGGCGTGCGGTCGTAACCCTCGGCGATGGCGACGGCGTCGGCCAGTACATCGCCTTTCGCGACGCCCTTCGCGCCGAAGTACGCCACCGGGTCCCGGCCCTGGTCCTCCAGGATGCCTTCGTGCGATACGGCGTCGATGGTGACCGTCTCACCGGATTTCATCCGGAGCACTTCTGTGCTGTGGATATTGGGGACGTAACCCCACAGCACCTGTTCTACTTCCGAGCGCAGGTAGTGGTCGCCGGGGATATCGCCCTGGCCGGGTTGCAGGATCGGCACGCCGTCACGAAACGGCAGGGCCGACGCGGAGCGCGAGACGGAGCCGGCCGAGGTATCCGTGGCGCAGGAGGTGGCTGCGGCCGCAGCGCCCACCGCTCCGACGGCGGCGGCCGCGCGGAGAAACCCTCGCCGGCCCAGTCCGCGCGTGAGGGTTTCAGCCGCGGCACGGGCGTAGGAGTCGGTCATGGGGCACCTCCGGATCGGGCTGGTCGAGCGTCCGAAAGGTATCGAGCGAAGATTTCGTGGCCGTTTCTGTTCTGTGTCGGTGGCGATTACGGCCTTCGCGCGCTGCCGGTTCCGGGCGGGAGGATCTGGATGCGGTCGCCGCCCGATAGCTGTCATGGAGGGGCAGGCTGGTTCCCAGTGCCGGAAATGTCCCGGTTGTCCCGGTATGGAAACGGCCCCCTAGTATCGGCGGTTGTGAGGCATATCGAGCGGCCACCGAACCTGGTGCCGGTTGCCGTTCTGATCTTCGCCTTCGTCTTCGCGGCGCTCGGACTCCACGACGGCCGAAACCCGGAAAACAAGCCCTCCGAAACGGTTTCGTTCGTTCATTCGGTGATCGCCACCGAGGAGCAGGCCGGTCCCGCCCTCTCGGAGTCCGCGGACTCGGGCGGACAGAGCGTGCACTGTCCCTATCACTGTCTGCGTGCCCCGCTGGTTCGCCCGCGGGCGGGCTATCTCTGGTACGCGGCCCTGTCGATCGCCGGCTTGCTGCTCTGTGGTGTCTGCTGCCGTGTGTGTTTCGCCCGGCCCCGCCCCGCTCGCCGAACTTTCGCCGGGACGGCGGGTGCGGAGTTGTTGCTACGTCTCTGCGTCTGCCGGCGCTGACTCGCTGAGGTGGGCGCGGCCGCCTGCCACGCAGCCGGAGGTAATCGCCGAAGAGAAGGGGCGGCCATTGCTTCCGGTCATCCGGAGCGATCCCGGGCGCCTCATTCGGGTGGGCGGTGATGCCATCGACCCGAATCCGTCAGTGCAGCATCGTTTTGCACTATCAATCAGGAGATATTTTTCGTGAGAACCCGCACACCTCTGCTCGCTCTCGCCGTCCCGATCGGCTGTCTGGTCTTCGGGACCGGTACCGCTTCGGCGGCGACGACGGAACAGACGCCGAATACGGTCACGGTGAACTTCACCGACGCGGAGGCGCGCATGATCGAGGCGCTGAATCTGGGCCCGGCCCTGGGCGCGCTGCCGCCCAACTTCACGCCGGAGGCGAAACAGCGTCTCGGGGAGAATTTGGCCGAATACGCCGGTCGCGCCGCCCGGACCCCGGGGTCGACGTTATCGGTGATCATCGATCAACCGGTGGGCGCGCCGCCCGGTGTGGGCGTCACCGTGATCCCGTGATACGGTGAGTAGGGGTACCCCGCGGCCCCCCTGGGGCGAGCCGGACCCGCCGGCCCGCCCGCACCGTCCTGGCAGCGGGGCTGCTGGCGGCGGCGCTCTACGGTGGTGGCCCCGCCGGCGCCGATCCGGTCCCCGCGCCCGCGCCGGCCTCGGCCACCGAGGCGGTCCAGCAGATGATCGATCTGT
>NZ_JARWNW010000052.1 GCF_029868325.1 Nocardia carnea
GCCGAGGGGCGGCCCGGTATCGGCGGCGCGACGAATGCCCCGCCCGCCCTGCTGTCGCGCAGCGGGCGTGCGCGGACCTGTCGACGCCGGTAGGACTCCGGCGCCCGGTGCCGCCCGATCACGCGGCTTTCGCAGCGGAACCTTCAAGAACAGGACGAACAGGAACACCAGCAAGCTGGCCCGGCCCCACACTCCGAAGCGCACCACCCCGCAACCCGCCTCGGACTTGTAATACCGCATTTTTCCGGTGACTACCCCGGCGGATGGGGGCAATCACGAACTTTTCGTGCTTCCCAGATGGCCGATCGCCTCGAGGAGCGCGCCGGAGGTCGTCACCGCGTTGGCCGCGCCGTTCGATCTCGCCCTGGAGCGTGAACTCTGGCGCTGGGCACCGCTGGCCAAAAACCCCGCGCCGCCGGAGGCGGCGCAAAAAAACACAGCTACAATCGCGGACGGACATCCGAAGAATTTCGGTCGATCCGTTGGAATCGGCAGCGCCGAAAGTCGCGCACCGCGGGTGGGCGCAGCGGTAGCGAGGAATTCTACGGAGTCCACGGAAAATGTGCGCGCACCAGATCCGCGTCACCGATGCGCTGCGCCGATGTCCGAGCTTCGCTGTCCGTCATCCGGGCACCTGCCGACATCCGGCGGCGGCCCGGGTGAATATCGCAGGGCGGATCCGTGGTTGTCGTGGGCCGACCGGTCCGCCCCACGCCTCGTGCGCGTGTAGCGCGATAACGAGGGAAGGCACGAACCTGAGCAAGATCACTGTAGAACCGGAACCGGGTCTGGCGGAAACGCTGCTGACAGCCGAGCTGGATGCCGGACATACCGCACCGTCTTTCGCCGAATTGGGGGTGCGTGCGGAAATCGTGCGCGCTCTGGGCGAGATGGGTATCGAACGTACTTTCGCAATCCAGGAACTGACTCTGCCGTTGGCGCTGGGCGGTGAGGATCTCATCGGCCAGGCCCGTACGGGGATGGGTAAGACCTTCGGATTCGGCGTTCCGTTGCTGCATCGGATCAGCAGCGTGGAATCCGGGACCTCCCCGCTGGACGGCACGCCGCGTGCCCTGGTCATCGTGCCGACGCGCGAACTGTGCCTGCAGGTGACCAAGGACCTGGAGAACGCGGCGAAATACGTCAGCAGCGATCGTGGACCGCTGCGGGTGACCTCCATTTACGGCGGTCGCCCCTATGATTCCCAGATCGCGGCCCTGCGTGAAGGCGTGGATGTCGTCGTCGGCACTCCCGGCCGTTTGCTGGATCTCGCCGATCAGCAGCATCTGATTCTCGGAAAAGTGGGCGTCCTCGTGCTGGACGAGGCCGATGAAATGCTCGATCTGGGCTTCCTGCCCGATATCGAACGCATTCTCGGCATGGTGCCCGATAAACGGCAGACCATGCTGTTCTCGGCGACCATGCCGGGTCCGATCATCACGCTGGCCCGTACTTTCCTCACCCGGCCGACGCATATCCGGGCCGAGGAGCCGCACGATTCGGCGGTTCACGATCGCACGGCACAATTCGTGTACCGGGCGCATGCGCTGGACAAAGGTGAATTGATCGCCCGGGTTCTGCAGGCCGAGGGCCGCGGCGCCACGATGATCTTCACCCGGACCAAGCGGACCGCCCAGAAAGTCGCGGACGAACTGGGCGAACGTGGTTTCGCGGTCGGTGCGGTGCATGGCGATCTGGGGCAGATCGCCCGCGAAAAAGCGCTGTCGAAATTCCGCCGGGGCACGATCGACGTACTGGTCGCCACCGATGTCGCCGCGCGCGGGATCGATATCGACGATGTCACCCACGTTGTCAACTATCAGTGCCCCGAGGACGAGAAAACCTATGTGCACCGCATCGGGCGCACCGGCCGGGCCGGCCGTACGGGTGTGGCGGTCACGCTGATCGACTGGGACGAGCTCACTCGCTGGGCGGCCATCGATGCCGCGCTCGGGCTGGGGATCCCGGAGCCGGTGGAAACCTATTCGCGGTCGCCGCATCTGTTCTCCGATCTGGGGATCCCGGAGGGTGCGACCGGTACGGTCGGCGCGCGGAAACCGGAACGCGATCCGGACGCGGTGGTGGTCGAACGCCCGGAGCGCACTCCACGTAAACGTAACCGGAGGCGCACCCGCGGCGGAAAGCCGCTCGAAAACGGCACGGGCACAGCCGGGTCGGCGGATGCCGAGGCCGCTTCCGAGGTGAGCGACGGCCCGGCGGGCGCGGAGCCGGACGCGGAGCAGGAAGCGAGCCCGGCGCGCCGCAGGCGTCGTCGTCGGCGTTCCACCACCGGCGAGGGTGCCGCGGACGATACGAACCAGGGCACGGAGCCGGCGGACGCGAACAGCACCGAGCCCGGCGAGCAGTCCGGCGCCGGGGAAAGCGGCGACACCGAGAAGCCCGCGCGGCGCCGGCGGCGCCGGAAACCGGCCGACAAGGGCGCAGGCAGCGATACCGGGGCAGCGGAGAACGGCCCGGCATCCGCGGACGCGACGCCCAGCACGTCGAACGGCGCCTCCGCATCGGAGTGACGCTCGACAGGACGAGTACTGGGGGCGGCGGGGTCCGCACCCCCGGCCCGCGGCGGTTATTGCCAGGCGGCCGCCCGGCGGGGCGGCGGGCGACGAGCCGGCCAGCCCCCCCCACCGCCGAGTTCGGCTACCACGCCGCGGACGCGGCCGGACCCGACTTCCTGCGCGGTTGCGTCGGCGCCGGAGAGCATGGTGGTCTCACTGCAGCCGCGCTCATTGCGGTACACCGCGATCACCATGCCGAATTGCGCTTCGACCCCGCACAGCGGCAGATCGCGGCTGTAGCGCCACACCTGATCACCGGTGCGCCGAT
>NZ_JARWNW010000053.1 GCF_029868325.1 Nocardia carnea
AGTCTGGATCCCGAGGTCGTCGCGAACCCGCCGCTGCGCCGGGGCGGCCGCCGCGCGGCCCCCCCCCCCCCCCCAGCCCAGGGGCCGCCCCCCCCCCCCCCCCACCCCCCCCGCCCCCCCCCCCCCCCCGCCAAAATTACAGCCAAAGTTACAACCTGCGGCGGCCGGAGAATGCGCGGCCGAGAGTCAGTTCGTCGGCGAACTCGAGGTCGCCGCCCATGGGGAGGCCGGAGGCCAGGCGCGTGACGGTGAGTCCCGGGAAGTCGCGCAGCATTCGCACCAGGTAGGTCGCGGTGGCTTCGCCTTCGGTATTCGGGTCGGTGGCGATGATGACCTCGGTGACGTCCACGCCGTCGTCCTGGTTGCCGATCCGGGTGAGTAGCTCCCGGATCCGTAACTGTTCGGGTCCCACACCGCTGAGTGGGTCCAGTGCGCCGCCCAGCACGTGGTAGCGGCCGCGGAATTCGCGGGTGCGTTCGATGGCCGGTACGTCCTTGGGTTCCTCGACCACGCAGATCATGCTGCGGTCGCGGCGGGGGTCCGCGCAGATCCGGCACAGTTCGCCGTCGGCGACGGTGCCGCATTGCACGCAGAATCGCACACCGTCGCGGATCTTTTGCAGTACCGCCTGTAGCCGGTCGATCTCCGGCGGTTCCACCTGCAGCAGGTGGAAGGCGATCCGCTGGGCGCTCTTGGGGCCGACGCCGGGTAGTTTGCCCAGTTCGTCGATGAGATCCTGAACCGGACCTTCGTACACCGCGATACCTCGGTACGGCTCAGAAGCCGGGCAGGCCCGGCGCACCGCCGCCGCCGGCCAGCGGGCCCAGGCGCTCGGCCGCCAGCTGCTGGGCGTTGGCCATGGCCTGGTTGATCGCGCCGATCACCAGATCCTGCAGTGTCTCCACATCCTCGGGATCCACCGCCTTGGGGTCGATATTCAGCGACAATACTTCGCCGGTCGCTTTGATCGTCACCTTGACCAGGCCGTTTCCCGCCTGCCCCTCCACTTCGGCAGCAGCGATCTCGGCCTGCGCCGCCATCATCTGCTCCTGCATCTGCTGGGCCTGCTGGAGCAACTGCTGCATATCGAACTGACCATCGGGCTGCACGGCATTCCTCTCTACGGACGGGTCGTGATTCAGCCTAGTGGGCGCGGCTCCGCATTCGCTCAGGCCATGCGCCGAACATGCCGGTGCGGCGGATCGGCCGGTAACGACTCCGCCACGCCGTGGATCCGCGGATCGGCGGTTTCTTGTCGGTGGGCCGGTGAATGATGCGGGCAAACATCCGTTCGAGGACAGGAAGAATCATGGCACCGACGATTGCCGCCACCACCTACGATTGCGCGGACGCCGCCGCACTGGCGGGTTTCTACGCCCGCCTGCTCGACCATCCGGTCGATCCGGATGCCAGCGAATTCGTCGCCACCGTCGGCCGCGAATCCGGGCTGACCCCGCCGCTGATGTTCCTGCAGGTGCCCGATCGGACTCCGGGCAAGAATTCGATCCACCTGGATCTCATGGCCACCGATCTGGCGGCCGAGGTGGAGCGGGCCGTGGCACTGGGTGCGAAGCATATCGGCGATTTCGACGAGCACGGCTTCCGGTGGGCCACGCTGGCCGATCCGGAGGGCAATCTCTTCGATATCGCCATCCATTCCTGAGCCGGTTTCCTGCTTCGACCGTAACCGCGGTCGTAGCTGCCTCGTGGCCGTGGGCCGGCGCTGTCCGGCCCACGGCCGGGGACGATTCCCGGCGAGGTCCGGCCCGCGAGTGGCGGTCACGGTCGGTCCGTGTGGCCACCCGTGGGCCGGATCGGCTGTATCAGCCGAGTTCGCGGTTCAGGTTGGCCAGCACCTCGGCCTGGATCTTGCGCAGACCCAGCGGGGCGAAAATCCCCTCGAAGATGCCGGCGATTCCACCGGCGCCCTGCCAGGTGGTTTCCAGGGTCACGGTCGACCCGGCGCCGGCCGGGGTGACCTTCCAGGTGTTGACCAGCGTGGAGTTGGCGTCTTTCTCGGTGACCACGGTATCGGCCACGGAGACCTGGGCGCGGATATTGCGGACTCGTTTCTCGGTGGCCTGCAGGGTCCACTCGGCCACGGTGCCGTCGCCCTGGCCGCCCTCCACCACCTTGTAGTCGCGATAGTGCGCGGAGAGAATCTTCGGCCGCATCTCCGTGTAGTCGGTGATGGCCGCCAGCGTGCGCTGCGGATCCGCCCCGACCTCGATCGAACTGCCGGCCTTGACCTGTCCCACTTGAACACTCCTTATACGGATGGGTTCTGACAGCACCATCCTGCCCTGTGTCCATCGGACACGCCGCGCCAGCCCGGTAATTACGGACAAATGTCATAAAGCCGACTATTCAACAAACTCTCCCGAAACGGCTACACAATGGATAACACAGCATCCGATTCGGGCCCACCCGAACCGAACGCGACCAACAGCGACACGTGTTCGGCACAGCACCTTGAAGGTTTTGGTTCGTCCACGCGACCGAACCTTCCGCGCGGGGGCACGCCCCAATGACACAAATATGTGACATTTCAATCTTGATGATCCCCCCGCGCTGGCCGACCAAGACCATGTAGGACTAGCGTCTAGACGTGGCAATGAGTCTGTTGGGGAAGGCCGGCCACGGTCCGGCCGCAAATGAATCCGGGTTCGCCGCATATCGAGCAGGTGTCGACCGCCTGCTCGCGAGCTACCATGCGATCCCGGCCGATGCCGATGTCCGATTGGCCAAGAAGACCTCCAATCTGTTCCGGGCGCGGGCGAAGAACACCGCACCGGGGCTGGACGTCTCGGGGCTGACCCGGGTGATCGAGGTGGATCCGCAGGCGAAAACCGCCGAGGTCGCGGGAATGACCACCTACGAGGATCTGGTGGCCGCCACCCTGCTGTACGGGTTGGCCCCGCTGGTGGTGCCGCAGCTCAAAACGATCACCCTGGGCGGCGCGGTTACCGGGCTCGGGATCGAATCCAGTTCCTTCCGCAACGGCCTGCCGCACGAATCGGTGCTGGAGATGGAGGTGCTCACCGGCGCGGGAGAAATCGTCACCATCACCCCGGACGGCCCGGATGCCGAGCTGTTCCGCGGGTTCCCGAACTCCTACGGCACCCTGGGGTACACCACCCGCCTGAAGATCGAACTGGAATCGGTGCCCCCTTATGTGGCGTTGCGGCATCTGCGGTTCCACGATCTGCGTGAGCTCGAAGCCGCACTGGATCGGATCGTGCTGGAGCGCAGCCACGACGGGGAAGCGGTCGATTACCTCGACGGCGTGGTGTTCAGCGCCGGGGAGAGCTACCTGACGCTGGGGCGGCAGACCGATGAACCCGGCCCGGTCAGCGATTACACCGATATGGATATCTACTACCGGTCCATCCAGCACGACGGCCCGGAGCCGAAACGGGACCGTCTCACCATCCACGATTACCTGTGGCGCTGGGATACCGACTGGTTCTGGTGCTCGCGCGCATTCGGTACACAGAACCCGAACATCCGCCGCTTCTGGCCGAAACGGTACCGCCGCAGCAGTTTCTACTGGAAACTTATCGCCCTCGATCACCGCTACAACATCGGTGACAAACTCGAGGCGCGTAAAGGAAATCCACCGCAGGAGCGCGTGGTGCAGGATATCGAGGTACCGGTGGAACGCACCGCGGATTTCATGGAATGGTTCCTGCGCGAAATCCCCATCGAACCCATCTGGCTGTGCCCGCTGCGGCTGCGCGATACCGGCGCCGCGCCCGGAACCCAGCCGTGGCCGCTGTATCCGCTGAGGACCGGCCGCACGTACGTGAACATAGGCTTCTGGTCGGCGGTGCCGAAATCGCCCGGCCGGATAGATGGTGCGGCAAATCGCGCCATCGAGAAAACCGTCACCGAATTCGACGGACACAAATCCCTGTACTCGGATTCATATTATGAACCCGAGGAGTTTGCCGCTCTGTACGGCGGTGAGAGATACAAAGAATTGAAGAAACGCTACGATCCCGGCCAGCGCCTGCTGGATCTGTATTCGAAGGCGGTGCAACGCAGATGACGACATTTAAGGATAGATCCGATGCTTTTGCGGATCTGGGCACCCGGCTCAGTATCGCCGAAGTCGTCGAGACCTTGGTCGACGGCGATGTTCCCATCAAGCTGACCGCCTACGACGGCAGCACCACCGGCCCGGTGGATTCCGAGTTCGCGCTCGAGATCCGTAATCCGCGCGGTATCAATTATCTCGCCAACGCACCGGGTGATCTCGGTCTGGCCCGCGCCTACATCTCCGGGGATATGGACGCCGCGGGGGTGCACCCCGGCGACCCCTACGACATCCTCGCGGCGATGACGGACCTGAAGTTCAAACGTCCGTCGGCGCTTTCGCTGGTGGCGATCGCCCGCTCGCTGGGCTGGGAGCGGTTGCGCCCGGTACCACCACCGCCGCAGGAGACGGTGCCGCGGTGGCGCCGGATCGCGATGGAGGGTCTGCGGCATTCCAAGGCCCGCGATGCCGAGGTCATCCACCATCACTACGACGTCTCGAACACCTTCTACGAGTACGTGCTGGGTCCCTCCATGACCTACACCTGTGCGTGTTACGGCGAACGGGATTGGACGCTGGAGCAGGCCCAGGAGAACAAGTACCGGCTGGTCTTCGAGAAGCTCCGGCTGAAGGAGGGCGACCGGCTGCTCGATATCGGCTGCGGCTGGGGTGGCATGGTGCGCTACGCCGCCAAGCGCGGAGTCCGCGTCATCGGCGCGACCCTTTCGGCCGAACAGGCCGCGTGGGCGCAGAAGAAGATCGCCGAAGAAGGACTGAGTGATCTCGCCGAGGTGCGGTATTCGGATTACCGCGATGTGCCCGAGGGCCAGTTCGACGCGCTGTCCTCGATCGGGCTCACCGAACATATCGGCGTCCACAACTACCCGTCCTATTTCCGGTTCATCCAGAGCAAACTGCGCGACGGCGGCTTGTTCCTGAACCACTGCATCACCCGGCCGGACAACACCCGCGCCACGAAGGCGGGAGATTTCATCGACCGCTATGTCTTCCCCGACGGGGAGCTCATCGGCTCCGGTCGCATCATCAGCGATATCCAGAATGTCGGGCTCGAGGTTCTGCACGAGGAGAACCTGCGCGAACACTACGCGCTGACCCTCACGGAATGGTGCAAGAACCTGGTGGCCAACTGGGATGCCTGCGTCGCCGAAGCAGGCGAGGGCACCGCGAAGGTGTGGGGCCTGTACATGGCGGGCAGCCGGTTGGGATTCGAGCGCAATGTGGTGCAGCTGCACCAGGTGCTCGGGGTCAAACTGGGCAGCTCTGGTAAACCGGAGGTACCGCTGCGCCCCTGGTGGCAGCCCTAGATCAGCTCAGTAGCTCGTCCAGGAAACGGATCGGGACACGGTTCTCACCGAGCGTGCGAACCGTGTCCGTCCCGTCCGGGGTGGACACCGGTAGATCGTCGCGCAGCACCCGCAGGATCTCGAGGACCGCCGGCCCCGCATCCAGCAGCGGCCTGGTCCAGCCGAGTTCCGCGCAGGTGGCGACCACCGGCGCCAGCAGCGCGGCGGCCTCGCCGACCCAGCCGGCCGCGGCCAGCGATTCGGCGAGCAGCAGCGAGAGGTCCAGCTCGGCGCGGGGCCGGGCCTGTTCCCGCGTGCGGCTTTGGAGGGCTCGCGCATGCCGGGCCGCGCGTTCGTGTTCCTGCCGGGTACCGCCGGCCAGCAGTGCCCGGATGGTGGCGACCTCGCCGGCCTCCATATCCAGGACCGACGGGACCACCGGGTGCTCGGGTTCGCGGCGGGGTTCGGAGAAGTCGCCGGCGACAGCCGCGGTGCTTTCGGGGGCACGATCGGGCGCGATCACGCCCAGCCGGAACTGCTCGGCCCGGATCTGCGCAGCCAGCCGGGTCAGTTGATGGTCCGCGGCGATCCGCGCGCCTTCCCCCAGCCGCACCGCGGCCGCCGGTAGATCACCGAGTAGCGCCTTCACCCGGGCGCCGGTCACGATGGTGGCGATCAGGGATTCGATCGGACCGACCCGCGCGACCAGCTGGTAGGACTCGTCGAACAGTTCCTCGGCGGCAGCCAGATCACCGCGCCGGTATTCGAGTTCGCCCAGCAGTCCGGCGGCGGTGCGCACCCCGTGCGAGCGCGGACCCGACCTCATCTGAGCGGTCTTGTACGCCTGCCGGTAGGCACTCAACGCCACCGCGATATCCAGCTGCTCGTAGGCGATGAGGCCGCGGCCGCACCAGGCGAAGATCTCACCGAGCGGCTCCCGGGAGCGTTCCTGATACGGTCGCGCCCATTCCAGCATTTCGCTCGCCGCCCGATAGTCGAATTCGCAAATTCGCACGTAGGCGTGGATATTTGCCGCTGTGGCGACAGTCCAGGCGGGCAATTCGCCGGGGTGGCGCAGCGATTCGGAGACTTGTTCGAGTACACCCGCGGAGCGGTCGTGCGAGATCTCGTCGGCCGCGGCCAGTACATCGGCCTGGCAGCGCTGTTTGCGCACCTCCCCGTCGCCCTCCGGGCTGCGGGACAGCACATTCGACAGCCGATTCAGCGCCGAACGGGCCGCGGTGGACTGTTGGAGATTCACATTCGCCCGCGCGACCGCCATCAGCAGCTTCGAACGCGAGGCCACCTGCTGGACGGGAAGTTTGGACACCGAACCGAGCAGTGTCGCGACCCGCGAACCGTCGACCAGATCCATCCCGCCGTTCTCGAGCAGGTCCAGCGCCGTCTTGAAATCGGTCCCGGCCAGCGAATGGTCCACCGCGCGGCGCAGCAGCTGGTGTTCGGCATACCACCGGGCGGCCCGGCGGTGCAGGGTTTTCACCCGGCCCGGATCCGTCCGGTCCAGGCGGGCCCGCAGATATTCGGCGAACAACGGCTGCATCTGGAACCATTCCGGTTCGGCGTCGGCGCGGCGCAGGAACAACTCGCGCCGTTCGGCCTGCTCCAGTAGCCGCGGCGCCTCGGAATTACCGGTGAGCGCGATGGCCAGCGAACCGTTCGCCTGCTCGGCCACCGCGATCACGGCGAGGAAGTCGAGCATCTCGGGTTCGAGGGCATCCAGCACGTTCTCGGCCAGGTATTCACGGATACCGTGCCCGCCCTCGGACAGGCGTTCCACCAGGACAGCCGGATCGGGATCGTCGCGCAGCGCGAGGCTGATCAGCTGGATCGCGGCGGGCCAGCCGTCGGTGGCGGTGTACAGCCGGTCCAGCTGTTCGTCGTCGAGTGCGAAACCGTTGCGGCGTACCAGGATCTCCCCGACCTCGGCGCGGGTGAGCCGCAGCTGCGCGGAATCGACCTGCACCAGTTCGTCGTTCATCCGCATCCGGCCGATGGGCAGTTCCGAGGGATCGCGGCTGGTCACCACGAGCCGCAGATGGTGGCAGCCGCTGTCCAGCAGACTCGACAGCACCCGTTTCGCGCCGGGATCGGAAAGCCGATGCCAATCGTCGATGATCACCACCACCGGTTCTCCGCTGGTGTGCAGTTCGGTGATCAGGCTGGATACCGCGATGGTGACCGAATCCGCGGGCCGCTCCTCGAGCATCTGGCCCAAACCTGCCCCGATATCGGGCCGCACCCGGTGAATGGCCTCGATGAGGTGGGCGAGGAACCAGACCTCGTGGTCGTCGCCGCTGTCGATCCCGATCCAGGCGACCGGCAGTCCGAGCCCCTCCAGTTCGTCGCGCCACTGCGCCGCCAGCACGCTCTTACCGAAACCGGCCGGCGCGTGGATCACGGTGAGCCGGCGTTCCACACCGGTGCGCAGGACATCCAGCAGCCGTGGCCGGCGCACCGGTTCCCGGGGCGGCGTCGGTGGCCGGAACTTCGTGGCCGGGCTCGGCGGCAGGGTGCCCGGAGACCGCCGGCGGGCGGCCGCCGCAGCATCGCGCCGGCCGGAAGTGCTGCCGCGCGGGCCGGTCTCGCCGGTGGTGCGCCCCGGACGTGCACCGGCGCCGCTCATCCAGCCGGCGGCCGTCGGCGGCAGCAGCGGCCAGCTGCGGCGGGCGGTCACCGCGGGCGGCTGCCGGTCGTGTGCCGGCGGCCCGGTTTCCACCGCGGTGATCTCCGGGTCCAGTAACGCCATATCGTCCGGGACCTGCCCGTGCGCTATCTGTACCTCTCGCAACGTCTCACCGAACTCGTAGGCCGAGGCCGGGCGGTCCTGCGGGTCCTGCGCCATCGCCGCTTCGATCGCGGCGGCCACATCGGCCGGTATGTCCTGTTCACGAAGGTCGGGCACCGGTTGCGTGGTGATCCGCAGGAATTGCGCGACCACCCGCTCGCCGGCCTGCCGTTCGAATGCCGCATGACCGGTGAGCAGCGCGAACAATGTCGCGCCCAGGCCGTACACATCGGATCGGACGGTGGGTTCCTCGCCCTTGAGCACCTCGGGCGCGGTGAACGCCGGGGACCCGGTGATCTGACTGTCCGATGTGCGGAAACCGCCGGGCATCCGGGCGATCCCGAAATCGGTGAGCTGGGGTTCGCCGTACGAACTGAGCAGTACATTGGCCGGTTTCACATCGCGGTGCAGGATCCGCGTCCGGTGTGCGCTCTCGATCGCCCCGGCGAGTTTCACTCCGGCACGGAGGGTATCGGCCCAGCTCAACGGGCCCAGATCATGGACGAGACGTTCCAGCGACCCGTGCGTCGCGAACGGCATCACGATGAACGGCAGGCCGGCGGCCGTCACATCCACCTGCAGGATGTCGACGATATTCGGATGCCCGGACAGCCGGCCCATCGCGTGCTCCTCACGCAGGAACCGTTCCCGGCTCTCCGGGTCCAGATCCGACGACAGCACCTTCACCGCGACCACTCGGTCCAGTGCCCGCTGCACACACCGGTATACGACGCCGAAGCCGCCGCGGCCGATCTCCTGGGCCTCGGTCAGCCCCATGGCGGCCAGGTCTTCGACGATGCGCTCCGGTTCGGCGCCCGCGGCCTCCGGGCCCGGCCCCGGAACTGCCATGGTGGGTTCGGGACCGCCGCTGTCGGGCTCGGCGCCGCTGGGCTCATCGCTACCGGACTCGGCACTGCCGGGAGCGGCGTCGTCGGATTCCCGGGGCCCCTCGGCGCCCGGATGCGCCGCCCGTTCCGCGGCCCCCGGGCCGGACCTACCGCTTTCCACCCCAGCGCTTTCCGGCTCGGCGTCGGAAGTGACGTAGGAGTCCTCCGATTCGCGGCCCGGTGGGCCCGAACGCGTTCGTGGAATCATCTCACCACCTCGCACTCGTCACGAACCGGCTGCGGTGGGGTACGCCGCGGCGGCGCCGTTCCGGTATCCACTTCCAACGTAGCGCGCGCAATACCCGGATGCGCGGCTTTCCTCCTTGCTCGCGTGTTGACTTCGCATCAAGGGCGTTCCCGCCCCGCGCGACCGTCGAATACGCAGGTCGGCGATGGTCTGTATGCAGTTCTGAGCGAACCCTCGCCGTCGCGCTGTAAGCCTCGGCGGCACATCTATCGGGCGGCCGCCGGACAAGCCGGCTGATAAAGGTATATCCCCGGCATCCGACAACAAACCGGCATCGCCGCCCCGTGCGCCTTCGGTTCCAGTAGATTTATCGGTCCCGCCCGCCCATCCGTTGCCGTATTCCTGGCGAGCCCGCGAAGTTTCCGTCCGGCTCCCCCACCGAACGCTGCAACAACACGCCGAGGGCAACGGGACCCCTGGGCGTGTCGCCCACAGACGGCCGTGTACCCCGACGACGGGCCGACTTCGATCCCAGCGTGCCCAGCGGCGGTGCCGAGTCCAGCGAGGCCCCGAGAGGTTTTGGCCCGTCCCTGCAGTCCGTGCTCGATGCGATGCGGCGCAGCCGCGAGTGTCGAGTGCGGACAGCAGGGACCAAGGGGGCCAAAACCCGCGGCGCCGCAGGCGCCGCCAAAAACACAGCCCGCCCCACAGTCGAAGTGGGGCGGGCTGTGCCGGCCGAACGGTCCGGACTGTTCGCCCGGACCGGGACTACTTACGCAGCGAGGCCGGGACCTCGAAGCGCTTACCGTACTTCTTCGCCAGTTCGTCGGCCCGCGCCACGAAGGCTTCCTGGCCGCCGGGGTAGCCGACGATGAACTGGTGCACGCCACCGGTCCAGGCCGGGTACCCGATGCCGAAGATCGAGCCGATGTTCGCGTCCGCAGTGGACTCGAGCACGCCTTCGTCGAAGCACTTCTGGGTTTCGATGGCCTCGATGAACAGCATGCGGTCGATCAGGTCCTGCAGCGGCACGCCGAAACCCGAGGTGGTCTTGAAGTGCTCGCGCAGCTGCGGCCAGATGTTGAGACGCTTGCCGTTTTCGTCGTACTCGTAGAAACCGGCCTTCTCCAGACGACCCGGGCGACCCTGCTCGACCATGTAGTCGACCACGTCGATGGCCGGGTGCCGCTCTTTGCCCATGGCGGCGTCGCCGGCCTTGGCAGCCTCTTCGGTCTCCCGGGCGATCTTCTGCATGAGCTTCATGTTCAGCTCATCGGTCAGCTGCAGCGGCGGCGCCGGGTAGCCCGCCTGCGAGCCGGCCTGCTCGATGGTGGCGGGCTCGATGCCCTCACCCAGCATGGCGATCGCCTCGTTGACGAATGTGCCGATCACGCGGGAGGTGAAGAAGCCACGGCTGTCGTTGACGACGATCGGGGTCTTCTTGATGGCGAGGGTGTAGTCGAACACCCGGGCCAGGGCCTCGTCGGAGGTCTTCTCACCCTTGATGATCTCGACCAGCGGCATCTTGTCGACCGGCGAGAAGAAGTGGATACCGATGAAGTCCTGCTCACGCTTGACACCCTTGGCCAGGCCGGTGATCGGCAGCGTGGAGGTGTTGGAGCCCAGCAGCGCGTCCGGGGTGACGATATCCTCGATCTCCTGGAACACCTTGTGCTTGAGCTCGGTGCTCTCGAAGACCGCCTCGATCACGAAGTCGACGCCGTCGAAATCGGCGACGTCGGCGCTCGGCTTGATCCGGTCGAGCAGCGCCTTGGACTTCTCCTCGGTGGTCTTGCCCCGGGACAGCGCCTTGGCCTCGATCTTCTCCGAGTAGCCCTTACCGCGTTCGGCCGCCTCGAGGGTGACGTCCTTCAGCACGACCTCGTAGCCGGCCTTGGCGGAGACATAGGCGATACCGGCGCCCATCATGCCCGCGCCGAGCACGCCGACCTTCTTGATCTCCCGCTTGGGCACATCGTTCGGCCGCGAACCACCGTTGTTGATGGTCTGCAGGTCGAAGAAGAACGCCTGGATCATGTTCTTCGCGACCGGCCCGGTGAGCAGGTGCACGAAGTAGCGGGACTCGATCAGCGAGGCATCGTCGATGCCGACCTGCGAGCCCTCGACCGCCGCGGCCATGATGGCGCGCGGGGCAGGCATATTGGCGCCCTTGAGCTGCTTGCGCAGGTTGGCCGGGAAGGCCGGGAGCTGAGCGGCGAACGCCGGGCTGGCGGGGGTGCCACCCGGGATCTTGAAGCCCTTCTTGTCCCATGGCTGCACGCCGCCCTCGGGGTTGGCCTTGATCCACGCCTTGGCGGCGGGCACCAGTTCGTCGATCGAGCCGACCAGCTCGTCGACCAGGCCGATCTCCTTGGCCTTGGCCGGCTTGTTCCGCTGGCCCTGCAGCAGCACCTGCATCAGCGCGTTCTGCAGGCCGAGCATGCGCACGGTGCGGATGATGCCGCCACCGGCGGGCAGCAGGCCGAGGGTGGCCTCGGGCAGGCCGATCTGGCAGCCGGGGACGTCGGCCGCGATCCGGTGATGGGTCGCCAGCGCGATTTCCAGGCCACCGCCCAGCGCGGCGCCGTTGATGGCGGCCACGACGGGCTTGCCGAGGGTCTCCAGCCGGCGCAGCGCCGACTTGATCTCGCCCAGCTCTTCCATCAGTTCCGGGCCGTTGTCCGGGCCGACCTGCATCATGTTCTTCAGATCGCCGCCTGCGAAGAAGGTCTTCTTCGCGGAGGTCAGCACGACACCGGTGATGTCGTCCTTCTCGGCCTCCAGCCGGTCGATCGTCGCGGTCATCGACTTCTTGTAGAGGTCGTTCATCGTGTTGGCGCCCTGGTTCGGGTCGTCCATCGTCAGTACGACGATGCCGTCCGAATCCTTCTCCCAACCGATCATGTTGGCTTCGCTCACGGTTTTTCTATCTCCTCGGGAAATATGAGACTCGGTCGGTCGCGTCAGACGCGCTCGATGATGGTGGCCACACCCATGCCGCCGCCGATGCATAGCGTGACGAGGGCACGGCGGGCGCCGCGGCGCTCCAGTTCGTCGACCATGGTGCCGGTGATCATGGCACCGGTGGCACCCAGCGGGTGGCCCATGGCGATGGCGCCACCGTTGACGTTCAGCTTCTCGTCCGGGATCTGCAGATCCTTCTGGAACTTCAGCGCGACCGAGGCGAAGGCCTCGTTGATCTCGAACAGATCGATATCGTCGACGGTCAGACCGGCCTTGGCCATCGCCTTATGGGCAGCCGGGGTGGGGCCGGTGAGCATGATGGTGCTGTCGGCACCGCTGGTGGCGGTGGTCACGATACGGGCGCGCGGGGTCAGGCCCGAGGCCTTGCCTGCCTCTTCGGTGCCGACCAGCACGAGCGCGGCACCGTCGACGATGCCGGAGCTGTTACCGCCGTGGTGGACGTGGTTGATCTTCTCGACGAAGTGGTACTTCTGCAGCGCCACGGCATCGAAGCCGCCCATTTCACCGATACCGGCGAACGACGGGTTCAGCTTGGCCAGATCCTCGAGGGTGGTGCCGGGACGCATATGCTCGTCGCGATCCAGCACGGTCAGGCCGTTCATGTCCTTGACCGGGACGATGGACTTGGCGAAGTAGCCGCCGGTGGTCGCCTTGGCGGCCAGTTCCTGCGAGCGCACCGCGTAGGCGTCGACGTCTTCCCGGGAGAAGCCCTCGATGCTGGCGATCAGGTCGGCGCTGATGCCCTGCGGCACAAGGTAGGTGTCGTAGTTGGTGGCCGGGTCGAGCATCCAGGCGCCGCCGTCGGAGCCCATGGGGACGCGCGACATGGATTCGACACCGCCGGCGAGCACCAGATCGTCGAATCCGGAACGCACCTTCTGCGCGGCCATGTTCACGGCTTCCAGGCCGGAGGCGCAGAAGCGGTTGATCTGCACGCCGCCGACGGTGTCGGGCAGCCCCGCAGCGAGCACAGTGGTGCGGGCGATATCGCCGCCCTGGTCAGCGACCGGGGAGACGACGCCGAGGATCAGGTCCGAGATCCGGTCCTCGTCCAGGTTCGGGAAGCGGTTGCGCAGCTCCTGCACCAGGCCGGTGGTGAGATCGATCGGCTTGACCGAATGCAGCGACCCCTTCTTGTTGCGGCCGCGCGGGGTGCGGATGGCCTCGTAGATGTAGGCCTCTGTGGTCATATCGGAGTGTTTCCTTCCTAGGAATACGCCCGCCCGCACCTGGCGGAGCAGACGCGAGTTACCTCGCCGACCGGCCGTTCGACCGACCGTCCGTATTCAGTTGGCATAGCGCCGGCGGGCCGGAGAACCCACGCGGGCATACGCTGTACAAACCACGGCACGAACCAGCGGACGGGTATCCGGCGGCCCGCTCGTCAGGGCCCACCATAGAACCTCGTCTCGCGGAAGTCCGCAGCCACCCGCCCATAGTACCGCCGGATGCGAACTCCGGTTAACTTAACGTGGTCGAACCGGTGCTTGTCAACCATTCAACGGGGTGGCGCCCAGCTCACTCGCCAGCAATTCCAGAGCGACCTCGTCCGGATCGCGCCGCTGCCCCGGATCGACCGGCCGCGCGGCGTCGGCAAGCATCTCCTGCTCCTCCTCCGGAGTGGAGGCCGGAACGGCACCGGATCCGTAGCCGTAATCGTCGGGGCCCGGGTCGTCCGGGAGGTCCGGATAGTCCGGCGGCGGTATGTCGTCATAGGGATTCCCGGCGCCGCCCGCGCCGGAATCACCGGGCTCCGCCGCACCGGGATCAGCGGCAGCCGAACCGGCCGCGCGGGCCTGACTGGGCCGGGAAAACCGGGGAGGCGCGGCCCGCCGCCCGGACGCACCCGGCGCCCGGTTCGGCCCGGCCTCCCCGTTACCGGCTCCGGCCGGCGCCGCTCCCCCGGCACCGGCGGCCTCCGTATCGCGGCCGGCAGTGGATTCCCCGCGGCCGGTATCGCTGTCACCGGCACCGGGCCGGCCGGTCCACGTCCGGCGTGGGCCGGCTCGACGGCCCCCCTCGGAATCTCCGGAATCGGTATCGCCGGACCGCCGACCGCCGCGTTCCCGGCCTCCGGGGCCCCGCGAGACCTGCTGACCGGCCACCACCCATCGCACCGGATGTTCGTGCCCGAGCACCGCCGCGACCGCCGACCGGACGGCCCCCATCGGCTGGGGCTGGGACAGCCGCTGCACCAGCGCCGCATGATGGGCGAGGACGATCTCGCCCTGCTCGACCCCGGCAACCGTCGCACCCGAGGTGAGCATCGCGCCGATGGTCGGCCCGAACTCCCGGACCTTCACCTTGATATCCGCCCAGGCGGCCTCCACGGCCGCCAGCAGTTCGGTGTCGGCATCCGCGCCGACCGGCCGGGCGGGCGCGGTCGATTCGGTATCGGGCCGGCGGGAATCACCGCGATCCGCGGCGGAACCGTCCATGCCTGCGCCCGTCGCCGCACGTTCCCGATTGCCTTCGTGGCCGCTCTCGGCTACGTCGGCACTCACACGATCCCGGCTGCCGGGCGCTGCCTGAGCCCCGGCACGACCTTCCGCGCCGGCTCCTTCCCGCTCACCGGCAGCGGCCTGTGCTTCCGACGGACCTCCCGCATCGGCGCCGCCGATCACGCGATCCGGTCCACCGGTCACCTGCGCGCCCGCACGACCTGCCTCCCCGGCTCGGCCCGCCTGATGATCCCGCTCACCAGCAGATCCCTGTGCTCCCGGCGGATTTCCCTCGCGATCCCGATCACCGGCGTCCGCCTGCGCGACAGCACGGCCGTCCTCACCGGTGCGGCTGTCCCGCTCACCAACGGATGCCCGAACCCCCGGTGCGTCTCCCGCACCGGCACCGGTCGTCGCGCGATCCTGGCCGGGCGCTTCCGGAGCACCGACACGCTCGTCCGCACCGGCTCCCGCCGCTGGAGACACCCGAACGTCGGCAGACGACCGAGCTCCCGGCCGATCTTCCGCACCGGCACCGGCGCTCGAAGGATCCCGATCATCCGGCCCGACCCGCGCGACAGCACGATCCCGATCTCCCGGGCCGGTCTGCGCGGGCAAACGAGTTCCACTGTCCGTGCCGTTCGCCGCCCGAGTATCCACACTGCCCGCATCGTCAGGGCCCGCCGCCGGGCTGTTGCCTCCGGCTTCCGGAGCGCCTTGCGGCTGCCCGGAGCCGCCGGGTTCTGCAATATCGGGCCGCGCCGCGTCCGTCGGCTGCGATGGTCCCGCGGGCCCGCCGCCCGCAGGCGCTCGATGTGGGTCGCCTCCGGGTGACGCGACCGTCGCATCGGCCGACTCCTGTGCCGCAGAGGCTGTTTCGGTCCGAGGATGCGATTCCGCCGGTCGCGGAGCGGGGCCGGGAGTGTGGGCGCCCGGCGGGGGCCCGGCGGCGGGGCCGCCGGATGTGTGCGCAGTCTTGGATTCGCGCAGCGCCGCCAGCGCCTCGGCCCCGCGTCGGCGGGACGGGTCCGCGGCCGGACGGGCTGGGGGCGGGGGCGCACCGCCGGACCCCTGCCCAGGCTCCACGGCGGCACCGGCCGGGGCCGCCACAACTCCGGAGGCAACCTGCCGCTCCAGCTGTTCCAGCCGCTGCAGGGTTGCCGCATCGGAAGTATCGGCCGCGGGCAGCAACATCCGGGAACACACGACCTCGAGCAGCAGCCGCGGCGCGGTGGCACCGCGCATCTCCCCCAGACCGGCATGCAGGAGTTCGGCGCAGCGGGTGAGCGTCGCGGGACCCAGCCGGGCGGCTTGATCGCGCATCCGGTCCAGCAGATCGCCGGGTGCGGCGACGAGACCGCGTTCGGTGGCATCGGGAACGGCCTGCATCAGGATCAGGTCGCGTAGCCGTTCGAGCAGATCCACCGCGAAACGGCGGGGGTCGTGCCCGGCTTCCATCACCCGGTCCACCGTGCGGAACAGCGCGGCACCGTCGCCGGCGGACAGCGCGTCGATCGCATCGTCGATCAACGCCACATCGGTCACCCCCAGCAGCGCGACGGCGCGCGTATAGGTGACGCCGTCGCTGCCGGCGCCCGCGAGCAACTGGTCGAGAACACTCAAACTATCCCGCGGGGACCCACCACCGGCCCGGATGACCAGCGGATACACCGCCTCGTCCACCGGTACGTGCTCCTGGGCGCAGATATCGCCGAGCAATCCCCGCATCGTGGCGGGCGGTAGCAGCCGGAACGGGTAGTGGTGGGTGCGCGACCGAATGGTCGGCAGCACTTTTTCGGGCTCGGTGGTGGCGAATACGAAGATCAGATGCGCCGGCGGTTCTTCGACGATCTTGAGCAGCGCATTGAACCCGGCGGTGGTCACCATATGCGCCTCGTCGACGATGAACACCCGGTAGCGGGATTCGGCGGGCGCATAGAAGGCGCGGTCGCGCAGTTCCCGGGTGTCGTCCACGCCGCCGTGGCTGGCCGCGTCGAGTTCGATCACATCGAGATTCCCGCCGCCGCCCGGCGCGAGGGATACGCAGGAGGCGCAGGTACCGCACGGCGTCGAGGTGGGGCCTTCCACGCAGTTCAGCGACCGCGCCAGGATCCGGGCGGACGAGGTCTTGCCGCATCCGCGCGGACCGGAGAACAGGTACGCATGACTGATCCGCCCGGTATCGAGCGCAGTACACAGCGGGTCGGTGACATGCTCCTGGCCCACGACGTCAGCGAACGTTGCCGGTCGGTACTTCCGGTACAGAGCCACGCGGAGAGTGTAGGTCGCGACTACGACGTGTGGGGGCTCGGCCCGTCGGCGGACCACGCGGGCGGAAGGGTCTTCCATCGATGGGTTAACAGCGTTACGCTAACGCCACTAACCTATCGACGCGGGGGTCCTGCACATGCTGATCCGAATCGCACAACTCGTCACGAGATCTCCGCGGGCGATACTCGTCGGCGCACTGGCCGTCGCGCTGCTGTGCGGCGTCTTCGGCGCCACCGCGGCGTCGGGACTGAAATCGGGCGGATTCGTCTCCTCCGATGCCGAATCGACGCAGGCCACGGAGTTGCTCGCGGATAATTTCGAAGGCGCCGCACCCAATTACATCCTGCTGGTCGACTCCCCGGAAGGTGTCGATACACCCGCTGTACAGGCCCGGGCACAGGCGGCCGTCGATACGATTCGCGCGCATCCCGGCACCACCAGCGTCCAGTCGTACTGGACCGCGCCCTCGCCCGCGGTGGCCTCGGCACTTCGCAGCACCGACGGCAACTCCGGGCTCATCGCCGTACATCTGGCCGGCGATGAAACCCAGATGCAGGAAGCCGCGGGTGAGATCAGCGCGCAGGTGACCGGCACCACCGACGGGGTCACTATCCGGGCAGGTGGCGCGGCCGCCACCTTCCACGAGGTCAACGAGCAGATCACCCACGATCTGGCGGTCGCCGAGGCCGCCGCCATACCGCTGACCCTGATCGTGCTGATACTGGTGTTCGGCAGCCTGGTCGCGGCGTCGCTGCCACTGCTGGTCGGCTTGTTCGCGATCGCCGCCACACTGGCGATCCTGCGGCTGTTCACGCTGTTCACCGATGTGTCCATCTACGCGATGAACCTCACCACCGCACTCGGCCTGGCACTGGCGATCGACTACAGCCTGTTCATCGTGAGCCGGTTCCGGGAGGAACTCGCGGGCGGCCTGGATCCCCGCGCCGCGACCGTGCGCGCCCTGCAGACAGCGGGCCGCACTGTTCTGTTCTCCGCCCTCACCGTGGCACTGTCGCTGTCGGCGATGCTGGTGTTCGACCTCTACTTCCTGCGTTCGTTCGCCTATTCCGGCGTGGCGGTCGTGGTGGCCGCGGCGGCGGCCTCGGTGATCGTGCTGCCGGCGGCGCTGGTACTGCTGGGTCACCGGGTGAACGCCCTGGACTTACGCGCACCACTGCTGCGTTTGTTCGGGCGCGAGCCGGCGCCGCTGGGCGCCATGGTCCCGGAACAGACAGGCTGGTACCGGCTGGTCCTGCGGGTGATGCGGTTCGCGGTCCCGGTATCCGTGGTGATCGTGGCGCTGCTGCTGGCGCTGGGATCGCCGTTCCTGTCCGTGAAATTCGGCTACCCCGACGAGCGCGTACTCCCGGAGACCGCCGCCAGCCGGCAGGTGGGTGACGAGGTGCGGGCCGAGTTCCCGCGGGCCGATCCGGGCGGCAACACCACGATCGTGCTGGACGGCTACCAGAACGAACAGGGTGTCGGCGCCTACGCGGCCCGGTTGTCCGAAGTCGACGATGTCACGGGTGTGCTGTCCAGCGCGGGCGTCTATGTCTCCGGTAACCGGCTCGCGCCCACCCCACCGGGAATGGCCAACGACACCGGCACCTATCTGACCGTGAACACCTCCCTCGACCCGTTCTCCCCCGCCGGGGGCGATCAACTGGCGGAGCTGCGGGCGGTACCGGCACCGGCGCCCCCGCTGTTCTCCGGCGCCGCCGCGATGAACGAAGATTCCCTCGACGCACTCGCCGACCGGCTTCCCCTGGCGGCACTCCTCATCGTGCTGGCCACGTTCGTCGTGCTCTTCCTGTTCACCGGCAGCGTGATCCTGCCGCTGAAAGCGCTACTGCTGAACACCCTTTCACTGACCGCCGCATTCGGTGCCATGGTGTGGATATTCCAGGACGGCCACCTCGAAGGCCTGCTCGGCTTCACCGCCGTCGGCTACCTGGTGCCGACCATGCCGATCCTCATGTTCTGCCTGGCCTTCGGCCTGTCCATGGATTACGAGGTGTTCCTGCTGTCGCGGATCCGGGAGGAATGGCTGCGCCGTCGCGCCGGCCGCACCGGCGGCGAATTCGCGGCGGAGGACAACACCGCCTCCGTCGCCATCGGCGTGGCCCGCACCGGCCGGATCTTCACCGCCGCCGCCGTGCTGATGGCCATCGTGATCGGCGCACTGGCCACCTCGCAGGTTTCGTTCATCCAGCTGATGGGGCTGGGTTTGACGTTGACGGTACTGGCCGACGCCACCATCATCCGGGCGCTGCTGGTACCGGCGCTGATGCGGATGATGGGCCCGCTCAACTGGTGGGCCCCGAAACCGCTGGCCCGCCTGCACGACCGGTTCGGGCTCGGCGAGGAAACCGAACCGCGGCCGGCCGCCGCCGAACCACCGGTGCGGGTATGACCGGGCGGCCGCGGTCACCGCGCGGAACCGGTGGCCGCCTACGTGCGGAAATCATCGCCGCGACACGCGAACTACTCGAACGGACGGGCAGTGTCGAGGCCGTATCCATCCGTGCGGTCGCGGGGATGGTGGGTGTCAGCGCACCGTCGATCTACCGGCATTTCGCCGATAAGGACGCGCTGATCGAGGCCGCGGTGGCCGAGGTCTTCGAGGCGTTGAACACCGCCATGCAGGCCGCGGTGGACCCGGCCGATCCGCCGCCACTGCGGCTGCGGCGGCTCGGCCTGGCCTATATCCGTTTCGCCCTCGACCATCCCGAGCAGTACCGGCTGGCCACCATCCCCACGAATACCCACGGCGCGGTGGACCTCGTCCTGACCAGTGGTGCCTTCCGGTTCTTCGCGGCCACGGTCGAAGAGGCCATGGCGAGCGGGTTGATCGACCGCGGCGACCCGACCCCCCTGGTTCTGGAACTCTGGGCCGCCGCGCACGGTATCGCCTCCCTGCTGCTGGCGAAACCGTTCCTGCCATGGGGAGATCCGATGGCCGTGGCGGCCCGGGTGCTCGACGCGGCCTGCGCCGGACACGTCGTCACCGAATTGATCGGTCCCGAGGCAGGTCCGGAAGAAATGACGGACTGGCTGACCGGTCTACGACACCGGGTGCGCGGCACCGGAACACCCACGGACTGATTCAGCTCACCGCATCATCCGGCGCGGTGAACGTATTGCACTGGGCCGTCCGGTTGTGCTCTACACCGAGCCCGAACCAGCGGCCACCGTTCTCCGGCGTGCCGTGATCGCGCATATCGCCGCTTTGATCACCACGGTTGTCGGCGTCGGTGCGCGCCTGCGACATCTGTTCGGCGGTCAGCGAACCACCGTCGGCCGAGGACACCAGGTACATACCGTCGAAACAGTTGGCCTGCAGCTCGACCCGCCGCGACAGCTCCAGGCCGTCCGGGCTCTGCGCACCCACATCGACACGTTCACCATTGGCCGCGAGCAGGATGCCGGACAGGTTCTGGATGTGGTGGCCGTATTCGTGCGCGAACACCGACAGGTAGACCACCCAGTTGTCCCCGTAGTAATCGGTTTGCAGCTGGCTGATCGGCATATACACGGTGCGATTGGCGGGACAGTAGAAGGCGGCGAAATTACTGGTCGAGCCGGTGCACGGGGTCGATATGCCGTCCGTGGTGGCCGATACCTCGACGGTCGGCGGTTCGAACGGCAATCCCGCGGCTTCCAGTACCGGCCGCCACGCCGCCTCCAGGCATTTCTCGGCGCTGCCGAAAAAGGCGCGCGCCGTTTTCTCGTCGGTCGACCACTCGGTGTAGGGACAGTCGGCGGGGATGAGGGTCGCGTCGGTATCGATGAGCAGCGGGTTGGTGCCGGTCTCGGACGGTCCGGTCACGCCCGTGTCGTAACCGCGGTCGGGTTGCGGTCCGAGCACGCTCAGGCCACCCGAATCCAGTGCTCCGCGGGCCAATGCCGCCACCACGAACGCGATGATCGCCAGAAGTATCCACAGCGTCCGGGCGCCACCACGCCGCGGCCGGGGCGCACGGCCACGCGGCGGCCGCTGCGGGACGGGCGGTGGCATGGGCGGGGCGACGATCGGCCGGTATCCCGGTATCGGACCACGCTGCGGCGGCGGACCGGGCCGCGGCGGATAACCGGGCCGCTGCTGCGGCGGATAGCCCGGCGCGGCCGGATATCCCGGGCGCATACCGTGCGGTGGCGGCTGCTGCGGCCGGCCCGGCGGGGGGCCGTACGGCGGACGCCCGTGTGATGGGAGCGGCTGTCTACCAGGAGGAACCGGTCCACGTTCATAAGGTGGTCGAGTCACTCCCCCGGTCCCTCTCGAATTCTCCGAACGCCAACAGCCGCTGACGCAGGATAGCAAGCTGTCTAAAGTTACGGACCATGCTCACTTTTCGGGGGGGCGCCGCGGCGCTACTACTCGCACTGACCGGATTGTTCACCCTGTTCACGCCCACCGCCCGGGCACAGGAACCCGCCGGTGTGATTCTGAACCTGGACATGACACTCAGCCGCGAGGGCGTCCTCGAGGTGACCGAGCGGGTGACCGTCCCACCCGGTGAGCAATTCACCATGTCCCTGCCGCTGCGGGTGCAGATCAGTGAGGATTCCGAACGCCGGTTCGCGGTCACCGATATCGAAACGACCGGTCCCGGAACCGCGCAGGTGGCCGATGACCTGTTCACCATCGAGGCCGGGCCCGGCGAATCGACCTTCCGCTACTCGGTGCAGAACACCGTCAGCGACGCCGAAGGCAGCCAGGTGTTCCGCTGGTTCGGGGTGCTCAACGTCGATATCGCCGAAATCCACGCGAGTCTGATCAGCCCCAGTTTCGAAATGGGCATCGTGGACTGCCTGCTGGGGCCGATCGGTAACACGCGGCCCTGCGCCCAGGTGCACATCGAACCCGACGGGGTGCTGTACCTGGACCAAACGAACCTGCGCAAGGGCGAATCGGTCGACCTCACGCTGCAGATCCCGCCCGGCACCGTACCGTCGAACGCCGATATCAGCGGACCCGGCAACTCGCCGTTCGCGATCACCGGTCCGGTCCTCATCGCTTTCGCCCTGCTGCTGGCCGCCTTGGCTGCACTCGCCGCCTATATCGTCTGGGCCCGCCGGCAGACCGGTGCCGCCGAACCGATGCAGCCGCTGGTCCACGCCGAGGGCCGCACCCAGTTCAGCTCCCCCGCGGGCATCCTGCCCGGCGAAGCGGGAGTTCTGCTCGACGGGCACGCCGATACCACCGATATCGCCGCCACCGTCGTCGACCTGGCGGTGCGCAATTACCTCTGGATCGGGCGCATCGGCGAAACCCAGTGGCGGATGATCCGGGTCAACCCGGCCGACGACCAGCTGCGGGCCTACGAGCGAGCGATCTACGACGCTCTGCTCCCCGCGGGTACCGACGAGGTCACGGTCGCCGATCTGGGTGCCCCGGGCCGGCTCACGACCGAACCACTACGCGGCACGATGCTCGGCGACGCGGTGGAACGTGGCGCGTTCATCGACCCGGCGCGCCGCCGCATCCCGCTCTGGCTCGGCGCAGCCCTGATCGTGCTCGGGGCCGGGGTAACCATCGCCGCGGCGCTGCTTTCCGGCCACGCGCTGGTGGGCGTTGCGATCGCACTCGCCGGCGCCGGACTGCTCGCCGCCCAGCGCTTCCTGCCCACCCGCACCGCCTACGGGCGCGCACTCACCGGCCAGGTGCGCGGACTGCAACAGGGCCTGGAACAGGTGAACAGCGCGCAGATCCCCGCCGGCGACCGGGAACTGGTGTTCTCCCGCGGACTGCCCTACATGATCGTCTGGAGCCGCGCCGACAACTGGGTGCGCACGTTCCGCGATATCGACCCGTCCGCCGACGACGATCCCGGTCTGTACTGGTTCGGCGGTTTCGAGGGCGACCGGGACCTGCACCGGTTCGCCGGGCACTTCCCGTACTTCATCACCGCGGTGGAAGGCGTGTTCTCGGCGCGCTGACGTGCGGGCCCTGTTCTTGCGGTCCCACTCCGATCTCCACCATTGCGAACCCCGCTCGCGGGTGCGATCGCGAACTCGAATCGACCCGAGACCGGGCAGAGCCACCGAGCGTTGGATGCCGTGATCACCGACCGGATCGCGGACCGTCCGATATGGCGTGTCTGCCCGGCAGGAAGCTGCCGGCTTGCACCCTGTCGGTGCCGGTGAAACTGTCCCGGACGGCGTAGGAAACCGAGGTGCATACCCCGGGTCGGGGTATGCACCGACAACGCCCGAAAACCGCGGTGCTGTCAGGCCTGGATACGGCGCAGCGCAGCAACAGGATCGGCGTAAAGGGCGCTCAGCGAAGTGACCACGGCCGCGAACTCCTGCACCTTCGACGCGTAGCCGGTGACACGGATATCGGTGGGCGGCAGTACCGTCGCCTCGTTGAACGAGTGCGCCACATGCGCCAGGCCGGGACGATAGGTGGTGAAGGCCTGTCCGCCGAGCACCACACGGTCCGGGTTCAGCATATCCCGCACCAGGGCGACCGTCCGCCCGAGCACGGTGGCGCGTTCGGCGAGCAGCTCGCGGGCCGGTTGCGAACCATTTACCGCGGCGCGGTAGAGATCGCCGATGGTGGAACTGGCTTTTCCGTTGTACGCGGGAATGATTCCGCGGCCCACCGCACGCGCGTGCAGCGCGCGATCGCTGACGGTGGCCTCCAGGCAGCCGCGACGGCCGCACTGGCATTCGACATCGGAGCCGGTCGGAAGGTGCGCAATCGAACCCGGACCGTTGTTCGGGGTGTGCACGCGACCGTCCAGGGTTACCGAAATTCCCACCATCTCACGGACATAGAAGTACAGGCTGCTGCCGTGCGCGGGCGCTTGTTCCGGCCCCTCGGGCGAATCCTGCTGTCCGCCGGGCAACAAGAGCTCCGCCGCGGCCATCGCCTCGACATGGGGCGCCACCGAGATCGGCAGGCCGAGCACCTCGCTGAACACCGCACCCACCGGCGCCGCCTGCCAGCCGAGTTTCGGATGGTCGACCACGCCGGTGCTCGGATCGACCCGGCCGCCGATCGCCACGCCCACCCATAGCGGAGTGCGCCGATACCAGCGCTGCAGAAAGGATTTCGCGCTGTGCGCGACAGTTTTCACCGCGAACTCCTGACCGGTCTGCGGAGTGGCGATGGTGAGCCCGCCGAGGATGCGCCCTCGTAGATCGGCGACCACGATGCGGGTGGACGCAGAGCCGATATGGATACCCAGGGTGCCGAAGGTGTCGATATCCACCTCGAACGGAACGCGGGGCCGCCCGACCGCACCGGAGGCGGTCAGGTCGGCACGTTCGCGCAGCAGTCCGGCGGTGAGCAGCGCGGAAACCTGGCGATTGACGGTGGCGATACTCAATCCGGTGGCGCGGGCGGTTTTATCGCGGAACACCGGCCCGGTGGTGGCCGACCGCAGCACGGCGGCGGCGGGGTTATCGGAGATCCGCAGGTCCGGAGGCACGACGGGCCGGGGAACACGGGTACGGGTGGTGGAAGCCTGCGACGCAATGCGTTCGGCGGTGCGGACAGCCATATGATTTCCTCGATTATTCCGGCTACGCCGGTATATGCCTACAGATGCTGCAACGAGGCGGCGAGTGGATCGGAATCGCTCAACCGCGGCGGCGGGAGCAACACAACTCACGGCTCAGCGGCAAGCGCAGACCGAGCGCGGCGGTCACATATGTGACCGGCTTCGGTGTGGTGCCGCTGGTAGACATAACAAATAAATTAACACCCGCTACGGCGCCGCTCCAAGAGATTCGTTCGCGCCGCATCCGGAATCCGGGCGTTTCTCCAGCTCAGGGACTGATTCTCGGCGAGCCGTCCGGCCGCGGCACATCGGTCGCCCGCCTGGACCGGCGACCGGAAAATGTGTCCGGGAGGCATGACCGGACGACCGTATCCGCCGGTTGTCCGATATCCGCAAACATCGGGTCGATCACCGGCGTCCGGCGCTCGCATATTCCCCGAGAATTTCCGGAGAATATTCTTGCAGGGCGAATGCCGACATATTGTCCGGAATTATCCGGGGAATATTCTCCATGACGGCACGGAGAATCGGCGCCGGCGTCCGGCCAGGCCCACCCGGCCCCGGAACGATCCCGCACACGGGGCACATCGACCCTGGTCCGGGACCTTTTCCGCTGATATGCTCCGACCACGAGGCGGGGAGTCCGAAGGGGGAAGACGATGTCCGTACCAGAACTGGGGCAGCAGGCGGGGATTCGGCTGTACGAATCCGCGCGGGCCGGGGAATTCCATATGTCGGCGGATGCGGCCCGCGAACTCGCCGCCTCCTGCGATCGGCTCGTCGAACGCGTGCAGCAGGCCAGAACCGGCGCCGCGGACCTCACCCGGGTGTCCGGGTTTCCGGACCTTCCCTCGGGACGGGCGCTGACCGCGGGGTTCGACACGAAGGGCCGGGAGCTCTTCGAGATACTCGACGCTTTCGAACAGGCCACCCTCCGCCACAAGGCTGCCTACCTGGCCGCGGCGGCACTGTTCGACGAGGCCGATGCGGCGAACGGCGCTGCTCTGGCCGCTGCGCTGGCGGATACCCCCTGAAGTACGGCATCATATCGAAACACGCAGGGGTGCAAAAGAATTGAAACCACCGGTCCGGATCGCGTTTTCGGCGTTCGCGGACCGACAGGCAAGGGGGCCGACCGTGACCTATCAGGGGCAGACCGGTACGACGGATACCGGCACCGATCCGGCGTATGTACCGGATCGTGAAGTATTCGACGCCTATACCCATCGGCAGATCTGGGACCTCGCACGCGAGCGGCTGGCACCGGCCGAGCTACGCCGGGTAGCCGACGCGTGGGGTCGCACCGCCGACACATTGGAATCGGCATTCGACGAGCACGCCCGCGAACTCACCCGGCTGTCCGGCGAATGGTCCGGTATCGCGGCAGCGGCGGCGATGCAGGCCGCGACCGCCCTGGTACGGGCCGGCGACGATACCGTCGAAGTCTGCCGCACGATCGGGCATCTCATGACGGCGAATTCCGATGCCGCCGAATCGGTCCGGGCTGCCATCCCACCGCCGCCGGAACCGTACCGGCCGGATCCGGATTCGGCTGTGGAGGCAGCGACCGGAGGGCAGCGGCGTACGGCCTACAACCTCGCGGCGGCCGCGGCGACAGCGACCGCCCAGGACGCCATGACCTTCGGATACAACCCGACCATCCCGGCGAGCGGCGACAACGTTCCCCGGTTTCCCGCCGCGGTCGCCACGGCGCCGGAAGGTCCGGGTATACCGGCGGTTCCGGGCCGAGACCCGGACACGACATCGGGCACGGGCCCCGGAGCGACCGCCGGGGCGGATCCCGAATCGCCGGAATCCACGACTTCGCACATCGACGGGGATACGGCCCCCGTTTCCGGCCGAACGGGCAACGGACCGCAACCGTCACCCGGCAACGCTTCGGCGCCCATGCCGACCGTTCCGGAAAACGAATCGCAATCGGCGGGTGCCCGCTCGGATTTGTCATCGGAAGCAGGCTTCCCAGCGGAGGTCTCAGGGCCTTCGGCCGAATCTCCACAGCCGGACAACACTGCGGCCCCCGGCCCTCCCCAGCCTCCGGACGCGCCCGCCGGCGATACAGCACCCGCTGCCGCGTCTGCACCGGACACCCAACCGGCACGCTCGGAACCCGCCGCCCAGCCCTCCTCGGCCCCGGCCGACCGCGGAACAGGCCCGTCTGCCGGCCCGGGCGTCACCGATCTTTCGCCGCGCTCACCGGCGAGTTCACCCATCACCGGCGCTGCCGCCCCGATACCGCCCGGCCCCGGCCCGGCAGGTCCGGCCCCGGCAGGACCTGTTCCCTCCTCGCCGCCCGGCACTACGGGTGGTGGCGCCGCACCGGGCCACGGCAGTTCGACCGGCGGCACTTCGGGGCCCGCGCACGCACCGGGCACCAATACGCCACTACACCGTCCGGCCCCGGGCATCCAGCCGAACTACACCGGCGGACCGGGAGCAGCCCCTGGCACACCGCCCGCTTATGCACCGGGTGCCACGGCACCCTCATCCGGCACGCCGGCCGCCGGAAACGAAAAATCTCCTGGTGGGGCAGGCAGCACTGTGCCTGATGCACCGGTAGTCCGAGCGCCCACTACATCAGGGGCGACCGCTGCCCCCGAGCAGGCGGCCGTCCCCCATTCCCCCGACCCGTCCGTCCGGGCCCCGGCCGGCCATACCGAACCGGTTGATCCACCGCTGCCCGGGCAACGCGAAGCGCTCGGCCCCGCCGGCACGGGCCCGAACAGTTCCACGACGGAAGGACACGACCATCCCGGGCAGCGGCCGGGACGGCTGGTCCCCACGGGCATGCCCCTGCCATCGTCCGCCGGCGTACCTGCCACCCGCCCGCCCGATTCCGAGCGGACCAGCCCTGACTACCTGCACGCAGCGAACGAAGAACTGACCGCGACCGAGCCCAGGGTGCCACCGGTTCTCGGTGAATACACCGAAACCGAACGAGCCGAACGCGGCGATCCGGGTGGCGGGAGCCGCTGATGGAATGGGTGTTCACGCCGGACGAGTTCAGCTACCTCTGGCAGACCGAGACCGGACTCGACCGACGGCCCCATCCCATTGATCTCGCACCGCGGGCCACCGCCGCCACCGAAAGCGCGCGGTCGGCACTGGAGCTGGAACACCGGTTTCCGCCCAACGGCGACCCCGACCTCACCGGAACTCTGCGGTTCCTCGCCCGGACCGATGTCACGCGGGTGACCGTATTCGGGGATGATTTCGACGGTTCCGGCCGGCGCGGCGATCCCGTGCTCGCGGTGGCGGTCGGGTTCGGGAATTGGGGCGCGCTGGTACGCGCGCAGAACGGGGAGATCACCCTGATCGCGTGTCATGCGCGGACGGTGGGCAAACACCTGGTCAGCACGTTGGGCCCGGCCCGGGCGGGCCGCTTACCCGCTATGCGCGCACCACGCGCCGCGGTGCTCTGCCCGGAGCAGGGCCCCGGCGCGACCGGCCCCGTGGAGATCCGGGCGCGCCGGCTGCGGGAGGCGCTGCACCGGCCGATCGACGCCCGCGGGTTCTTCACCATCACGGTCGCACCGGAGGATCCGATGTCGCCACCTCCGATCCACCGCACCTGGCTGGATTTCACCGGCGACGGACGCTATCTGCTGGCCGCCGGGCCCGATCTGTCGCTCACCCCGGCCGGCGATTCCGGTCTGGCCGCCGAGCTCACCCGGCTTGCGCGCCTCCGCTGAGATATTGGAGCCGCTCCGCGGCTCGAGGGTGGGGCCCTTATAGGCCCGGTTCTTCACTCCTCCGCTCCTCCGCTTCGCTCCCCCGCTCCGTCGCTCCAGAACCGGGCGGGCCCCACCCCAGGGGATTATTTCTGTTTGGCCGCGGCCTTCATCTGTTTCTTGAAGGCGCGGACCTCGAGCAGTGTCTCCCCGTCGACGATATCGGCCGCCGAACGGCGCGATCCCGGCTCGGCGTAGTCGCCGGCCGCCGCCTCCCAGCCGGCCGGCCGGATATCGAGCTGTTTGCCCAGCAGGGCGAGAAAGATCCGGGCCTTCTGGTCGCCGTAGCCCGGCAGCGCCTTCAACCGCCGCAGCACCTCTTTGCCGTCCGGGTTTCCGGCGGTCCAGATCGCCGTCACGTCGCCGTCGTAATGTTCGATCACATATCGCGCCAGATCCTGGATCCGCCGCGCCATGGACCGGCCGTAGCGGTGAATGGCGGGCGGGGTCGCCGCCATCTCCTCGAACCCGGCCTGATCCGCCGCCGCGATGGCGTGGATATCCAGCCCGCCCATCCGGTCGGCGATCTTCTTCGGACCGCGGAAAGCGTGTTCGAGCGGGTACTGCTGGTCGAGAAGCATCCCGATCAGCAGCGCCGGCGGACTCTCCGACAGCAGCTGGTCGGCCTCGGGTTCCTGCGCGAGACACAACTTGGCCATGGCCTGCTCTCCTCACTGCGGCTGTCGAGCATGGGCCGGGCTACCGGTTACGGCCTCCTCCGGGCCCGACCCACGCACGCCGCGCTTGTCGAGCGTGAGGGCGGGCCCTGCGTGGTTACGCTTCGGCACCGCCTCCGGGCCCGACTCCCTCACGCTGTGTACTACCAGCGATCATCCCACGCTCCCGAGTTAGGCTCACCACATGCCACACACGGCGATACACCCACCCAACACACTGGATGGACACGGACCCATGGACAGTTTCGGGTTACGCCCCGACCGATTCGACGCCGCCGGCCAGGATCAGCTGGTCGATATCCGCGACCTACAGGCGGCGCTCCCCGGACTCGACCGGTTGCGCGACTGGGCGCATCAGGCGCTCGCGCTGCAGCCGGGCGAAAAAGCCGTCGATATCGGCTCCGGCACCGGCTCCGAGGTGATCACCTTCGCGGCGGCGGTCGGCCCCACCGGTGTCGCCGCCGGGGTGGAGCCCGACCCCAACCTGCTGGCCGCTGCCGAGCGGCGGGCAGCCGCTGCACATTCCACCGCCACCTTCCACTCCGGCGATGCCTACGGTGTGCCCTTCGGTCCTGAAACCTTCGACGCCGTACTGTGCGAGCGCGTGTTCCAGCACCTCACGGCGCCCGCGCGCGCGGCCCGCGAGATCGCGCGTGTTCTGCGGCCGGGTGGCCGGGCCGTGGTGATGGATGCCGACTGGGGTTCGGCGATCGTGCATCCCGGTAACACCCGGGTCGTGCGTGAGGTCGTGGACACCCTGATCTCGGCGACCACCAATCCCTATTCGGGCCGCCGATTGCAGGGCCTGCTCACCGCCGCGGGCCTGGAGGCCGAGAGCACCGGATCGCATGCGCTGGTCCAGGAGCGGATGGTGGGAGCCGGCGCGCTGGTCAGCAGGATTTCCGCCATGGCGGTAGCGCGCCGGGTGATCACCGAGGCCGAACGTGAACAGCTGCTCGCCGACCTGGCCGCGGGCGCCGCGAGCGGCGATATCCACCTCTCGGTGACGATGTTCGCCGTGCACGCCCGCAAACCGGCCTGATTCCCTACTTCTGCAGTTTCTCGGTCGCTGCCAGCAGCACGCAGGTCGCCAATCCGTCCATGGCCTGCTCCAGCTCCGGCAGCGCCGGGAAACTGGGTGCGATCCGGATGTTCTTGTCCTCCGGATCCTTCTTGTACGGGAAGGCCGACCCGGCGGCGGTCAGCGCGATACCGGCGTCCTTCGCCAGTTCGATGACCCGTGCCGCGGTGCCCTCGAGCACATCGAGGCTGACGAAATAACCGCCCTTGGGTTCGGTCCAGGAGGCCACCTTGGACGGGCCGAGGCGATCCTCGAGGATCCGCAGCACCAGCGCGAATTTCGGTTCCAGGATGGCGCGGTGCTTCTGCATATGGGCCCGCACGCCGGCGGCATCGCTGAAGAAACGCAGATGCCGCAGCTGGTTGATCTTGTCCGGACCGATGCTCTTCTTCGACGCATGCCCCAGATACCAGTTCAGGTTCTCGGTCGAGGCGCCGAGGAAGCTCACCCCCGAACCGGCGAAGGTGATCTTCGAGGTGGAGGCGAAAACGAAGGGGCGGTGCGGATTACCCGCCGCCGCGGCGAGCCCGAGTACATCGGCCACCGGCGCGGCGGTATCGGTGAGCGGGTGTACGGCGTAGGCGTTGTCCCAGAACAACCGGAAATCGGGCGCCGCGGCCGGTATCGAAACCAGTTCCCGCACGACCTCTTCGGAGAACACCGCGCCGGTCGGGTTGGAGTAGTTGGGAACCGCCCACAAACCCTTGATCTGCGGATCGGCGGCCAGCAGTTCGGCGATCATCCGGGTATCGGGCCCGTTGGGCCCCATCGGCACCGTGATCATCTCGAAGCCCAGCGATTCGGTGATCGCGAAATGGCGGTCGTAGCCGGGGCTGGGGCACAGGAACTTCACCACCGGCTCGTCGGCCCAGCGGCGCGGCGAATCGGGCAGGCCGTGCAGGGTGGCGTAGACGATGGTGTCGTGCATCAGCTCGAGGCTGGCGTTGTTACCGGCGATCAGGTTGTCGACGCCGATACCGAGCAGTTCGCCGAAGATGGCGCGTAGCTCCGGAAGACCGTGCAGACCACCGTAGTTGCGGCAGTCGGTGCCGGTGCCGTCGCGGAAATCGCCGTCGCCGGGCAGCGACAGCATCGCGGAGGAGAGGGCGAGTTGTTCCGGCGAAGGCTTTCCCCGGGTCAGATCGAGGGTGAGCGCAGCGGCCTGCAGTGTCGCGTAGTTCGCGGACTGGAGTTCGTGCTCGGCGGCGAGTTCCTCGGGACTCATCAAACCGATCTGGGTTTGCCGGGGCATCCTGGACAGCCTTTCCAACGACCTGGTGGGTGAATGCACTTACGGGCGGCCGGTGGTGCCGGGCGCCCCGGGCCACGTTACCCGGACGTCCGCGACGGCTGGGAGGTGTTGGGATTCTCGGTGCCGATCGGGGGACGTCACCGCGGCGGATTCTCGTCCGGATCTCCGGTGAGCACCGGTCCGGTTCAAGGGGACCCCGCGCACCCGGCAGAGCCCGTTGACCCTTGCTGCCTTCCGGCCCTGGGGGAGTTCACAGGATGCGCGCCGCGCGGGATCCGTGGGCCAGTGTAGCCGCATCCGCGGACACCGCGCAGCGGGGGCCTCGTCACCGGAACGGGACAGGAGGGCGACCCGGTCCGGAACAGAAAACGGCCCCGCCGGTGGAATGCTCCACGGACGGGGCCGGCTGCGGAGGATGCGGGATTCGAACCCGCGAGGGCTGTTAACCCAACCCGCGTTCCAGGCGAGCGCCATAGGCCACTAGGCGAATCCTCCGCCGAGCAGCATACCTGCCACCCCGGCGCATCGTGAAAACGCCCGCTCATTCCGGCCACCACGCACGGTCCGCCGCCGGGGCAACCCGGCCGACATAGCATGAATCACCTTACCCCGCAAGATATCCAATGCCCGAGCCCCGCTGAGCACCCAATTGTGACGGCCGTCGCGCCCGACCGCGGCGACGGTGCCATTATGGGCGCCGTGGATCCCCAGGTGATCGAGATCGTTCAGAGTTCCCCGGCCTGGTGGCAGTCGTGGCTGCCGCTGCTCGGTTCGCTCGCGCTCGGTGGTGCGGCGGTGATCGCCGTACTGGTCAACAATCGGACGAACCGGGATGCGATCGCCGCCGCCGACGAACGGGCCCAGCGGACCCTGTCCATCGCGGCCCAGCAGCAGACCGCCAGCGCCGCGCAGCAGGCCGATTCCACCCGGCTACAGCTCGACGCCGCCCACTCCCAGGTGGAATCCGCACATGCCGTGGCCCTGGTCCAGGCGAGCGAACACTGGCGCCGGGACGCCGTCACCGGCGCGGTGGCCGATTCGCTGGGTATGTCCAGCCGCATCTGTCAGGCACTGCGCCGCGACGAGGACTGGACCGACGAACTGATCGGTGATCTGATCCACAACCTGGAAGCCGGCTCCGACCGGGCCAACGTGCTTCGGCTGGTCGGTTCGGATACGCACTACAAGCAGTGGCGCCGGCTGGCCGATACGCTCTCCGACGTCCTGCTGTCGGCCCTCACCCTGCAGCGTAAGAAGCTGCAGGACGCCCCGCCGGAGGAGATCCGCGCGGCCCGCGACCACAAGACCCAGATGCTGGGCGAGGTACGCGTGGCCGAACGCGACCTCATCATCGCCACCCGCGAAGAACTGGGTATCGACCCGAACTGAGTTGCCCGTCAGGCGGGCATACGCGCTACCACGAAGGCCGCGCCGCGCGGAGGTCACTCGTCAGTCCCGTAGTCGTGGTAGTTCACGCAGAGCATCCCGCAGATGGCCGGCATAAGTGTCCGGATCCACGACCTCCGGGTCGGCATGTACCGACAGCGTGACGGTCTCGCCCAGCCCGTGGATCCCATGGGTGAGATGCATCACCGAACCGAGTGCGGGGAATCCGCCGGTGAACCGCACCGGCGCGCCGCCGAAGGCCAGATCGGCCGGACCACGGTTCACGCTGGACACCACGGTATGCCCGGTGATCTGCTCGGGCGTGCTGTCGATCGGATAATCGCGCACGTCCCGGCGCAACAGCAACGGCGGTAGCACCGCATCGACGGCGTCCTGCGCATCGTGCAGCGGATGCCGCGCGCGTTCGCGGCGAGCGGCCAGTTCCGCCGCGATGATCGTGGCCCGGCGTCTCAGGTCGGGTTCATCGGCGGCGAGATCGACACCGAGGCTGCGATAGTTGTTCCGGACCCCGCGGCGCGGCGGCAGGGCCATCGGCACCTGCGCCCCCAGCCGCACGACCTGCTCACCTCGCCCCAACAGATACCGCTCGAGTGCGATCGATACCGCCGTCAGACCGACCACCGTGACGCTGAATCCGGGCACACGGAAGGCCTCCGCCGGGCATACCAGCATCCGTACCGTATGCCCGGCCACCTCGGCGGGCCTGTTCAGCGGCCCGGGCGGATATCCGGGCCCCGGCGGCGGAACCCGGCCGGCGGCGGTGAGCGCCGCCAGTTCGTTCCGCGCCCGCGCGGCGGCCATACCGCGTCGGACCGTCCGGCCGACACCTACGGGCAACGTCACGGCGGCCCGCAACGGAGCGAGACAGATCGCTGAAATCGCCGACAGCCCGGCGCCAGGGAGCGTGGGCACCCGATCGGCGCAGGGCGCCGTCGCCGGTTCGTTGCCGCCCGGAGAGGCGAGCTCCCGTTCCGAGGGCGCAGACCCGACCTGCGGTAGCGACTCGCCTGCTCCGTGCAGGGACAGGTCCTCGGCCGGCTCCGGGGCCTCGGCACCGATGGGCCGCGCATACCCGTCTCCTGCCGTACCGGGTTCCCCCGTCTGCGGCGACGGCTCACCCGCGCCGGACAGACACTCCGCGGTCTCCGGAATTGCGTCACCGACGGGATGCTCGGACCTGCCTCCGGTAGGCCGTGGGCGACCGGCCTCCAGCACCGGCTTGCTCCCGGATGCGTCGGACCCGGGCTCCGGTGGCGTGGGGCCGGCGAAGAGACCGCGGGCAATCCGGGCAGCACCGCGGCCGTCGACCAGTGCGTGCGATATCTGCAGCACGACCACTGTCACCTGCGGGTCGGGTACCGGACTGTCGCGGATCCCGCGGAAGATGTGCAGTCGCCACGGAGAAACCTGCGCGTCGACACCGGTGCCGGTCAATCGACCGAGGGCGGCGAGTAGTTCCGGCCAGTGGTCCGTGGGGAGCCGGTGCTGTCGAATGTGCGCCGCGGTGGGCTCGGCGGGAATCCACATCGGATAGGCCAGGCCCGTGGGATCGTCGTATAAACGCAGCCGCAGTTCCGGGACAGCGGCGCACCGTTGCAGGATTTCGGCGTGTAATGCACTGTCCGTGCGGGTGGACTCCGCGAAGCAGTAGAGCAGGAACTGGTCGTTGCGGGTACGCCGGGACAGCCAGTACATGGTGGCGTCCGGAGCTGCCAGCGAGATCACCGGCCCGACCCTAGCCCGTCACCGCGACCCCTATCGCGGCCAGGCAACGGTTGCGGACAGGCAAAGGCCCCGGGCCAACCGGGCCCGGGGCCGTACTGCCTGATATCGGGATTACCTCAGGCGCCGCGGCGATCTCCCGCCGACACGCCGGACAGGAACTCGGCCCATTCGCCGGGCGCGAAGGCCAGTACCGGCCCGTTGCCGCGATCCTTGGTATCTCGGACCGCCACGTTGCCGTCTACGAGAAATGCCACCTCCACGCAGTTCCCGTCCGGGCCACTGTATGAGCTTTTCCGCCACACAGCACCCGTCATATCCACCTTCACGGCACTGCACTCCTTCGCTGCGTCGATAACGATATTGATTCCTGCGTAGTTCTCGAACTAGCTGGTATCCGGTGCTGACACCGAATACTTCCGATGCACGCGCAGATAGCGAGCAAATTTCCGGTTTGCCGGGTTCGGTCTATCGGACTCGCACTGTCCGCGAACACACCTGACGCGGTGACTCAAACCCCTTGTGAGCGGCCCCGCATCCGGAAGACTAGCACCTCCATGGCTAATTTGCCCATATCTTGCCAACGGAGCCAATAGTCTTGCCAATTCCGCTAAGATGCGCCATTGCCACGCAATTGCGGACTTATAAGGATGACTTTGCTCGAAAATATCTGAAATGGTCTGGACGAATGATCGGGAAACGGCCGATGTGATTGTTACGTGATCGCTTATTCATCCTATGTCAATCCCCCTGGCGCACACTCCGCGCGCATGGAGCGCAATGATGGCCGCATGCCCGAACGCGATCGTGACGATCAGGGACGCGCCACCAACGCCCGGCCGCGCGACCGGCTGGGACGTCCACTACCACCGGGTTCGCCCGGAGTTCCGCGTATCCCCGACGATCTCGACCTCCCGCCCGGCGAGGCACTCGCCTACGCACAGCAACTCCTGGACCAGGGCCTGGCCTTCAACGCCCACGAGGTCCTGGAATCGGTCTGGAAGAACGGTCCGGCCGCCGAGCGCATGCTGTGGCAGGGACTCGCGCAGTACGCGGTCGGATTGACCCATATCCAGCGCGGCAACCCCAAGGGCGCCCGGACACTGCTGAACCGCGCGATCGAGCGTATCCGGGCATTCGACCCGGCCGCTGCCGGCCATCCCGCCGGGGCACTCCCCTACGGCCTCGACGGGCCGGGCCTCATCGCTCATGCCGAAGCGCTGCTGGCCGAACTGGACGAACAGATCCCCGCGCGACCGGGCACCCCCACCGCACTCGCCGAACGCGCCGGGCTCATGCCCCGGCTCACCGGCGACCTACCATGACAGCGATGCCCACCGACCCCGCGCCCAGTACACCCACCGCCGGCGCCGGCCGGTACGCCCCGAGCCCCTCGGGGGATCTGCATCTCGGCAATCTGCGCACTGCCCTGCTGGCGTGGCTGTTCGCCCGCAGCACCGGCCGCCGCTTCGTACTCCGCGTCGACGACCTGGACCGGGTACGGCCGGGCGCCGAAGAACGCCAGCTCGGTGATCTCGCCGCCCTCGGCATCGACTGGGACGGCCCGGTACTGCACCAATCGGACCGGCTGGGGCGCTACGACGCGGCCGTCGGCCGGCTCACCGAAGCGGGCCTGACCTACGAATGCTTCTGCACCAGGAAAGAAATCCAGCAGGCCGCTACCGCCCCGCACGGCCCGCAGGGCGCCTACCCGGGCACCTGCCGCGATCTCACCCCGGCCGAACGCGACGCCCGTCGCGCCGCGGGCCGCCCGGCCGCACTCCGGTTGCGGGCGGCCCGCCGCGTTTTCGAGATCACCGATCGCCTGCACGGAAGGTACCGCGGGCCGGTGGACGATCTCGTCCTCCGCCGCGGCGACGGTATCCCGGCATACAACCTGACGGTCGTGGTCGACGACGCCGAACACGGTATCGACCAGGTGGTGCGTGGTGACGATCTGCTGCCGTCCACTCCGCGGCAGGCCTATCTCGCCACCCTGCTCGGCCTGACGGTGCCCGAGTACGCGCACGTCCCGCTGGTGCTGAACACGGCCGGGCAGCGGCTGGCCAAACGTGACGGCGCGGTCACCCTCGCCGATCGGCGCCACCGCGGCGACTCGGTACGCGCGGTGGTCGCGATGTTGGCTGCCTCACTGGGATTGTCGGGCGGCAGCGCGGACGAACTGCTCACCGGATTCGATCCCGGCCGGCTGCCCCGAACGCCGTGGATACTGGACCCCGACAGCTTGGTGTGCGCGGCCGGCGGTCCGTAATCTGGCCTGCGACCGGGTCTTGATGATTTTCGAGTGCAGGCAGGCGAAATGACCAGTGGCGGGTACGACCCCAGCAACCACCCCCAGGCCGGGCAGCCGTACGGGCAGCCGCCGCAGTACGGCGCTCCCGGTCCGTACGCACCGCCGCCGGGCCCGCCCGGGCAGCAGCCGCCGCCTCCGCAGCCTTACGGACAGCAGCCCCCGCCCCCGCCGCCGAACGAGCGACCGCTGTATCAGCAGACCGTGCACCCGCAACCGCAGTACGGCGGCCACCGATACGGCCAGTTCGATCCCGCCTTCGGTGTGCCGGGCAAGGTATGGCCTCGATTCACCGCCCGGCTGATCGACAATCTGATCGTCGGGCTCCCGCTGGCGATCCTGCTGAATTTCGTCATCATGCCGAATATGAGTGGTCTGTCCGGTATGTCGGTCAGCTATGCGATCGTCTTCGCCGCCATCCTGCTGTACTTCGTGCTGATGGAGAGCCGGACCGGCGCGACACTGGGCAAGAGGATCATCGGCCTGAAGGTCGTGGCCCCGAACGGCGCACCCACCGTACCGCCGCTGGCGTCCCTGAAACGCAATGTCTACCTGGCTGTATCGATCATTCCGTGCCTCGGCTGGGTGGCCGGGCTCGCGCTGATGATCTACATGGCAGCCACCATGGACAAGGACCCCAACAAACAGGGCTGGCACGACAAACTCGCCGGCGGAACCCAGGTCCTGGAGGCCTGAGCGGAGCGGCTACGCAGACGCGGCGAAAATCAACACGACGTACAGCACCCACAGCACGATCCAGGCGACACCGACCCAGATCCCGCCCAGCGCCATACCGCGACCCTGCTGACCGTTTTCCCGGATCTGGCCGAGTGCGATCACGCCCATGATGATTCCGGCGATGGCCCCGATACCGCAGCCGATACCCACCAGCGAGGCGATCAGCGAGGCGATCGCCAGCCCGTTGGTTCCGGCCTGGGCCGGCGGATAACCATAGGGCTGATAGCCCATCGGATATCCCGGCCCCTGCGGCGTGCCGGGATATGACGGGTTCGCAGGGTAGGCGGGCATCGCCGGATACGGGTTGGCCTGCGGGGCCGGCGTGGGCGGCACCCCGTACGTCGGAGTCGCGGGCGGCGGCATGGGAGCGGGCGCCGGCGACGAGGGATACGACGGGTAACTGGACGGTTCGCCCGCGGACGGTTGTGCGTTCGCGGGATCCGACGATACGCCCGACCCCCCGTACTGCTTCCACCATTCGTCGGAGTTGCCGGGGTTCGTCATGCCTACACCCTATTCGAGAGTTTGATTGGATAGCCGGGTGGAAGACTCCAACAAACCCCCGTTACCCGGCAAGTCTGGACACCCCGCGCCCGTTCACGTGGCATTCGCCCAGGTGGCGCGGGGGTACTACACGCCGATCGTCGTATTCTTCACCGCCACCCTGCTCATCTCCAATATCTGCGCGACCAAGGGCGTGCAGTTCTTCTCCGGTAGTTCGCTGAGCCTGGGCCCCCTGGAGATCCTGCCCATCACCACCGACGCCGCCTTCTTCCTGTTCCCCCTGGCCTACGTTCTCGGTGATGTGCTGAGCGAGGTCTACGGTTTCCGGGCCACCCGGCACGCCGTGTTCTACGGTTTCACCGCCCTGCTCGTCATGGTGGTGTGCTTCGCCGTCGCGATCCATTTGCCGCCGGCGGTGTTCTACGAGAACCAGGAGGCGTTCCGTAGCGTTATCGGCACCACCCCGCAGCTGGTGGCGGCTGGGCTCGCGGGCTACGTCGTGGGCCAGCTGCTCAACTCCGCAACCCTGGTACTGATCAAGGAACGCACCCGTGAGAAGTACCTGTGGGCCCGCCTGATCGGGTCGACGGTGGTGGGTGAACTCGCCGACACCCTGATCTTCTGTTCCATCGCGGCCACCGCGATCGGTATCGACAGCTGGGGTCAGTTCGTCAACTACGTGATCATCGGTTTCTTGTGGAAAACCCTGGTCGAGGTGCTGATGCTCCCGGTGACCTACCAGGTCATCGGCCTGCTCAAGAAACACCAACCCACCTACGCCCCCCGCGAAACCACCCCCCTGCGCTCCTGACCCGGAAAGCCCAGACCATGGGCTGGGCCCGCCCCTGGTCTGGGCTGACGGAGCGAGGGAGCAAAGCGTAGAGCGCCTCTAAAATCACGGCCCCCTTCACGAACGGTCTACCCACTTATCCGTGCCTGCTGGGCTCACCTTCGCCGGGGTGGGGCCCGCCCGGTTCTGGAGCGACCGCCGGGTCCAGCGCGCGCTCGGTCAGCAGCGGATCGGCGGTACCGGCGACGGTCCGCCAGTACTCGAGTTCGGCCTCCCGCTCGGCGCTGCGCGCATGCTGCTCCAGCGCATGCGCCCAGGTCGAGTTCACCGTCGAGCCACCGGCCGGCCAGCAGCCCGAGGGCCGCGAATACCAGCACGATCAGGAATGCACCGAAACCGCCGAAGGCGGCGGCGAAACCGAGCGCGAGACCGA